>JAQUKG010000113.1 GCA_028719245.1 Candidatus Altimarinota bacterium | reverse complement strand
TTGGATTTTTAGTAATAGTTTTATTTTGGATTATTTATAATATTAATTATTGAAGTATTGGTTGAGTTATGACTGATATGAGTTTGTTTATTGCCTGAATTATATGAATAATTAAAGACTTAAAAGAAAAGAAAAAATAAATTATTTTTTTATAAAAATTAAATGAAAAAATCAAATAAAGCATTTTCTATAATTGAAATAATTATTTCCACTGTTATATTAACAATTTGAGTTTTTTGAGTATATAAACTTATTTGAAATAATATGAGTTTATTATCAAATAATGAAATTTTTTTGCAACAAAATATGCTTTTTAATCCTTTTAAAGAATGTTTAAAAGCTATTTGATATAATTCCTTAAGTTGAAGTTATAGTGTATGAAGTTGATTTTCTGTAAATTTTTGAAATGATAATTTATGATGTTTTACTTGAAGCTTTGACTCAAATTATAGTTTTAGTTGAGTTATAACTGATAAATAAACTTATTTTTTATATGGAGATATTTTATCAAAGTCATCAACTTGAATTGATGTAAAATTAAATATTTTTAACAATGTAAATTGAAACTTATTTACCTCTTGAAGTAAATATGAGATGAATAAATATTTTAGTATTATGCCATAAATTACATAATCATTGTGAAATTTTTGGGAAAACTATAAAAAATAACATAAATTAAAGTTGATTTTTTAAACAATTATATTAATATTTCCGCACTCGTTTTATAAGTCTTAAAAAATCTTTATAGTTAAGCTTTTAGAAGTATTAAAAACAAATAAAAATAAAAAGCCAGATGGCTTTTTATTACTTTAAACCTAAAATTATGATAATATTTTGAATAGATCCTTGAACTACAACTATTTGATATGCTATTATTGAGAAAAAATGAAATGAAAAGATTTTACTTGATTATTGAATAATTCATACGACTCCAAAAATTTCACTAAAAGATAAGATTTTAGAAGTTTCAAAAGATTTAAATATTTTAATTCAAAAATATTCTCCAAATATAGTAGTGATAGAAAAACTTTTTTTCTCAAATAATGTAAAAACTGCAATTGATGTTTCTCATGTTAGAGGAGTGGTTTTATATGAATTTGCAAAAATATGAGTAGAAATACTTGAATATACTCCTCTTGAATTAAAATCAGCAATTTGTGGTAACTGAAAGGCAAATAAATTACAACTTCAAAATGCTATAAAAATATTTTTCTGACTTAATGAAATTCCAAAGCCAGATGATGCAGCAGATGCTATTTGACTTGCTTATATGTGAGTATTAAAAAACAGTTTTTAATTTTTTCTTAAATATTTTATTTCCAAATTTTCTCAATCAAATTCAAAAATATCAGAAGGTTTAATTTTTTCATCAAGTTTATAATTTTCTCATAAAAATTTTATATCTTTAGTATATTTTAAAAATTGTTTCTTCGCTTCATATATATCATAAATCTCTTTTTCTCAAGAAAAATTTGCACTTGTTAAAAAAATAGGTCAAACTTCATTTATTAGATTTTTTTCAATTTCATTATTTGCAACTCTAAAAGCTATTTTCTTATAAAATTTTTTATTTTCATAATTAAAATCTTCTTGTTCTAAGTTTAAAATCATTTCAATTCTAGGACAATTTGTCAGAATTGTAAAGGGTTTTTTATAATTCTTTAAAAAGACTACTTGTTCTAAATTTAGAGTTGTATTTTCTAAAAGCCAATCAAAATCTTCAACCATAATAGCTAGAGGTTTATTTAACTCTCTATTTTTTATTTTATAAATTTTATGATAGCTTTTTGTGTCATCTAAAGCACAAGCTATTCAAAAGCAGGTATCAGTTGGAATTATATAAATCATAATTTAATTATTTTAAAGGATTTTTTAAAGCTTCTCAGATAATTCTTGGATATTTTTTATGAGTTTCAGCTATTTTTTGAATAAATATAAATATTCTTTTTTGTCAATTTATTTCATATTTTTTAATTTCAATAATTTCTGCATTTAATAAATCTAAAGCTTTTTTTGAATCTGATATTTCTTCATCATTATCTAATTTATAGCAAACAAATATTCATCATACTTTTAAAAATGGAATAGCATATTCAACCAAGGTTGGTAAATATGCAGTAGCTCTTGAAACTACCATATTAAACTTTCATCTATATTCTATATTTTGTCATAATTCTTCAGCTCTTCCACAAATAGCTTTTATATTTTTTAATTTTAATTTTTGTATAAACTCATTTACAACACGAACTTTTTTTCAAATACTATCAACCAAAATAAATTCACTATTATTTTTATCAACCATATTCAATGGTATTCCAGGAAATCATCATCAAGTTCATAAATCTAAAATTTTTCATTCAATACTAGAAAATTTTGTCAGCATAATAGAATCAATAAAATGTTTTTCTATAATTCAATCTTCATCTCTAATAGCCGAAAGATTTATTTGAGAGTTAGTTTCAAAAAAGATTTCTAAGAATTTTTGAAACAAATTAATTTGTTCTTTGGTTAATTCTATTGAGTATTTTTCAAATAATTGTGTTAATTTAAGCATAAAACTTTATAAATAACTATTTAAGTATGGGCCTTATTGTATATTTTTTTTCC
>JAQUKG010000112.1 GCA_028719245.1 Candidatus Altimarinota bacterium | reverse complement strand
AAAAGGTACTTCCCTTTTTACCAAATTTTCCATATAAACCTCGTGATATGACTTTTGTTTGAAAATGAATTGATTATATAGTTTTTGATTGACTTTCTGCTTGAGATTTAGAAAAAATAGTTTTTCTAGAAGTAAAAAGCTGAAATTCTACTCTAAATAAAAACGAAAAGATGATTAGAGATGTTGTGAATAAGGTAAAAGTTGAGTATAGAGAATATAGAGTTTAAAAAAATGAGCTTTCGCTCATTTTTTTTTAATCTCTTGATTTAGATAAAAGTCTAAGAATTTCTAAGTATAACCAAACTAAAGTTACAAGTAATCAGAAAGCAGCATACCATTCCATATATTTTGGAACTTTAGCCTCAACTCAAGATTCTATAAAATCAAAATCTAAAACTAAATTTAAAGCAGCAATTGTAACAATAAAAACACTTATTAATATTCAAATAATTCATCAAACCTCGTGAATATATCAAATATTATATAATCAAGTTGCTGAACCAAAAAGCGAAATTAAATAAATAATCGCAATTCATCAAGTTGCAGCAACAACTCATAATTTAAAATTTTCTGTTGGTTTAATTATTTTTGTTTGATATAAAACAAGCATTGTTAAAAATACTCAAAAAGTTAAACTAATAGCTTGAATAATAATTCATGGATATTTTAATTCAAAAATTGAAGATATAACTCAAATAAAAATTCATTCTAATATTGCATAAATAGGAGCCAAAGTTGGAGCTAATTCTTTTTTCCAGATTATTACAAATCATAATACTAAATTTACAATAATAATAGGTAAGAAAAAAGGTAATACCAAACTTTGATAATTCCAAACTAAAATAGAAAATAAAACCACAAGTCATAATAAAATATAAGACTTATTTGTAGTTCATTCTAAAGTCATAGTTTCGTTAGATTCTCAAACATTAAATCAAGTAAATGTATCAGCTTTTAAAGCTGGATTTCAACTTTTAAACATATTTTTTAAATTAATAAATAAACAATTATCATATTATAATCATAAAGTCATTTGTCAATGAAAATCTTCTTTTTTATCTTGACTATTTTTTGAAGCCTCAGTTGAATAATTTCAACTTAGAAAATTTTCAATTATCTCTAAATCATATTTTAAATTATGTCATATAATCTCTATATCAAGCGAAAATAAATAATTTATGAAATTTTTTAAATCTTCTGTTTTAACTTTTTCTCAATTATGCATATGATTAATATAAAATATATTTTCATCATCAAGATAAATACTAATTCAAACAAGTTCTGCTTCAATAATATTTAAAGATGTAGTTTCAGTATCAAAAAATATTTTCTTATAATTTTTTAAAATCTCTTTTAATTTTTCTAAATAATCATTATTTTTAATAATTTGAACTTTTAAATTTAAATCATTCCAAGTTTGTAAATTTTTCTTTTCGCTATATAAAGAATTAAATTCATATTTTTTAAATAATTCTTTAACATCTTCATTCAAAATATTTTCTTTATTAAATTTAAAATTTTCCAAATAAAAATTATTTAATTCTACATTTTTATCAATTGTAGCTAGCCTTTTTGATAAAAAAGCTATTTCCCTGCTTTCTTTCAATTTTTCTAAAGTTTTTCAGCTTAAAATAAAATCTTCATCATTTATATGATTAAAAATCTCCTCAACTGTTCCGTATTTATTTATTAAATCAACAGCCTTTTTTGGTCCAAATCAACTAATTCCAGGAATATTATCTGAGCTATCTCAAACAATTGCTAAATAATCAATTATATGTTCTGGATTTACATCAAACTTTGTTTTAGCTAGTTCATAATCATAAATTTTAGCTTTCATTGTATCATAAATCTTTACATTATTTTGACATAAGCTATATAAATCTTTATCTCAAGAAAGTATATAAACATCATTGTTTTTATCTATTCACAGCGAAGTTACCAAAGTTCAAATTACATCATCAGCTTCAAAACCTGGAATTTCAATTATTTCAAAACCCATTTTAGAAATCATTTCTTCAATTAGTGAAATCTGACTTCTTAAATTGTCTGGCATTCTTTCTCTTGTAGCTTTATAATCAGCATAAATTTTATGACGAAAATTTTCTCAGCGAGCATCTTTTATAAAAACTAAATAATCAGGATTTTCTTTAGTCAATTGTCAAACAAAAAATTTTGCCATACCAAAAAGTGCATTTACGATGGTTCAGTCTTTTGTAGAAAATTCTGGTAAAGCAAAAAACATACGATAAATAAAAGAGTTTCAGTCTATTAAATAAATTTTTTTCATTTTAATTTTTTATAAAAAGTAAATTATTTTGTAGAATTATATAGGTTTTGAATTTCACTATCTGAAAGTGCACGGTTGTAAATACGAACTTCATCAATACTTCAATTTAAAAAATCATATGCTCACATTCATCAATAATTTTTTCAAAAAAGAACTGGTTGAGTAGGCCGTCATATATTTGCTCATCAGGTTTGAATTGATGTACTTAATCAATTTATATATATAGAACTAAGATTTTTATATTTATCATATTCTCATACTATTAAGTAATATTTATTTTGAATTAAGTAATTATTATCCCTTACTATATTACCAATTCTATAATCTCTATATTCTAAAACACCGCTACCACTATCATATAATCACAATCTATAATCTCATCATCATATAAAAGTGTCTGATCTTAAAGGATTATAGTTTATTATTTTCCCTAAGACTATATATGTTCTTGATGTATTATCTAAATTAGAATATGGATTATTAGTTTTAATCCAACTATTTATTCCATCAAAACTCATAGCTTTTCAAGTAGTTCAATTTCATTGTATAAATTGTGGTCAAAATCAATTATTTCAACAATTTACTGAATTACTTCAATTATAGCAAGTTCAATCATTATGATATCAAC
>JAQUKG010000111.1 GCA_028719245.1 Candidatus Altimarinota bacterium | reverse complement strand
TTTAGACCCAAAAACAGCATTAAGCATATTAAAAATTTTTGATGAATTAAATAAAAGTTGAATTACAATAATAATTGCAACTCATGACAAAAATATAGTTGATACTTTTAAAAAAAGAGTAATAACTTTTAAAGATAAAAAAATATTTAGTGATGAAAAACACTGAATTTATAATTTATAAAAATTTAGTTTTAGTTAAATTTATCAAGTAGACTTAAATTATAATTATAACTTTCTTCATCTATTAATCATTTTCAAAATAAATTTTCAATTGATGATTTCATAGTTATCATTCAATTTTCTTTTCAAGTTTCTATTGCATTTGGAATTTGATGAGTTTGATCTTTTCTAATCATATTGGCAACAGATGAAGAGTTTACCAATACTTCACTAGCCACAACTCTTCATTTTCAATCAGATGTTTTAAGTAATTGTTGCCAAACTACTCAAAGTAAAGACTCTGATAATTGTTGTCTAATTTTATCTTTTTCATCTCAAGGAAACATATCAATAATTCTTGAAACTGTTCTAGCAGCTCCGGAAGTATGAAGTGTTGCAAAAACTAAATTTCAAGTTTCAGCAGCACGAAGAGCTAATCTAAAAGTTTCTAGATCTCTCATTTCTCAAATTAAAATTACATCTGGAGCTTGTCTTAGTGCATATTTTAATCAATTATCATATGTTAAAGTATGAGTTCAAACTTCCCTTTGTTCTATAATTGATTTCTTGTTTTTATAAACAAACTCTATAGGATCTTCAACTGTAATAATATGTTTTGACTGATTATTATTTATTTCTCAAATAAGTGATGCAAGAGTTGTTGTTTTTCAACTTCAAACTGAACCGGTAATCAAAACAAGTCAATTTTTCTTAGTTGTAAATTTTTTAATTACTTCAGGAAGTTTTAAGCTATCAAATTCTGGAATTTCAGTTTTAATTGGTCTAAAAACCAAACTATATCAATCTTTTTGCACAAAAGCATTTACTCTGAATCTAGAATATCATTTTAACTCAATAGAAAAATCAAGTTCTAAATCATGTAAAAATTTTATTTTTTGAGATTCATTCATAATTGATAAAACTATTTGTTTTGATTCTTCTTTTGAAATAATTTCTAAATCGTCAAAAAAATAAATATCTCAATTTACTTTTAAACTTGGTTTAGTTCAACCTGTTATAATTATATCAGAAGCATTTTTTTCAAGTGCTACTTTTAAAATATCTTGTATTTGCATAAAAGTTAAGTTAAATTAATAAATTTTATGTATTGATTATACTATAAACATAAAATTAAATCAAATAATCTTTATTCAAATAAACTATTTGTACCAGAACATAGGTACCAGTTTTACTTAAATTTTACTCGCATAAAAAAAGAACAGGAATAAAATAAGTTTACAACAAACTTTTTATTATTTAATTACCTGTTCTTATGAAAAAATTATATAAAGAAGTTAAAGAAAATCAAGGAAAAATCACAAGATCTACAAAAGTAGAAATTTATTATTGGTTTTAAATAAATACAATGAATGAAATAGAACAATATCTACAAAAGTAGAAATTTATTATTGGTTTTAAATAGACTAAAGGTAAAAAGCCATAACCCATCTACAAAAGTAGAAATTTATTATTGGTTTTAAATGATGATGATGAAATAAACCTTATTATGATCTACAAAAGTAGAAATTTATTATTGGTTTTAAATAGAAATAAATCCAAAGAGATATGAAGATCTACAAAAGTAGAAATTTATTATTGGTTTTAAATTATTTCATATCTCTCTTTACTCTCTAATCTACAAAAGTAGAAATTTATTATTGGTTTTAAATTGTTTTATGATATTATTATTTCATTGATCTACAAAAGTAGAAATTTATTATTGGTTTTAAATATCGGCATAAGTTGAATTTATGCTTAAATCTACAAAAGTAGAAATTTATTATTGGTTTTAAATAGTAAAAAATATGATATAAACCCCTCTATCTACAAAAGTAGAAATTTATTATTGGTTTTAAATATTCTTGGAGTGAATTTAAAAAGTATTATCTACAAAAGTAGAAATTTATTATTGGTTTTAAATTTTTCTTTTTCATAAACATACTTTTATCTACAAAAGTAGAAATTTATTATTGGTTTTAAATTTTGACTGAATAGCTCGTTGGTTTAGATCTACAAAAGTAGAAATTTATTATTGGTTTTAAATTATCTAAAAAAACTCACGATAATTTAATCTACAAAAGTAGAAATTTATTATTGGTTTTAAATAATCTATATTTAGAAATAAATCAAAAATCTACAAAAGTAGAAATTTATTATTGGTTTTAAATAACAAAGAAAGCTGCAAAGAAATATTAATCTACAAAAGTAGAAATTTATTATTGGTTTTAAATGTTTTTTGTTTAAATAAATAAGATCGATCTACAAAAGTAGAAATTTATTATTGGTTTTAAATTAGTAGGGCTAGCCGTTCAACTAACAATCTACAAAAGTAGAAATTTATTATTGGTTTTAAATGTTTTTTTTCCTCACGAGACGATTTTATATCTACAAAAGTAGAAATTTATTATTGGTTTTAAATAGTAGGTATTCCCTACTTTCTAGCTTATCTACAAAAGTAGAAATTTATTATTGGTTTTAAATAACACATCTAAAAAAACTTGAATAGCTATCTACAAAAGTAGAAATTTATTATTGGTTTTAAATAACATTATCATTATCAAGATGAGTATAATCTACAAAAGTAGAAATTTATTATTGGTTTTAAATAAATTAAATGTAAATAAAATTACAAATATCTACAAAAGTAGAAATTTATTATTGGTTTTAAATATTCCTTGAACTGATTTAAAACAACGGATCTACAAAAGTAGAAATTTATTATTGGTTTTAAATCTTGCTGTATATCTTCACATATTTTAATCTACAAAAGTAGAAATTTATTATTGGTTTTAAATAGTAATTGAAT
>JAQUKG010000110.1 GCA_028719245.1 Candidatus Altimarinota bacterium | reverse complement strand
TACGAAATGGAGTGTAGCGAAATGTAGTAGAACTTCGGCTAACTCAAAGGGAACCGCGGGCCATTGGAAACGAAGCCCGAGTGAAGTGTAGCGAAGCGAAACGGAATGAGTGGATTTCGTTTCCAACTACTCTCTATCCGAAGTTAAAACTTGATTTATTACCAAAAAGTCATAAAATACGAAATATAAGTAATTATCAAATAAATTATATAAAATAACATGAAAAATCAAGATTATATACAAAATTTACAAAGAGAGCTAAAATATAGAAATTATTCACCAAGAACTATTGAAGTTTATTCAACTTGTGTGGAATATTTTCTTAAATACATAAAAAATGATATTTCAGCTATTTCAAAAGAAACAATTATAGATTTTACTCTTCATTTACAATCAAAAAATAAAGCTCCAAAAACTATAAATATTTATAAAGAAGCAATAAAATTCTTTTATGCCAATATAATTTCTTCCTTTTTAGAAAGCCGAAGTACTCATTGAAAATGAGGGAGGGATTTGTGATTTGAGGATAATATTTTTGATATAAAACTTTCTCGTGAAACTAAAAGACTTCCAATAGTTTTATCAAAAGATGAAATATTAAAAATTATAGAAATTACAACAAATCAAAAACATAAACTTCTTCTAAGTTTATCTTATGCTTCATGACTTAGAGTTAGCGAAATAATAGATTTAAAAGTATGAGATATAAACTTAGAAGAACTTACAATTCATATAAAATGAGCGAAGTGAAATAAAGACAGAATAACAATATTTTCGCAAAAATTAAAAAATGATCTTTGAAAAATTATTTTATATAAAGAAAAAAATGATTATATTATTGAAAGTGAAAGATGATGAAAATTGACTTCTAGAACAGCACAAATTATTTTTAAAAATTCTCTAAAAAAAGCCTGAATAAAAAAAGAAGCAACTTTTCATAGTTTAAGGCATTCTTTTGCTACACATTTACTAGAAAAATGAACTGATATAAGATATATTCAGGAATTACTCGGGCATTCTAGTATAAAAACAACACAAATTTACACAAAAGTTATGAATCCAAATTTAAAAAATATTTCTTCACCTTTATAAATAATGCAATTAAATCCAGAACAAGAAAAAGCAAAAAATACAATTGATTGACCTTTATTAATTTTAGCCTGAGCTTGAAGCTGAAAAACAGCAACCTTAACAGCTAGAATTGAGCATATGATTAAAAATGTTTGAGTAAATCCAAGCTTCATTTTAGCTGTAACTTTTACAAATAAAGCGGCAAAAGAAATGAAAATAAGAGTTTGAAAAGTTCTTTGAATAGATTACCAAATAAATCCTTATAAAAACAGATGACTTCCTCTTGTTTGAACTTTTCACTCAATTTGAGTATTTATTTTAAAAGAAAAAATTGAAACTATTTGATATAATAAAGACTTTGTAATTTATGATGAATCGGATAAATTGTCTGTAATAAAATCTATTATAAAGGAAGATTTAAAACTTGATGAAAAAAAATATCCTCCAAGAAGTATTGCAAGTTTTATTTCAAATGCAAAAAATTCTCTAATAACTGCTGAAAAATATCAAAATTATGTTGATAGTCATATAAAAGAAATAGTAAATCAAGTTTATATAATTTATACAAAAAAATTAAATGAAAATAATGCACTAGATTTTGATGATATTTTAGTTAAAACTTTAGATATTTTAAAAATTCCTGAAAATTTAGAATATTACCAAGAAAGGTATAAATATATTATGGTTGATGAATATCAAGATACAAATGCTCCGCAATATGAAATAATTAAGCTTTTAGCTTCTAAATATAGAAATTTAGCTGTAGTTTGAGATGATTGGCAAAGTATTTATAGCTGGAGATGAGCTGATATGAAAAATATTATAAATTTTAAAAAAGATTATCCAGAAGCAATTGTAATAAAACTTGAGCAAAATTATCGTTCTACAAAACATATAATAAATTCAGCAAATGAATTAATTAAAAACAATAAATCTAGTATTTCAAAAACTCTTTTTACTGAAAATGAAATTTGAGAAAAAATTATTTATATTGATGCTTTATCTGATAGAATTGAAAGTAAAACTATTGCTAAAATTATAAAAGAAAAGGGAAATTATAATAACAATTTAATATTATATCGCACAAATTCACAATCAAGAGCCTTAGAAGAAGCTTTAATGATTGAAGCAATTCCATATAAAGTTATAGGATGATTGAAATTTTATGATCGTATGGAAGTGAAAGATATGATTTCATATTTAAGAGTAATTCATAATCCAAATGATGTTGTAGCAATTAAGAGAGTTATTAATACTCCAAGCCGTAAAATATGATCAACTTCTTTGCAAAAAATAGATGAATATAGAAATAATTTTTGAGTAAATTATTTGCAAATATTTGAAAATATAACTGAGGTTGATGATTTAAATTCTTGAGCCAAAAAAGCAGTTTTTGGTTTTTATGAAATACTTCTTGATCTAATGGAAAAATCAAAAACTTTAGTTGTTGCAGATTTATTAGATTATATAATTAAAAAAATTAATTATGAAGAATATTTGAAAGATGATGCTACAAAAGAAGAATATGAAGCAAGAATTCAAAATTTAGATGAGTTAAAAAATGTTGCTTCAACTTATAATTGAATGGACCCAAGAGATAGTTTAAGCCAATTTTTAGAAGAAGTATCTTTGATAACTGATATGGATTCTAAAGATAATATAAGTAATTTTGTAACTTTAATGACAATTCATACATCAAAATGACTTGAGTTTGAAAGAGTTTTTATAACTTGACTTGAAGAATGACTTTTCCCAAGTTCAAGAACATTTAACGAACCAAGCGAATTAGAAGAAGAAAGAAGATTAATGTATGTTGCAATGACAAGAGCAAAAAAAGAATTATATATTTCAAAAGCATCTGAGAGGTTTCAATATTGAAATTATATAAATAATCCA
>JAQUKG010000109.1 GCA_028719245.1 Candidatus Altimarinota bacterium | reverse complement strand
AATCCTTGATACAAAATATCAATATGACCAAATTGAAAAAAATATTTAATTCTATGAGATAATGATATATTTGAAGTAAAAGAACAAAGATGAGATGTATATATAGCATATCATCCAATCAAACAAATGTATATAATATATAAATTTACAGGAGAAAATTCAGGTAAAAATACAAGTTTATTATGGGGATTGAATAGTATAAAAAGTACAAATATAGATTGATATTACAACATATCTTCCACAAAAATAGAAATGTGGTCTATTGCATGAGGTAAACCACAAGCTGAAGAAAGAAAAGAGTATAATTACTATTACATATGAAAATGATGAGATACTAAATACTTTGGAGATTATAAACATGTATCTGATTTACAACAATTTTGAAATGCTACATTTTTTAAGTGATCAACTAACTCTAATCAAGTATTTAATGAATTAGTGATACATAATTGAGAAAAAGTAAAAAAAATACCTAATTGAGATGAAATTAAAGTTAAATCTGAAAGTGGGAAACATTTACTTTATATATTATATAATTTAGCAGATACACATATTCCAACAACTCATACACTTTTTGATTTAGATACAATGGAACCAATTTTTGAAAAAGCAGATGAATTTAATCATAAGATAAAATTTTTAAAAGATGGTTCAAGAATTATATGAAATGATGCATTTTATACTAATAGAGAAAAAAGAACTTGATTATGAAAAATGCTATGAGATAAAAAAACAAAAATTCCATTAAAACTATAAAAACATAAGCATAAAAACAATATTTTAAATTTTTTCATTATTTTTTTGATATTTTAAAAATTTTTATATAATGCTCACACATTTATTATTTAGTAATTACAATTTATGCAAACTACTCTAATACTATTAAAACCAGATACAATTCAAAGAGGATTAATCGGAGAAATCGTGGCTAGAATCGAAAGAAAATGATTAAAAATCGTTGGTTTAAAAATGATGCAATTAAATGATGCAATTATTAATGAACATTATGACTTTTTGATGAGTAAACCATTCTTCCCTATGCTAAAAGCATATATGCAATCTGCTCCAGTAGTAGCTTTAGCTGTTTCTGGAAATGATGCAGTTAAAACTATTAGAACTCTAACTGGTGCTACTAATCCAGCAGAAGCTTTACCTGGAACAATTAGATGAGATTATGCTCTTACAATTGATGCTAACATAATTCATGCTAGTGATAGTCCAGAAACTGCAGAAAAAGAATTAAAAAGATTTTTCAAAGAATGAGAAATCTGTGAATTTGAAAAAATTACTGATAAAGTTGTTTAATTTAAAAATATTAAATCTCCAGAAATGTAAACTTTCTGGAGATTTTTATAAAAGTTATTTTTACCAATTTTATATTAAAATCATTTGATATTTTCTATATTTTTTATAAACTAAGAAAAATTTAAAATTATTTAATTATTTATTTTTATGACAAAACTTGTAATTGCTCTTGATAATCTTTCTATTGCTGAAGTAGAAAACAAAGTAAACGAAATTGAAAAATATTATAAAGGTAAAAAAACTGATATAATATTTAAAGTAAATGATTTACTAGCCTTGGTTTGATTTAATTGACTTTATTCAATTTTTCAAAATTCCAAGGCTTTTTTAATGATTGATGCAAAATATCACGATATATGAAATACTATGAAGAATTATCTAAAAAAATTAGCATCTTCAGAAATTGCTTCAAAAGTAGCTATTTTAACAATTCATTCAAGTGTGGGAAAAGAAGCATTGGAAGATTTGGTTAAATATAAAAAAGAATTATGACTTGATAATCTCAAACTTTTTGCAATTACTGTTCTTACATCTCTTGATGAAGAAGCAAATATTATGATTTATTGAAAATCATCTAAAGAAAATGTACTAAATCTCGCATTGATAGCTTATGAATCTTGAATTGACTGAATAGTATGCTCAGCAAATGAAGTAAAAACAATAAAAAGTAAATTCCCTAATAATTTTTTAGTATTAACTCCTTGAATTAGATTTGATAAAGATGATAAAAACGACCAAAAAAGAGTAGCAACTATAGAAGAAGCAATGGAAAATTGATCTGATTATATAGTTATGTGAAGACCAATACTAAATTCTCCTGATATAATCTGATCTATTAACAAAGCTTTAAATATTATTAATAAATATAATTAATTATGACTAATCAAAACTTAAAAATTTTCTCACAAGATAAAGAGTATATGGAACTATTAAAATCATTTAATGTTATTGAAAAATGACATTTTGAATACAAAGGACTAGCTCCAGATTGAAGACATAAAAGATGAGAATATTTTATAAATTTTAGATTATTAAATACTAAACAAGAAATCGCTTTAACACCTTATTACCATAAAGCTATTGAAGAATTTTTTAAAGACAAAATACAAGATATAATAATAGTATGAGTGGCTTATGGTTCATTATCATTACCAAAAGTTATACAAACTTTATGATATGAAAAATATGGTATGGAATATGTTTATGCTGAAAAAAGAAACTGAGTACTTGGTATATTTGATGATCAAGCCAAAAAATGTAAATGAAAGCACTTACTTTTTATAGAAGATGTATGCAATAATGCAACTTCTTTAAAACAGCTTAATAAAGCAGTAAATGATATTAAAGATTCTTTAGATATAAAATGATATTCTATAATTTATTGAGTACATAGATGACATACATTTTTAGAAGAACCAAAATGAGAAGTATATGCTATGAGTTCAATTTATGCTCCAGCATATAATCCAGATGATATACCAGAACATTTAAAAAATATTCCATTAAAAGAATATAAAAAATAATACCCCCCACCTAACCTCCCCCTACAAAGGAGAGGAATAGATACACTTCTATATTTTTATTCTTTTCTTATGCAAATAACGATAAATTCTCCTCTTGATATGCATCTACATCTGAGAGACTGAGAAATGTTACAAATAGTAGCACCTCTTAGTGCAAAGTATTTTTCTGGAGCTTTGATTATGCCCAATCTAATCCCAGCAATAAAAACAAAACAAGATGTAATATCTTATAAAAAAA
>JAQUKG010000108.1 GCA_028719245.1 Candidatus Altimarinota bacterium | reverse complement strand
GCTACTGTTGCTCCAACTACTGATGCTACTGTTGCTCCAACTACTGATGCTACTGTTGCTCCAACTACTGATGCTACTGTTGCTCCAACTACTGATGCTACTGTTGCTCCAACTACTGATGCTACTGGTACTGCTGAATAGTTTTCAATAAGACAATAAAAAAAGAATTCTTTAAAGAATTCTTTTTTTATTGTCTTATTTTTTTAATTAAACTAAAAAATCTAGTTTTTCTAATTTTTCCAATAATTCTTTTTCTACCATATTACTTTCAAAATCAGCAGTTAATATTTTTTGTTTTAATTTTTCAAAATCGCTTTTAGTCATTTTATTATAAACTTCATTTTTAAAAATTTCTAAAATATATGGTAATTTTCATTTCCATTTATCCAAAATCATTTTCATAGATAAAATTACTTCTTCATTTGTTCAAACACATTCAAATGGTTTTATTCAAGAAATTCATAAAAGTTCTCTAAATAATTTTTCTAAACTTTTATCTTCATATAATTCTTTTTTAAATATTTCTAAAGTTTCTTCTTTAGTTAAAAATGGTCTTAAAATACTATAAACAAAAGCACATTTTGGACAAGAATTACACCAGTAATTATTATTTATTTTATTTTCTTTTTTGTTAAATATTTTAAAATTTGTATTACAACTAGAAAAGCTGTTAAAATATTTTTTAGCAACTTTTGAAAAAACTTCAGCAATTCTTAATTCATAAAAAGGTCTTAAAATTGAAAAATATTTTACCTTTTTAGAAATATATTTTTCTACATATTCTCAAAAATCTTTTTCAAAATCAAGGCTTTTACTCCATTGATGATTTATAGAAACTCAAAAAAATATAGTATTTCAGAAATTTGCCGATAATTCATTTGATAGAATTATATATTTATAATCATATAAATAACTTGCCAATTCTAAAACAAAAGCAATCATTCAAGTAATTGGAACATGTCAATTATAATATCACAAAGAAATAACTTCTAAAATATTTTTAGGCATTTCTCTTTTTATAAAAAGTCTTTTTAGTCAAGAATTTTTAGCTGTATTTTCATATAAAATATTATCATTAACCGCGAAAGTAACTAAATCCATATTTTTTCACATTTTTTTTAATAGTTCTATTGAAACTATAGAATCTTTTCATCATCAAACTGGAACTAGATATTTTTGCGATACTTCAAATTCTTTTTTCTGAAAGAACTTTTTATTTTCATAAATAAAATTAACAAATAAATTTGGATTTAAATTATTTTTATAAAAAAATTCTCAAAGTCAGTTTATATAAAATTTTTTCCAAAAATCAGTTTGAAAATCATCTAAAACTCAAGTTTCTAAAACTAAATCTTTTGTTGGAAAGAACTTATAATAACTTATTCATAAAGCAATATGAATATGAAACAATATATTATTTATAATTTCTAAATCTAAATCTTTTCTAAGTAAGAAATCCTTTGAACTAAAATCTATTTTTTCTTCAAAAAACAATTCTTTATCAAAACTATAATTAAATTTTGCAATTAAATTTTCATTATCAAAACTAAATCATTCAAAATAAAATTTGTTAAATTCTTTCATTTTATAAAGTTATTTATATTTATTTTATAATATGTAAAATATTTTTTTTTCAATAAATAATTTGAATTTTTCAATTAAACAACTAAAATCAAAAAAATAATAATAATTTATATAAAAATGAAAAAATCAAAATGCTGAACAAGCATTGTTGAGGCAATGATAGTTATGTTAATAGTTATAATATGAGTTGTTTGAATATATTCAATTTTTACAAGTTCTCAAAAGTTATCTATTACAACTCAAAACAGACTAACTGCAATTTCAATAGCACAAGAATGAATTGAAGCTCTTACAAATATAAGAGATACAAATTGGTTAATTTTTGCGGCTAATAAAACAAATTGTTGGAATACTTTTAATTATAATAGTAATTGTATAATAAGTGATGTAGATATAGCTTCTTGAAGCTATATAGTTTCTCAAAATTCAAACAATAGATGGATTTTATCATGAGCTACAACTTGAAATTATTCAGACACAAATTATAAAAATGATTTTAGAGTAAATTATGATACAAATTGATTTTTTACACAATCAGGTTGAACAAATTTTTTACCACTTTTTACAAGAGAAATAAAAATATCTTATCCAGATGATACTTGAACTCCACCACAAAAAATGAATATAAGTAGTATTGTTCGTTGGACAGATAGTTCAAAAAATGATGCTTTTGAAGTAAATTTAGAAACTACACTTACAAATTGGCAAAAAGATTAAAAAAAATTGTGGAAATTCCACAATTTTTTTTATGCTGCTTCTTAATAATCCTAGTGATTATCCTCATCATTTGCAGATTTAACAGTTGTATCAACCTTCTTTCAAAATCATTCTCTAACTTTTCTTAAATCAAATATTTCTCAAGTTCAAAATACAGCTCAAGAATTACCACTAAGAATACCTTCTACAATTGGATTTAATTTATCATCAGTAGCTCACTCTAATATTTTTCTAGGTGCTGTATCAAAATCTCTTCTTAGATTGATACCCCATCTATTAAGTTCGTATCATAAAACTCAAGATGATTGTATTTGATCAATAGATCAATGGTTTACCTCTACAATAGCTGCTATTACTCATCTAAGCTTTTCTTTTAAAACTGCTTCTTGGTATTTTCTATTTAAAGCTTCACCTTCAGAGTATTTTCTATTTTTTACATGATCAACTTCATCAACTATTTTTTCCCAAACCTTAGATCATAAATCTTTATGTCTAAATGATCTTCAACTATGTACCTCTAAAGCTTGCTTACAAACCTCAAAAGTATTTATTCAAGAAAGTCACACTTCATGAAATTCTGGAACATCTTCTTTGAAGTGTATTTCTCACATCCATCATTTTATATGATTATAATATTCTTTTAGAATAGGATTTCATTCATCCCCTTTTATTGCTTCTAATAAAATTATTTTATCCGTTTTTTCATATCTTTCATTTCTATCTTGTCAATCAAGCATATTTAATGCTCTTGCTAATTGTTTTCAATATTTATCCCAAAATTTAATT
>JAQUKG010000107.1 GCA_028719245.1 Candidatus Altimarinota bacterium | reverse complement strand
AAACAAAACTAATAAAGAAATAATATTAGAAGTATTTAAAATTGATACAAGTACAGCAAAATATTTAATAGAAAATCAAGAATTATTTAAAATTTTTATGACTAGTTCATTAAGTGAATCAGATAAAAAAGAAATAATATTAGAAGTATTTAAAATTGATACAAGTTCAGCAAGATACTTAACATGAGCAATAACATTAAAAGTTTTTTTGGATAGTTCATTAACTGATGTAGATAAAAATGAAATATTAACTTATTCATTATGACATTCATCAAAATGATTACAGCAAATTTATGAATATTTCAAAATTTTTAAAAACTGATTTATAAATGAAAATAAATACTTACTCTTAGCTATGTATAGTGCTTGTGAAGTAGCTGATGAATGAGAAGTTTCTGATGAAATAGTAAATAGTGTTAAAGAGTTAGTTTTAGCAAATTCTCAAAAATTGTATGATGATATATTTGGTGCATATCAAAATTATCTTGAAACTCAAGAGTTATCTTGAGAGTTGAGGTGACTTTTATATGCAATAAACAATAACGGATGTTGAAGTTTGTCTCAAATAGAAAGTTTGGCAAAATTTTTCTATCAAGTAGTTACACAAATTGAAAATGAAAAAGTTAATCAAGAAACTAAAAAAGAAATATTATCAAATAATATACAACTTCAAAATAAATTATTATCTACTTTAGATAGGTGATGAAGACATGAATTTTTATTTTTCCTAAAAGATTTTATTAAGATAAGTCCAAAATTATTTAATTCAATTTCAGAATTTATTCTTAGATCTTTTGAGAATAAAGTATCATTAAACATTATTAGGTATATTTTACACCTATATAACACATTATTACTTTTATCAGAATGAGAAAATGAAGTTAAATATCTTGATGATATAGAAAAAAATCTAAGTGATTTAATTTCAAATATTTGAGCTCCTTGATTTATAGAGAATCATATAAGTCAACTGAAAGGTTTAATAACTTTAAGATTTAAAGAAATATTCTCAATATCTTGAGAGGAAATTTCCTTTGATCAAATTGAATCACTAGAAAACTTATGGGGAAATCTTGATGAAATATTTGTTTTAATTTCAAGGTTTAATTGAAACTCTGAATGGAAAGAAGAAATTCCAATTTTAGCAACAGTTGTAAAACATGTTTTAAAATGAACTTTTTGAGATTTAAAATATACTTGAGATAATGATGAAGTAAGAACTTTATCAAAAGAACAATTAAGTTGACTAAATGAAAGACAATTAAAAGCTTGGCAAACTAATCCTTATAGATTAGATATTATTAATCAAAATAGTTCTAGTGAACTTACAGATGAAAATTTATTTAGAATTGGTAAGAATGAATTTCAGGAACAAATTATAAATCAAAAACATATTGACAGTGTTAAAGCTTGACTTAGTAAAGAATTAGTAAATTTCCAAATTACCGAAAATGAAAGTAAATTATGTAAAAGATTAGAAACAAGACAAATAAAAATAAAATGACTTATGCAAGAATTAAATGATAAAAAAAGAACTTTACTTATCTTATTACAAAGATGTTTACAATCTAAAGATAAACAAACTTTTGAATTTTATATTGATATATTAAACTCTTGAATTCCTTGAGTTGATTTAAGTTGAATAAAAGATGATTTAACCTCTATAAAACAAAAATTAAAATGATCTAAGTGATGAAAAGATTTTATTTGTTTTTCAACTGTGTTTGATGATCCAAAGATGTTATTATGAATTTGAGATTTGGTTGCTACACATAGTTGTCAAAATTATAGAATTTGAGACTATATACAAACTCTTTTATGATATGTTATTGATGCAAATGTAAAATGAATTGCTAGTTTTACTATAAGTCAAAGAGATTTTAGTAATCAAGCTGATTATATAAAGGTAAAAGAAATTGTAAATGCTTGAACTTATGAGTTAAATTTTGACTTTGCAAAAAGAATATTAACTATTAATTGAATAAAAATTAAGTTAAATAAGGCAATTTCAAGACAAGTAGTTAAATACTGAAAAACAGATGATTGAGAAAGTGCCATTTTTTGTGAGAGAGCATATTTAAATACTCATTATTGATTAAATAGTATTAATAATACTCAAATATCTTTGGTAAGCGATTTTGCTAAAAATATATGAATTTCTATAGTTAATGGATGAATATCATTTCCAAAATCAAAAAATATTTGATGAGTTTATTCTGATGCTTGAGGTTGAGTTGTATGAGTAAATGAATGATATACAGTATAAAATAGAAATTTCTTAAATAAGTTTTTATTATTTTTTTGAATTTTTTAAAAAATCAATAGAATATGCCAAATTTAAAATTAACTAACACTTTATGATAGACCTAAAAATCGTTAGACAAAATCCTGAAAGTTATAAGGATAATATAAAAAAAAGAAATCTAAAAATAGATTTAGATGTTTTTTTGCAAATGGATAAAAAATTAATTGAACTAAACCAAAAACTTGATGAGATAAGAGCAACTAAAAATAGCTTTTCAAAATTAATTCCTACTTTATCACCTGAAAATAGAAATTCAAAATTAGCTGAAATGAAAGCTATGTGAGAAGAAGAAAAAGCTCTAAGCGAAGAAATTAAAGTTCTAGAAATAAAGTATAATAATATTTATTTTAGACTACCAAATTTTTTAGATGATACAACTGCAATTGGTCCAGATGATAGTTGAAATGTTGTTGAAAAAAAATTTAAGGAGCCTACAAAGTTTGATTTTGAACCAAAAACTCATTATGAGATTTGAGAATCAAAATGATGGATAGATACTGAAAAGTGAAGTGATATTTCTGGGGCAAGATTTTGGTATTTAAAATGAGATTTAGTTTTTTTACAATTTGCTATAGTTAGTTATGCTTTATCAAAACTACAAACAAAATGATTTTTACCAGTTTTGCCACCAGTTTTAGTTAGATATGATGCAATGTTTGGAACTTGATATTTACCAGCTTGAGAAGATGGAACATATAGAGTAAATCCTGATGATGATGATTTATATTTAGTTTGAACTGCTGAAGTTCCTATTACTTCTTATCATTCTTGAGAAATAATTGAAAATTTGGATAATCCTATAAAATATGCTTGATATAGTTCATGTTTTAGAAA
>JAQUKG010000106.1 GCA_028719245.1 Candidatus Altimarinota bacterium | reverse complement strand
AGACTCAAGATTGAACTAGATATACTTGTGAAAAACTTGTAATTACAACTTGATGAAAAAGTTTTTTTCAAGTTGGAACGACTTGAGATTGATATATTTGGCTACCAATTTTTTACATACTATTTTAACTCCTCACAGATGACTTTGCTTACTTGTGAGGAAAAAAGATTTAAGCGAAATTTCTTGAGTAAGTTGTGATTTAAAGTTAGAAGTTATTTCTAATATAGCTAAAAAAAATATTTATACCGAAACTTGACCTATTTTATTTACTCATTTCTGAGTTTCTGGACCAATTATTTTTAATAGTTGAGTTGCGATTTGAGAATATATTAATTCACAAAGCTTAGAAGAATTTATTTCAAAATTAGATTTTTTAAAAATTCCAGAAAATGAAAAAGATGATTATATTGATAGAAATTTTTTAAAAGAAAATATTGTATTAAAACTTACTTTTGATTTAGATAAAACTCCAAAAAGAGTTATAAAATTCTTTGAGTTATCGCAAGAAAATACAGAAATATTTTTAGATTTACAAGACTTTAGAAGCTGGAAAGAATCAAAAGTTACTTCTGGATGAATAAATATTGATGAATTAACTAATAATTTTGAGTCAAAATTAGTTCCAAATCTTTATTTTGCTTGAGAAATACTTGATATAACAGGGAAGACCTGATGATACAATTTACAATTTGCTTGGAGTAGTGGTTATGTTGTTGGTAAAAGTTTGGAATAAAATTTGATTTTTGAGTCTTTTTGTATAAACTACCGAAGTCTTTTATGGATTGATAGCTCAGTTGGTAGAGCAGGGCCCTCTTAAGGCCAAGGTCGCGGGTTCGAGCCCCGCTCAGTCCACCATTTATAGAAAAGCATAAGAAAGCACTTTTAACCTTATATAAAGGAAGAGTGTTTTTTTGATTTTTGATGTTTTGGCTTTAAATAAATGAAATTTAAGTTCGTACCTCGTTTGGTCTAAAATATAATGTTTTTACATTATATTTTAACTAAAAAATTATGAAAAATTGAGATATTGAAATGAATAAGAATGGTAAAAAATGGATCTGGATAAATTGAGCATTTTATATTGATGATATAACTTTAAATGAAGCTAGGGAAATAATATTAACTATGAATAAAGATGATTTTAAAATTTTGAGTGAGATATGAAATATTTTGAAATAATTTAAATTTTTTAATTTCAATAATTTTATTATAATAAAATTATCTTAATAAATTATTATATTAAATTATGGAAAAACAAATTATTAAATGTATTAGTTGTTGAAATGAATTTGAATTAAAACATTCACATTCTAATCTTTGATTTAAAAAATATGAGTGTCCAAAATGTAAACAAAATTTTGTTACAGAATTAACAACTTGATATAAAGTTTTTTACCTATTATTATTATTAGTTTTAGTATGAACATGAATTAGTTCAATAATTGATTGATGATTCCCAGTAGTAAGATGAATATTTTCAATACTTATTAGTTTAATATTTTTTAAAGATTTTTCTATTAAGAAATCTGGTTGACAAAATACCAAGAAAACATGAAAAGTATGATTTATTGTAGTTTGAGTTATTGTGGCTTTAATTGTACTATCTTTTATAATGCAGTGAGATCCAGTTAAATTTAATGAAGAACAAAAAAAGTATATATGAAATTGGCAATGAGATGGTATAATACTTGTAATTAGGAATGATGCATATATTAATTATCAAAAACAAAAGGAAAGTGTTAGCACCTCAGTATCATGACCTATAGTAGAAATTAGTGATAATGATTTTAAGGTAGGTATATGATTTATGAAATCTACATTTGAAATTAATAAAAAACCTTATCAAGATTGAAATTTATGGAAAATGACAGTTGATTGAAATGAATTATCAAGAGTAACAAATAGTTATGAATTAAAAATCCCAGAAGTATGAGAATTAAATAAATTAACAAATGATTTTTTTACTTTATTCAATAATTCTATATATAAAGATGATTACCAAATTTTTTATGATTGAATTTCTAAAACTTGGCAAGCTCAAACTAATACAGATGAGTTAAAAAAATTATTAGCTTCAGCTACTAAAAATAAAATAGATTTAGAAAAAATAATAATAAATGAAATTGTATATTCAAAACCACCTTTCTTAGATCAAAATAATTTATTAGTATTAGAATGATATTATACATGAGAAGTAAAATTAAGTTTTAGTTTGAAATTTATTTATGAATATCCAAATTGGAAATTAGTTTGATTTAATTTTTAATCATATATAACTCTCCTTAAATTTTCACATATTTTTAAAACTTTAGCCTGGTTATTTATCATATATTTATACAATTCTGTTCGACGAGAGCATCACTTGCTCCACCAAAATAATTTTAATAGAAAATAATTATCAAATAGCTAAAGTATTTATAAAACTACCATTTGGTAAATCTTTTACTTTCAAATATTATTTATTAATAATTTTAGGTTTAATTCGTTATAATCCTTTAATAAAGATTAAACTATAGTTTGAAGTTTAGATTTTGAAAATCAATTAATATTTTGTGGAACATCTACATCCAAAGTTATTGTCATATATTTTTTTAAATTTTAAAGATATTTCAATTATACAAAACCAAAAGTCTTTTGCAAATTTTTAATTTTTACAAACAAAAAAACTAGAAAATTTTTCTAGTTTTTTTGTTTTAAGGCTTTAATTTAAAAATGTTTGTTATTTTTTAGAAGCAGCATCAATTCATAAATCTTTTCTTAAGTCAGCTATTTTTTTATCTCTATCTCAAGATGATGATTGAGATAATGCACTTATAGAATCTGTATTTCAAGTAGTATTTGATTGTCTTTGTAAATCAATTAATTCATTTATTTTAGTTAATTTATCTTTTGCATAATCAGGCTTTGTAAATTTAAATTCATACACTTTTCAATTACTATCTTTTACTTGATCAGTAGTAAATTTCATAGTTCAATCAGTATTAATAGTTAATTGACTACTATCAAATCAATGCATATCTAATTCATAAACAGATGGAGTATTTGTAGTCTTAGGTCAAAAATCTTTTAATCACACAATTATTGCTTTATCTTTTTCTGGAATTTTAGATATATCTATTCATCCAAGTCAAACTAGTCATTCAGCAGAGTGAAATGCTCAACTAAAAAACCTTCATACACTATGTACTCAATTTGTAATAAAGTTTCAGTCTGCTGCTGCTTTTGGTTCTGCTGCTGCTTTTGGTTCTGCTGCTGCTTTTGGTTCTGCTGCTGCTTTTGTTTCTGCTGCTGCTTTTGGTTCTGCTG
>JAQUKG010000105.1 GCA_028719245.1 Candidatus Altimarinota bacterium | reverse complement strand
TAATACAAATGTTACTTCTTCAAATGTATGAATAGAACATGAATATATTTATATTTATTCAAAGAAAATAAATCTTGAATTATCTAAACTTAAATTAACTGAAGAAAATATAGATTTATATACTTATTCAGATGAATTTGAATCAATTAAATGAAAATATAAATTAGTTTGATTAAATAAAACTTGAACTTTAAACGATAAAAGACCAAATCTTGAATATGATATAATATCTCCCGAATGAACTGTAATTAAGGCTAGTCCTAGATGGAGATGGTCAAAAGATAAATTTGAAAAATGAATATTAGAAAATAGGGTAGTTTTTAAGAAAACAAAAAACGGATATAGTGTTTATTATAAACAATACTTATATGAAGATAATAACTGAAATTTAATTGATAGATGAAACTTAATTCCTTCTATATTAAATGATATTTGAAGAACAACTGAATGAACTTTAGAGGTTAGTGATATATTATGAAAATGAAAATTTGATTTTCCTAAACCATCAAAATTAATTAAATGGCTAATAGATAGATTTATAAGTAAAAATGCTTTAGTTTTAGATTTCATGGCTTGATCTTGAACTACATGACATGCAGTTTTGGACTTAAACAAAGAAGACTCTTGAAATAGAAAATTTATACTTTGTACGAATAATGAAAATAATATTTGTGAAGAAATCACTTATGAAAGAATTAAAAGAGTAAGTAATTGATATACAAACTCAAAATGAAATGAGATTGTATGACTTTGAGGAAATTTGAGATATTATGAAACTGATTTTGTAGAAGTTGATAATTTGACTGATATAGATGATGAAAAGAAACTAGAACTTACTTATAATGCTTGAGAATTACTTGCTATAAAAGAATGAATTTATAACGAACTAGAAAAAAACTCTTACTGACAAATTTTTGAAAATAGAACTGATATAGTTGCAGTTTATTTCAAAGAAACAGCAACAAATATAGATGAAATGGAAGAAAAATTGATAAAAATTCAAAAGCAAAAATGATGAAAAGTGATTTGGTATATTTACTGAAATCCTTACAAAAAAGAAACTTTTAAAAAGATAAAAAATCTTGAATTAAAAGATATTCCAGATCCGATTTTGAAAGTTTATAGAGAGATAAATAAGGTTTAGGGTTTAAGGAAAGAATAATGGAATTAGAACAATATTTAAAACCATTTTTAATTGCATAAAATCTAATTAAAACAATTATGAAAAAAAAACAATTCAAGTAAATTGAAAAGAAATAACATTGTCTGAGGAAAAAATGTTTGTAGAGACAAGGCAATGCCTTGTCTCTACGGTAAAGGCAAAATAAAACAATATTAATTGCAATGTGTTTTTATGGGTATGAAATAAAACAATATTTTAATTTTAAATAATATGCAACCAGAAGAAAAATATAAACAAATTTATAATCCAAAATCAAATAGATTGCAAAATTATGATTACTGATCAAATTGATGATATTTTATAACAATTTGCACGAAAAATAGAGAAAATTATTTTGGTGAAATAATTGATGGAAAAATGATTTTAAATGAAATTTGAAAAATTGCAGAAAAATATTATTTAGAAATTACAAAACATTTTCCATTTGTTATTTTAGATGAATTTGTAATAATGCCAAATCATATACATTGAATAATTATTATTGATAAATCGTGATTTGTAGAGACAAGGCAATGCCTTGTCTCTACGGACAATGAAAACAAAATAAATCGTTTTCAAAATCAATGAAAATGAACAATATCATCAATTATATGATCTTTTAAATCCATTTACACAAAAACAATAAAAAAAATTCAAAACAAAATATTTTTTGCATGGCAACCAAATTATTATGATAGAATTATTAGAAATGAAGAAGAATTACAAAAAATAAGAAAATATATTTTAGAAAATCCTTTAAAATGGGAATTAGATAAAAATAATGCAGAGAATTTATTTATGTAAAAATAAATAAAAAATATTTCCTAACCTTTTTACTTATGCAACTAAAAACATTCCAAGAAGAAACAATTGAAAAACTAAGAAAAGCATTTTTAAACCTTTGGCAAAAAGATGAAAAAAGATTGCCACTTGTTTTGAAGTCTCCTACTTGAAGTTGAAAAACTGTTATGACAGCAGAATTTTTAAGAAAATTAGTTTTAGATCCACAATTTCAAGTACCAAAAGCATATGTTTGGCTTTCTTTTAGTGAAGAAATAGTTATGCAAAGTAAAAAGAAATTATTTAAAGTCTATGATTGAGCTTGAGAAATAACTTTACTTGATTTAAACGATCTAAATAATAGAAAGTTTATGAAAAATAATAATGTATTTTTCGCAAACTGGCAAAAATTAAAAGCAACAAACAAAGATGGTAGAAAATTAAGAAGAGAAACTGAACACTCAGTTTGAGATAAGTGAGTATTTGACGAATTTATTATAAATACTCAAAAACAATGAGTTGAGATTATTTTGATTATAGATGAAGCTCATGAACACTCTTGAGGTGATTTAGCACAAGAAATAATTGATTTAATTGATCCAAAAATTATTTTTAAAATTACAGCAACTCCAACTGAAAAAGATGAACTTTCAGCATTAAGACTAAATTCTTTTATAGATGTTCCTAGAAAAGATGTAATTGCTGAATGACTTATAAAAGAAAAACTTATCACTCAAACGAGGGAAGATCTGGCAAAGGTTAAAAAAGATTGAATAGATCAAGATAAATTACTTTTAGAACTAGCTTTCAATAAAAGACTTGAACTAAAATCATATTATGAAGAATTGTGACTTGATATAAATCCTCTTGTTTTAATTCAATTACCAAACGATGACAAAGACCAAAAGCAAGAGTTATGAATTAGTAAAGAAGATTTAGTAAAATCATTTTTAAGAGAGAAAAAAGTAGCTGGTGAAGAAGTTGCTATATGGTTAAGTGAGAAAAAAGAAAATCTTGATTATATTGAAAGACACAATTCAGTTGTAAGTTTTCTTATTTTTAAGCAAGCTGCCGCAACTGGGTGGGATTGCCCGAGAGCTTGAGTTTTAGTGATGTTTAGAGAAATCAAAAAACCTGACTTTCATACTCAAACAGTATGAAGAATTCTAAGAATGCCCATGTGAGAACATTTTACAATTCCTGAATTAAATATTGGTTATCTTTATACAAATTACGAAAGAAATGATTTAAAAATTCCTGATAATGTAAATGGAGAAAATAAACCTTTTGTTTATAAAGCAGATTTAAAAACTTGAATAGAACAAATTGATTTAGAATCAATTTATCTTTGAAGAATAGATTATAATGATTTAAATTATACTTTTGAAAAAACTTTAGTTCAAACTTTAA
>JAQUKG010000104.1 GCA_028719245.1 Candidatus Altimarinota bacterium | reverse complement strand
AAGAAAATATTCTGATTTTATAAGAGTAAATCAAGTTATTACATCAGAAAATTCAAATGATTTTTTTAGTAGTTTTAAGTTTATTTATGATTTATGAGTTAGGAAATTTAATTTTCTACCAGCTTATTACATTAACTGGACTAAGAAATGACTTTTGAATCTAAAAAAATGATTTAATGAGATTTTGGACTTTTATAATTCTGGAAATAAATTTGAAGTTGTTAATCTAGAGAATTATAGTGATATTTCTTTTTTTAATTTGTGAATAATTATTGATAGCGATTGAAGTATATATTGAACTAATTTGATATTATCTTGAAAATTTGATAAATATAAAAAGATATTAAAGATTTGAGATATTTATAGTTGAATAAATGGTATTTTAAATGATAAAATCTTTTTAGATTTTTATTTAAAGCAGATTTGAGAAATTTTGAAAAAAGAGTATAGTGGCAGTGTTCTAAAATCTGTTAATTATGTAGATATTATTCTTAATAATTTTTGTTATGAATTCTGAAGAAAATAGTAATATCCTAGAAAATAGTTGATTTATATATATATGAGATAATTGTAATGCTAAGTGTTATTTTTGCTTTAGTAAAGGAAATATTTTTAAGACAAAACAAGAAATATTTCTTTTGATTGACTATTATATAGGACTATGATTGTCTAATATAAGATATTGAATGTGAGAATTTACAATACATCCAGATTTTTTTGAAATACTTGAATATGGTAAGAAAAAATGAATTAACCAATTTATTAATACTAATTGAATTACTTTAAGTGACAATAAATTTGTTGAAAGATTAGTATTAGGAGGTATTAAAAATATTAATGTTTCATTACATTGAATACACTCACTTGTAAGTGATAAGATTTTATGAATTAAATGAGCATTTAAGCATACTATTAAATGAATAGAAAATTTAAAAAGAAATGGAATAAGTATATCAATAGCATTTGTAATGACTAGTGATAATATAAATCAAATTCTTGGTATTTATATTTTTTGCTTAAAAAACAAGATTTCTCTTTTAAAAATATCTATTTTAATGGGATGAAAAGAATATAAATGAAATATTATTCCTAAGTTATTTTTGGTGCAAGCTGAATTGATAAAACTAATAAAGTTAAATTCAAAAGTTAATTTGAATATAAAATTATTAAATATTCCGTATTGTATTATATCAAATAATTTACAGAATTATATTTTTGAAAATTGATGAAATTCAGTTTCTCATAAATTAAAAGATTGTGAAAAATGTAAATTTAATAATGATTGTTGTGGTTTTCCAATTTATTATAAAAAAAATGATTTTTCTAAAATTATAAAGACTTATGTTAAAAATCAATTTAGATAATATATTCAATAAACAAGATTTATTTAAAACTATTATTTTAAATAAATCTGAAGTATTGTTTTTTTATAATTCTCAAAAATGAGATAATTTAAATAGGATTCTTATTTTTGAAATTATTTTTTTTATAATTAAATCAAAGTTATATATTAATTATTATTTTTATAATATACCTTTTTGTTTTTTTAAAAGATTTTGAAGAGATTTTATCGATAAACATTGTGTAAGAAATAGGTTGTGTAATTATTATTATGGATATATAACACATAATAAATGTAATAAATGTATATATTGACTTTTTTGTAATAATTTTAATCATAAAATAAATAATACACAATTTTATGGTTTGGAGTGATTTTATGAGGAAATTATAAATAAAGAATATTTATTAAATATATTATTAAATTATAAAAAACTTATATTATCATTATGATATTCTGATAATGAAGTATGCTTTTATACTACACAAAAATATATTGTTGAGTTTCTAGATTGAGATATTAAATATATTTGAAAGAGTTTTTTATCTTACTTAACTATATATTTTTTACTTGATAATGATAAACTTAGTAAAATGTTATTTGAGTCTTTAGATTCCTTTACATTAGTATTAAAAGAAAAAGACATTGAATTGGAATTAAATAGTTTAGTAAGGAAATATTGAATAAATATAAATTTTAGTTTATGAAAATGAAATAACATAAAGTATTATAGCTATATGGAGGAAACATTAAAACTCGAATATTATTACTCAAGACTTAAGTATAATTGAAAAAGAGATTTTTTTGATTTCACTACTTGATTTTATATTAATAAAGATGTTAATGAGTTTCAATGAATAGTTTATAATAAAAAAAGATTAATTTTGGAAATAGATGTTAATTTAATAAAAAAAGCATCAGATATAATAGGGTATAAATCAGATGTATATATGGGAAGAGATATTATATCTGGACTGAATTTAAATAACTTTAAAGGTATAATTATATCTTCTGATTGATTGTGAGATGCTTGAAGACTCGTTCAATCTTTTAATAGTATAAAGGTACCGATTATATATAATATACAGCCAGATTTTACATTATATTTAAAGGATACAAATAGAATTAAAATTAATTTTGAAACATGAGTAATACAAAAAGTATAGATAGTAAAGTTTTTACCTTATTATGATTATCTAGCAAGTCAAAAGTATACTATTCAAATATATGATATATATTAGTATCTGATAAATTAGATTTTGTTTATAAGGTTTATACTAATAAAGATTTTTTTGATAAAGAGATTTATGCATATTCTTTGTTTTCTAATATTGATGTTTTAATTCCAAAGATGGATATAATTTGATTAATGGAGGGATATTATATTATTAAACTAGAAAATGTTAGAAAACATTATTATAGAAAGAATAATATATTTGATTTAAATCTGAAAAAAGTGGCATACATATTATCAAAAATACACAATATAGTTAAGGATTGAAAGAATTTTATTTTGTGAGATGTCCATTCTTCAAATTTTTATGAATTAAATTGTTGAAATGATATAGTTTTGTGAATATTTGATTTTTCTTCATCAAGATATTGAGATATAGAAGAAGATATTGCAAATCTTTATATAGATCTATGACTTAATAATATTGTTTTAAGAGATTTTTTAATAGATTATGGGTTGGATATAAATAATAATAAATTATATAAATATACTATTAGTGAATTATATGAGAGAATAAAAAAATGAATGAACTTATCAGTTGAAAAAAAGAAAATGTATTATAAATTTTTAATAAAATTAAAAACAAATTATGAAAATTAATAAATTTAGATTGGTTTGATATAGTGATATACATGAACAGGTTATAATATGATGAAGTAAGATACTTGTAGATATTGAAATAGATAATTATGACTGAACCGAAATTATTTTAAATATATCAAACTATTCTAGAGTTTGATATATTACTATTAAAGAAGGTTATTTAAGTAAGATTATTAATGTTGATTTCTTATGAGTTAATTGATTATATTGTTGAAAAAATAATTTGGATTCTAGA
>JAQUKG010000103.1 GCA_028719245.1 Candidatus Altimarinota bacterium | reverse complement strand
AATTTGAAATATCAAATCACAAAAATTTTCACCATTCTCAATTATTTTTTAACTTTCAAATAATTTTCTCTTTTAGTTTAAAATACTCTTCTTTTTCATAATTTTTGTTTAAAATACAGTATTTCTTATTTTTTAATCCAATGCAAAACATACATTCTTCACAGAATTCTGAATCAATGCAATAATATATGTTTTTACACTTTGCAACACTAGCAAAGCAAAAGTAAATTTGAGAACTATCTCAAGTACTACAAGATCATATTATATTTTCCCGTAATCAGGATTCAACACTATTAAGTAAATATTTTCATCAACCTGATTCCATAACATTTAAAGAATCTTCTATTGAATTGTATGAAGAGTGGATATTTATAGAATTTTTTGAATTTTGCACTCTTTCTCAATTTATTTTCTCAGAGTTTATTATTTGTAATGAAGGATTGATTAAATTTTCTTTTAAAAAGCTTTCAAACTTTCTTTCTAAAATTTGAAAACCTATATTATTAGAAAAGTTTTTTAATATATGAGTTTTTATTTTTATATAATCTTCTTTAGAATATTTTTTGTTAAATATTTTATACTTTGAATTAACTTGGTTACAGCAAAATATACAATCTTGGGATCATTGCATATTTCTACAAAATATGAGTTCTCTACATCAAAAGATATTATGTGAAAATGATATATCATAACTTTCTTTTATTATTCATGAGTAATATATATTAGAACTATATGAAACATTATAACTGCTAAAGATATTTTTGCAGTTAAAAAGTATAGCAAATGAATTGTAAATATTTTCACATTCAACAAAAACACAAAAACTCATATAAATATTTTTACTCCGTCAAGCATGACTTGAGTATTCAGAATTTTCAAGTTCAGGATAGATAAGTTTTGAGGGTTTAGGAAAGTTTATATATATTTTTTTAAAATCTGAAAAAATATCTTCTCAAATATCTTTTGCAAATTTAAGTCAATAATCATCTAAAATCATTTTTTTATAATCTTCGGCTTTGTAAACTTGAGAGTCAAATTCTGGAGTAATATTTGAAATAATATTTTTTCAAGATAAATCATCAATTCTATGATACAAATGTTTGTCATTTATATAAGAATAAAGCATTCTAAATCTGCAAGTTGGACAAAAGTCTGGATAACAAAATCAATGTTTATCTAGTAGATTTTTTTCCAAATCATATAATGGAAATTCATCATTGCAATATTTGCAAATTTTGTTTTCCACTATTTTTATATCTGTTCATTTTATAAGTAAATCAAAGATTTTTTTCATGATTTTAGAATATTAAGAACTTAGTATTAAGTAATAAGTATTAGTAAACTTCTTTATTATAACACTCTTCACAGTATACAATCTCAGGTCTTTTAGGAGAATAAGTAGTTTTTATATCTTTTCCACATTTATCACAAATTCTTGCAAATAATTTTCTTGGGTTTCTTAAACTCATTCTATCCAGATGTCTTTGGTCTGGATGTCTTTTTGGAATTGGTAAATTATGCTTTCTATAAAATTCCAGTTCTTGTTTAATTATACGGAAAGGTTTTTTAGTTATTTCACATTCTATTGCCCGATTTAGTATGTCATCTGGAATTTGGGTTATATCTTCTGGTAATTTATTTGCTGGAATTATTTTATCAACTTTTGGAAATGGTGGTTCATAAGTGGACCAGTTGTAGAGATAAGGCAATGCCTTATCTCTACTGATTGGAAAATATTCTTGTGCTATAGTTTCATTGTATCAAAAAGGAGAAATTGAGCTTGGAAAAAATTCTCACCATTCTCAGGTAGAAATCATATGTTCTATGATTTTTGGAACAAGAGTTTCGTATTCTTCTTTTGAGTATTGTTTATTTAGAATGCAATATTTAGCTCTATTTAATCAGACACATCAAAAACAATTTTCTATATATCAACAAGTCTCACAATAATAACAATTATTAGCATCTAAAGTATTAAAACAAAAACTACTGTTATAAATTTTGTATGTAGAAGATAATTCATAGCATTTTTCTACAAAATCTGGTTGAGAAGAGTCACAGCAAAAATTACATTCACTACAAGAATCTATAAATTTACAATCAGATGAATTATTAACAAAAAATCAATTAAATATATTTTTTGAATTATAAATTTCATCTCAAATGCAATCTTGATTATTTAATAATTTTAAAGATAATCTTGGATAGCTATTTTTTAAAATATTAAATCTATTTAATAAATCATTTTTAAATATTTTATTTATGAAAATTTTATTATAAATATTTTCATATTCATTTTTTGAAACTTCTTTATTTAAAACAAAATATTTTTTATTTTTTAATCAAACACATCATATACAATAATTACAATTTTCACATTCGTATAAAAATATTCAATAATTACAATTTTCTACTTTTTCGCTCCAAAATATATTTGAAAAGCTATTACTAGATATAACTTCATATCAAATATTTCAATTATTAATTTTATAACAATCCAATAGATAATAATTTTCTCATCTCAACTCTGAGGAATAATAACAATTTTCGCATCATATTGATGACTTAACTAAATAACAATTTTTTGAATTGGCAATATTTAAACTCCATTCACAATTTTCACAATTTTCAGATATTCTATCCCATCTTGGTGCTATTTTCTGAAGTTCATTAAACTGAGTAAAAAAACTTTTATTAAAATCAAAATCAATTCCAAAATCTTTTCAGTCAATTTTTAAAGAAAACCAATTCTTTTGACTGACCACATTATATAATTTATCAGGTGAATATGGAGATACTATATTTCAAGATTTATATAAATTACCTACATTTATAAAACATAGTCTTCTTTGCTGTCTACAATCTGGACAAAGAGTTGGAGGAGAAATTAGATATTTTTTTCATCAAAAAATAGGTGAAACTTTCTCATAAAATTCCAAATCTCTATCAGTGATTTCAAAACTTGAATTACATTGTTTACAAGTTTTAATTTCTATGATTTTTTCGTTTTGAAACATATTTTGATTTTAAAAAATAAATTTATATTTTAATAAATCTCTATATTATAACACTCTTCACAATAAACAATTTCTTTTCTATCTGGAGAATAAGTAGTTTTAATATCTTTTCCACATTTATCACACTTTCTATCAAAAAGATTTCTAGGATTTCTTAATTTCATTCTATCAAGGTGTCTTTGGTCTGGATGTCTTTTTGGAATAGGCAAATTATGTTTTCTGTAAAAATCTAGTTCTTGTTTAATTATACGAAATGGTTTTTTTGTTATTTCACATTCTATTGCCCGATTTAGTATATCATCTGGAATTTTTGTAATATCTTCTGGTAATTTATTTGCTGGTATTATTTTTTCTACTTTTGGAAAAGGTGGTTCGTAAGTGGACCAGTTGTAGAGATAAGGCAATGCCTTATCTCTACTGATTGGAAAATATTCTTGTGCT
>JAQUKG010000102.1:1224-3620 GCA_028719245.1 Candidatus Altimarinota bacterium | reverse complement strand
ACTCCATTAAAATATCATCTTTCTTGTTCTTCTAATCAATAAACACTATTTCCCCCTTCTGGAGATGTATTTAAAGCACTAGTTCACATATCTCAAAAATTAAAAATTAAACTTTTTTAAAAGAAGTCTTTATAACCAGTTTTTTTTTTTTGTCAAATATATATTTTAAAAACTTTTGACTTAAAGTAAAAAAAAGTAAAAGTAAGGAACGAAAAAAGTTTTTATGTTCGTAACCATTTCCTAACTTTCCCCCTAATCCTAATGAATAGGATAATAAGAAAAGTTACTATTTAATAATAATTTACCTTCCCCTAGATTTAATGGAAGGTGACTGAAAGTCGGATGGGTTATTTTTATAATTTTATACCTATATATGTCAAAAAATCTTGTAATAGTTGAGTCTCCTTCAAAATGAAAAACCATTGAGAAATTTTTAAGTAGTGATTACAAAATCATCGCTTCTATGTGACATATTAGAGATTTGCCTGAAAAATCATTATGAATAGATATAGAAAATTGATTTATACCTGAGTATTTAATATCTGATGATAAGAAAAAAACCGTTGAATCAATTCAAAAACTTGCTAAAACTAATCCCAATATTTGGATAGCTACCGATGATGATCGTGAATGAGAAGCTATTGGTTGGCATATTTGTAATGTATTGAATGTTGATCCAACTACTGTTAAAAGAATAGTATTTCACGAAGTTACAAAAGAGTGAATATTAAAAAGTCTTGAAAATCCTAGAAATATTGATTTAGATTGGGTTGATGCTCAACAAGCTAGAAGACTTTTAGACCGTTTAGTTTGATATAAAGTTTCTCCTATACTTTGGAAAAAAATTAGAAAATGATTATCCGCTTGAAGAGTTCAATCAGTTGCTGTAAAATTAATTGTAGAAAAAGAAAGAGAAATAAAAAACTTTAAAGCGGAAGAATCTTGGAAAATATTTGCTGAACTAGAATATAATAAATCAAAATTTAAAACAATATTTACAAAACTTGATGCAAAAAATAAAAATTTTAAATCAATAGAAGATGTTAAAAAATTTCTTCATATATTATTTGCTGATTTAGCAGCACTAAAAGAGTCAAAAAATAAACAATGAAATATAGAATTATCTATGAATTCTAACTTAAATTTTAGACTAAATTCAGTAGATAAAAAAGATAGTAAAAGAAGTCCTGGAGCTCCTTTTACTACTTCAACACTTCAACAAGAAGCATCAAGAAAATTTGGTTTTGGAGTAAAACAAACTATGATGATTGCACAAAAACTCTATGAATGAGTTGATTTATGAAATGGTGAAAGAGTCGGGCTTATAACATATATGAGAACAGATAGTGTTAATTTGTCAGATAATGCATTATGACAAGCAGGAAATCTTATAAGCGAAAAATTTGGTAAAAATTATTTAAAAATCAGAAAATACAAAACAAAATCTGCCTGAGCTCAAGAAGCTCATGAAGCTATTAGACCAACTTATTTAGCTAGAACTCCTGAAAGTTTATCAAGTGTTTTAGAACCACAAGCATTAAAACTATATACTCTTATTTGGAAAAGAACTCTAGCTAGTCAAATGGAAGATGCTATTGTAGAAGTAACTACATTTAATTTCTCTCCAGAAAATAAAGACAATCAAGAATGGATTACAAAATGAGAAGTTATAAAGTTTGACTGATTTATGAAACTTTATATTGAATGAAATGATGAAGAAAACGAAGACGAAGAAAATCAAAACTTACCTGATATAAATATTTGAACTTTAGTTCCTTCTAAAAATATTTCTTGAATTCAAGCATTTTCTAGACCTCCTGCTCGTTATACTGAAGCAAGTTTGGTAAAAAAGTTAGAATCTGAGTGAATATGAAGACCAGCAACTTATGCTCCAACTATATCAACTATTATGGATAGATGATATGTTGAAAAAGTAGATAAAAAATATTTAGCTCCAACAGATATTGCTTTTACGGTAAATGACTTTTTACAAGAATATTTTAAAGAAATGATGGATTATAAATTTACTCGTAATGTTGAAGAAGAGTTTGATGAAGTAGCACAGTGAAAACTAAAATACGATAAAATGCTTGAAAAGTTTTGGAAAGAAACCCTAAAAAAAGATATAGAAAATGCTGGAGAAAAAGCAGAAAAAATAGTTGAAAAAGTATGAAAAAATTGTCCTAAATGTGAAAAAGAATTAGTATATAAATATTCAAAATGATGAAAATTTATAGGTTGTAGCTGACGGCCAGAATGTGATTTCATAGAACAACCAAAAGAAGAATCTGATAAACTTCAAGCTCTAAAAGATAAATACGAGTGAAAACCTTGTCCAGATGGAATAGAATGAACTATTGTAGTAAAAACTTGAAGATTTGGTCCATTTCTTGCAA
>JAQUKG010000102.1:0-1214 GCA_028719245.1 Candidatus Altimarinota bacterium | reverse complement strand
TCCGATCTGCAAGTAGCAAATATCCTGAAGTAAAACGGATTTGAAAAATTAAAAACGAAAAAGATGAAATTCTTGAACAAATTATAAAAGAAAAATGACTTTTAGTTGATGAAGAAACTTGAGAAGAATTAGTTATAAAAAATTCCAAAAGATGACCTTTTTTAGCAGCTAAAAAATATCCTGAAATTAAAATAGCAAAAAATATTCCAAAAGCTGTTTGGGATGAATTAAAAATAAGGATGGAAAAAGCTGAAGAAGAATAAGCAAACGAAAAAAATCAGTAATTAAAATTACTGATTTTTTTAAAACTTTTTTCCCCCTCTTCTTAGTTCAATTATCTCATCTCTTAACTCTGCAGCTTTTTCATATTCCATATTTGCTGAAGCTACTCACATTTCAAACTCAAGCTTTTTAAGTTCTTTTTCTAAATCTTTTTCTGAAATAAGAGCATAATCTTTATTTTTAGTTTTTATTCAAATTTCTTTGATTTCACTAAAAATAGTTGTTGGAGTAATACCATTTTTTTCATTATATTCTCTTTGAAGTTTTCTTCTGTAATTTGTCAGATTTATTGCTGTTTTCATAGCATTTGAAACAAAAAGTCAGTTTTCAGTTAAAAATTTTCAATTATCAAATCTAAAAAGATGGATTTGATTTCAATTTTCATCAAGAAGATATTCTTCTGGATTATTTACTTGGGTAGACACAAGGTCTACCCCTACATTTTTACTTGTAGAGACAACACCTTGTGTTTGCCCTTTCGATTGCTCTTTTTTTTCTTCACTATACATATAAACTCTTCATTTAGAATTTCTTGCTGCTCTTCAAATAATCTGTATTAAAGCCGAAGAACTTCTTAAAAATCACTGTTTATCAGCATCAAGTATTGCAATTTTTGTAACTTCAGGTAAATCAAGTCATTCTCTAAGTAAATTAACTCAAACTATTACATCAATTTTTCAAGTTCTTAAATCTTTTAAAATATCAATTCTATCAAGAGTTTCTATTTCACTATGTAAATATCTAACTTTTACTCAATTTTCAAGTAAATAATCTGTCAATTCTTCGCTTGATCTTTTTGTTAAAGTTGTAATAAGCATTTTTTCTCATAATTCTACTATTTCCCTAATATTTTTCATCACATCATCAACCATAAAATTCATACTTCTAAGTTCAATAATCGGATCTAAAAGTCATGTTGGTCTAATAACAAG
>JAQUKG010000101.1 GCA_028719245.1 Candidatus Altimarinota bacterium | reverse complement strand
GATAACCATCACAAAATACACATTTATATACGGAAAAATGTTTATTCATTTTCTTTTTCATACTATCAGCAGCTTTTTGAGCAGATTCTTTAGTATTATACATCACTTTCAATTTACCATTATCTTTTCTTTGATGTGAACTAATATAAAACATACCCCAAGCGTTTCTTGTTATAACGAAATTCCTGAAAGCACGTTTAATTGGACCTTGCTCATAAAGTGCTAATAATATATTTTTAAGCTTTACTTTCATATTTTAATAGTGCTTCTTCTACCCAATCTCCATCATTAAAATGAAGCCATTTACCATCTTTCAAAAATTCCCAATCATTTTCAGTACCATTTTTAGGTCGTCTATATTGCCAATTATTTTTACTTTCAACAAAATAGTATTCAACTATTTCAACTTTTTTTAATTTCATAAAAATTAATAGTTTAATAACTTATACAGTTTTTGACTAGTTTCCTTATAAAAATCACCAATCTCTATAAGTTTTAGTACAGAATCTTCATTAAGTTTAAGTTTTTCTGGTAGTTGATTAATAGAAAGTCCTTCTGATATAAAATAAAATTGGCAATTAATATCATTTTCACCATGAAAAATATAATTTGCGGAATACCAATAACTATCATATTCAAAATTAAAATCTCTATTGTTTCTTTCAACAGGATATTTATCATACAATGTAAAGTTAAAAGATTCAACATCATTTTTATAGATCAATTTTTCAATTTTAACTAAAGCATCAAAATCAAATATTTCTGGTCTAAAATCTTCGACAAGTTTTTTATAATTTATTGTTAAAGAATAACGAAGTCCTTTAAATTCTTTGTATTCATATAAACCTATTATAAATTCTAACACTTTTTTATTCATATTAATAGTTATATTTTATTAAACTTTCGTTTTTTAATAATTCATCATATTTTATAGCCAATAAAATCAAATCATTACCATCTAAAATATTTATACCTGTATTTTTAGATATTTCTGACTTTAAAGGAACTACAGTATTATAAACAATAACATTAAATCCAAGTTTTTTAACTTGATCACAACCAATCATGACATTTTGTATTAACATTTTATCAGTATGCCATACTTTTACACAATCTGAATTAAGTTCAAAATAAGGATTCAAATCTGAAACTATTTTTGCGACAAGCTCTCGAAATTCTTTATAATCTAACATAATTGTTTGTTTTTAGATTTCTTTCTATTTCTTTTATTTTAATTTTTCTTAAACCTTTTTCAAATTTTTCTTTTGAAATTAAACCATGCTCATATAATGTTCTTATGCTAAAATCAGGAGGAAAATCATTAAAGTCTAAAATTACTAATTTATCTTCAAATTCATTTTTCATCCTAAATCAGCATCAATTATTAAATCATTTTGAATTTTAACATTAACACGCTCAGGATTAAAATCACAAGTTATCATGTAATCATTTCCATTTTCACTTGTGATTCTAAAACTATAACCATGATATTCAACTATTTTTTGAACATCATGTTTATTTTTACCAATTAAATATTCTAATTCTAGTTTTTTCATTTAAATACAAATATAATAAAAATATCTCAAATAAAATAATTTAATAAATATCATATTATGATTCACAATCGTAACCACCAGATTTTTCAAATAAATCTGCATAATATAAAATAGTTTCTTTAAATTCATCAATACTAACATCACCGAAATAATGTTTATATTTGTTTAAAAAATCATCATCAACTCTCTCTATTAATTTTCTAAATCCATTTGCAACATATAAAGTTTCATCTTCTGTCATAGAATATGACATTGTTAAACTTTCATAATTACTAGATTTAAACATATAAAATTTACCACCAATTTCCCTACATAAATGACCAATAAATTGTTCTGCACTTATATTAGTGAAAAATTCACTACCAGATTTTGTAATAATTGTTCTACTCATATTTTTAATTTTTAAATTTCATAAATAGCACAAGATTGATTACAATTGCGACAATTAATAACTTTATTTGAAAAATTTCTGGTTCTTTCATTAAACCAAACATCTTCAAGAAAATTATTACAGTTTAAAACTGAAATACCAGTTTTCCAACCTTCAGTATCAGGAGAAAAACTACAAGGAAAAAAGTCACCTCTCACATCAACATACATTGAGTATAATGTTGATTCACAAGGTTCTGCTGATTGTAAAAATTGTTCTTCATTTTTATGTCCTTTAATAGCTTTCATAAATTTTTGTGCTGAACAACTATCAAATCCCATAGGAACATTATTATCTAATGCATAATTTGTTAAATTTGTGAATTGATCTTGAGTAAGTTGATGAAATCTATTTTTACTTCTACCTTTTGTCTTAAGAGATAAAAATACAATAGCTTTAAGCTTAGAAAGTCTTGGATCGGTTTTAATATCTTCCATAATTTCAAAAGCACGTTTATATGTTTCTTGTGAAATCATAAAATGAATATTAACTTGTGTCATACCACGATCAGTAAGTTTTTTTATTGCATCATAAGATAAATTTTTATCATAAATACTTACTGCACAAGCACCACAAAGTTCTGCAATCTTATCAAATTCATGATCATCAACATCACCATTAATAGTTAAATTTGGTGTAACACCATTATCTTTTGCATATTTGAAAATGTCCCACATTTCAGGATGTTTTCTTAATGTTCCACATCCAAATGCAATTTGAGTAATAGTAGGTGGCAATTTTTCAAAAATTTTCTTAAAGGTGTCAAATGACATATTTTCACCTTTATTACCAGTGTTACTTTTGTAACAAAAAGCACAAGGTCCAATTCCTGGCACTCCCTCACAAACTTCTGCTATTTCAATATCTGCAATTTCAGGAAGTCCAAGTTCAAATTCACCATCATCATCTTGTGTTTTACCCCAACGAGCAAAAAATCCATCACTTTTTTGAAATAAAAAATTGTAATTTTCTGATTTAAGAATTTTAATCTTACCATCATCTACAATAACAGCATTATCTCCATTAACTAATTTAATTTCAGTTCTATTCATTTTTTAATTTTTATATTATTTTAATATCCATTTTTTTCGCACCACAATCTCCATTCTTCAATTTCTTGCTCTCTCTTTTTTTCTTGTTTATTTGGCGGTTTAAATCCAGTTTTTTTTCTAACTACACACAAAATATCAAGATTAAAACGAAGTACTTTTAATTTTTGTTCATCAATATTATCATTATTAAGTAGTATTTTAATTTCGTCATTTATATTATTTATATTATCTGAAAAAAACTTTTCTTTTTGAAAATCTTCCATTTCTTTAATTTTATTTTCCAACTCATTTATTTTTTCAGTTCTAATATCTTGATGTACTACTTTTTTTAAATCTTTTTGTTGATTGAATTCTTCAATAATCTTTTCTTTTTTTGATAAACCTATATTTTCTTTTATACTTGTAATATGCCAGCCCATACAAAAAACGCAATAATAACTTCTTTGAGGACTATAACCTGATTTAGATTCAATTTCATCATTATTAAATTTCATGAAATTTTCAGCTTTTTTTTCTGTTTCAAAAAGAATTTTTCTTCTCTCACAATTATTACAATATACTACACTTTTATTAGGTTTCATTTTTAAATCTTAATTTTGGTTCTGATTCACCTTTTGCTACAAATAATTGTTGTAACAATCCTTTTTTATGTTG
>JAQUKG010000100.1 GCA_028719245.1 Candidatus Altimarinota bacterium | reverse complement strand
TTTAAAAACTAATTTAGTTATTTTATATTTCGTTCTCGAACCTGTAAATAATTTATCTTATTTACAAAAGTAATTATATTAATTTTTTATATAAAGTCAAATAAAAATATATACAAAATGATATAATATGATATATATTTATATACTTTGGCTTTATATAAAGATTAAATCATATATATTTTTAGATTGACAAAATATAATTTACACTTTGTAATATATATTAATATTAAAAACTTATTTTCCCATTTCTATAACTGATAATCCATCCCCTTAGATCTAGATTAAAGTTTCATTTATAAGCTATAGCCACCATTTTTATAATTTCCTCTAAATATGCTTGTTTTTTCTTAGCTAAAACTTTCAAAGATAAATCAAGCAAATCTTCATTGAAGAAATTAACTATATCAAATAGATTTTTATCTGTTCCGTCAATATGTCTTTTCTGTATTCAATCAATAAAAATACTTACTGCTTTAAACTCTTTTTCATCAAGAGTATTTTTAATTTTTTTCAGGATGTATTCTTTTTTAATTCATCAAGTAAGGATGATAAAAAAACATTCATTTAAATTAAGTCTAGTTCTCTCCATAATTTTTAAAAATTATTAAATAAAATTGTACTTATATTATATATAATGAAAATTGAGAAAATTTTCATTTTTTTAGACTTTTTTGTTAATTATTTCAAATCAAGAATTTTTAATCTTTTTTACTTCAAAATCTCATAATTCTTCAAGATTTTCTTTTAAAATTTTATTTCTTAAACTTGGATTTTTATTGATTCTGAAAGTATTTATAAACTCATTTTTAAGAAAAATACTTTGTCTTTTTGAAATAATTAATTTCTTGTGAAGATGAAAATATAAACTCATAATTTCATTATTTATTAATTTGTAATTCAATATTCATCTATTGAAATAATGATAAAATCTAGAATCATAAATTTGATCTTTTAGTTCATCAATATTTGGTAAAATACAAAATCTAAAATGCACTCATTTTTCTTTTTTGAATTCAATATTAATTACTTCAAAGTCTAAAATATTTGTTTCTAATTTATTATTTTTACTCAAATTTTCTAAATTTGTTTTAAGTGTAGTTTTCTTTAATTTTTCATCTCAAATAAAATTGATAAATTCATCTAAGCTAATGCGATTAGTATATTTTCAGTCATTTATATTATTTTTTGTATTTCGATATAGAAGATATAATAGATATTTTATATTTTCTTTTGATAAAGTATTGTTATCTATATGAAGAGAAATAGCTTTATTAACTTTTATAGTTTTTTCTCTTTTCTCTCTTCATATAATTCAAAAGTTTTCTTCAAAAAATTTATATGTTAATCAATAATTAGCATCTCTAACTCAATTTGTTAAATTCAGAAATCATAAAACAAAAGCAAATGGTTCTCATTTCGGTCTCATTTTTGAAAAATCATTTACATAATTATTCTCAACATCTATTTTCCATCAACTTGATTCTGTTCAATCAAAATCATACAATGAATAATTCGCATGATTATATCTTAGTCATAACTTATTTATTACATCTAGTATAGATGTTTTATTAATAAGTTCCATTGTAGTTTCTCACCTTAATAATTTTTCTCACTTTTTAAGTTTTATTTGAAATTCATCTTGATTTGGTTTTTTATGTATAGAACCAGCTACTCTTGCAATCTGTGTACTTTTTATGCAATTCTTATCAAAATTTAATCACATTTCATATGAAAACTTTTCAATCTTTATCTTCCAATCTTTTATATATCAATCAAAATCTAGTTTTCAAGTATCATTTCAATATTGAGAATTTTTTATTTCGATAAATGCTTGAACTCAATTTTTTGTAATTTGAATGATGTCAAAATATTCTTCATAATCTTCAAATATATCAATTATTTCTTCTTTTGTAAGATTAGTATTATCTTTCATATCAACGTCAAAGAAGAAAAAATTGATTGAAGATATATTTTCTTGTTTTCTATTTTTCGCTCATTTTTTATAACTATTAATAGAAAAAAATAAGTTTATTGTATCTTTTATCCTCTCAATATTATCAACTCTTTGAATATAATCTTTTATAATTATAGATCATTTATTTGTAACATATTTTACAAATTTTATCAGTCATAAAGGTAATTTTAGTTTTTTCATTTTAATGGTAAATTAGTATATAAATATAACTAGTATTTTATTTTAAAATAATTACTCTAACTAGTATTTTCTATGATTTAAAACTTCTTTAAGTCATATGAGTTTTTAAGTTTTTTTATAGAATTTTTAACTTTTTTATTAAAAATCATCTTTTTTTGACTTTACCTAATATTTTTATAGGTTTGATTTTCTCTTATCAAAGGGATTTTTCCTTTCCAAAACCTCTATTATAAATATAAAAATTAAATAAAAAAAAATTATTTTATAAGATGCTCGTGATAAATTTGTTTTCACTTTTTTTATATCTTTCTAAATTCGTTTCATTGTTTTTTGTTTCAAGTTTTTTATTATCTTTTATGTAGATAAATAAACTATTACAAACTTCATATAAAACATTAATTGCAATACTATTTCCAATCAAACTATATCTTCTTGAATCACTAACTCATGAAGTAAATCAAGTTGGAAATCATTGTATTCTTTCGTATTCTTCAGGAGTTAATTGTCTTGCTTTTACATTATTCAATTCTTCAAGATTTAGTTTTCTTCAATTATACTTTCTAACAAATTCTTTGTCTTTATTTAAGACAATCCATTTCCATGTTCAACTATTCATAAGACAATGACATATGTTATCTTCATGTTCACATCTTTGATCATCTCTTTTTCATAAATATAACTTTTTTATAATTTCAATATGTTTGGTATATTTTTCATCAAATTCATTATCAATAATATCTTTTAGTAATACATTATTAGATCAATTATTAATTGGTAATTCATAATTAAATTCTCAAAGATCTTTTCTTTGACCGATTATAAAAACTCTTTCTCTATTTTGAGGAAGTCAGAAATTCTTTGAATTTAATACTTTATATTTAACTTGATATCAAGCATTTTCTAAGTCATTAAGAATTGTTTCAAAGTCTTTTCATTTGTTTTGACTTACTAATCACTTAACATTTTCAAAGATAAAGAATTTAGGTTTTTTATCTTTTAAGATTCTTAGAAATTCAAAAAATAATGATCATCTTTCTCATTTAAGTCACTTTCTTTTTCAACTAACTGAAAAATCTTGACAAGGACTTCATCAAACTAAAATCTCAAAATCTTCAAGTTTTGAAGTATCAATTTTTCTGATATCTCATAGATTAGGAACTCAAGGAAAGTTTTTTTCATATGTTTTAATAGCAGATTTATCGATTTCGCTATATCATGTAACTTCAATATCAATATTGAGTAACTCTTTTAATAAATTAAAAACAAATTCAAATGCTCAAATTCAAGAGAAAAGAGATAAAACTTTTAAAGTAATTATATTTAACATGGTAACATAAATTATTAAAATAAATGTTACATAGCTATGTTCATATATGAAGTTAGAATTGATGCATCATTTAACTTTATATATGGAGAATTTTTAGATCTCAATCTCTTATTATATTAAAATTTTTTAGAAAATATTTTTAATTTATATTTTTTTAATTTTTTATTTCTATAAATAATATTTTTCATTTAAAAATTAATTTTAACTAAGAT
>JAQUKG010000099.1 GCA_028719245.1 Candidatus Altimarinota bacterium | reverse complement strand
TTCTCTTTCAATTTCATTGATTTTTTGCCCCATTACTCTTGGTATTAAATTTGCAAAATAAGAACAAAACTTTACAAAATCTATATAGTCTTCTTTTACTCATTCATATTCTTTTTCAAACATTGAATTCCTATTTAGTTCTTTTGTTAGAGCTGAACCATTAAATTCAATCTCACATTTTATTATAAAATTTTCATTATCAAGCATTTGAGATTTAAAATTCAAAACTTTATCAATCAATTCATGACTTTCCAAGAAATTTACAATGTCATCCTTTAAATCAATTTCAATAGATTTTCAAATTAGATAATTTTTATTTTCTGTTATTAGAAATACTGCTACAAATCAAAGCATTATTCATATAATTATAGATCAAATATTATCAAAATATGAAATTCAAGTTTTATATGATAAAAATATACATAGTATAGCTATTAAAACTCAACTAACTGCAACTGAATCTTCAAGTATAACAGCAAGTGAAGCATTATCGGATTTTTTAATTGACTCAAATAATCAATCTTCTTTATTGTAAATACTTCTAATAGCGATAAAAAGTGTTATTCATTCAACTATAAAAGAAAAAGCTAGTATACTAAACGAATAAAAAATATGTTCTATTTCCTTTGGATAAAAAATTCATTCTATTCAGTGATAAATAGTGATTCAAGCTCATATAAAAAATATTCAACAAGCTGAAATAGTTGCCCGGATATACCTTTCTTTTTTATATCAATAAGAGTATTTGTGATCTTCCTTCTTTGAAGATTTTTTAATTCATATCATAAGTAAAACTTGATTCATTGTATCTGCCAAACTATGAATACTTTCTGAAAATAGGCTTCAAGATCAAGTGATGAAAAATCAAAAAAATTTTAAAATTGTAATTATTGTATTTCATATAATAGCTGATAAAACAGCTATTAATCAAGAATTGGAGGAGGTTCAATCTACTGACATAAAATTGTTTAAAAATAAAAAATTAATTTCTTAAGGATGATTATATATAATATTTAAAAATATCAAATTTAAAAAAAATGATAAAAAGTTAAAATGTCATCAAAATAAAAAACAGAAATGTTGCTATATAATAAATGATTAAGTAAGATTTTAATACTTAATCATAAAGTATTCTAAAATTAAATGGTATACTTTCAAAATAAATCTTTTTTAATTAAATAATTTAATTCCATTAAACTAAGATTTAATGATAATAGTCAGTAATTATAATTAGTTTTTTCAATTAATTCATCAATACTTAAAGATAAATTATATTTTAAAAGATTATAAATATTTTCTTGAGTTTCATTTTCAAAAATTATTTCTTTCTTCGTATTAATAATTTTATAATTATATTCTTCTAAAATATCATTTGATGAAGTAATAAGTTTTGCATTAGAATTTTTTATTAAATTATTAGTTCAAATATGATTTACATTGAATATATCTCAAGGAATTGCAAATAAATCTTTTCACTGATCTAAAGCAAGATTTGCAGTTATTAAAGTTCAAGATTTCTCTCAAGCCTCTAAAACTAAAACTCAAGAACTTATACCAGAAACTATTTCATTTCTAATAGGAAAAGTATAAATACTTCAATGAGTTCAGATAGGAAAAATAGAAATTAAAGCTCAAGAATTTTTTAAAACTTCTTCAAATAAATTATTGTTAGAAACTGGATAAGTAATATCTATTCAAGTTCAAAAAACTACAATAGTTTTTGATTTATTTTCTATGCAAATTTTATGAGCCAAACTATCACATCATCAAGCTCAACCAGAAACTATTGTGAAATATTTTGTTAAATCTGGAATAACACTCTCTCCTACCTTTTTAGTGTATGCACTTATTTTTCTTGAACCAACAATTGAAAAGAAATTATCATTTCAATTTAAAATTCATCTAACATATAAAAAATAAGGTGGGTTAGAAATTTCTTTTAGATTTTTAGGATAAGATTTGTCTTTTATAGTAATTATGTTAACATTTAAATCATAAAGTTTTTTGTCTATGTTTTTTGTATTTATTCTAGATTTTTCCTGTAAGATACTAGAAATCTGTTTTTCTTTTTTTATAAAATTTCCTAGAGTTTCTAAATTTATATTTTTATAAAATTCTTCATAATTTTCATTATTTTTAAAAATATCACCCAAACTTTTATGTGTAAATCAAATACTATGTAAATAAACTAAATAATTCATAAACTCCAAATTACATATAAATATACTCTTATTATATACTATAAAAATAAATTGCAAATTATTTTTAAAATTTGAATTTTGATTAAAAATGATTAAATTATTTTTTAATTATTACTTAATTTAATAAATATGTCTGTAGAAGCCTGAAAATTAAAAAATGAAGAAGAAAAAAAGAAAAAAGTTGAAAAAGAGGATTTAAAAAAACAAGAAGATAAATTACAAGAAGCTAGAATATTAAAAGAAAGAAATGATATTTTATCAATTTCAGATAAAAGTTTACAAGATCTAGAATCTTTACTTGATAAATGAATAATTTCTGAAAATACATTTAAAGATATATTAAAATGAAAAGAAATTTCAAAAACACAAATTGAAGAAATATTTGATAAGATAGATCAAATTGAAGATATAAAAGATATTGATAAATATTTACCTAAAAATTTAAGAATTTCAAAAGAAGAATACAAACAGGCTTTAGAAGATACAATTGTTAGAACTCAAGTTTTGACAAAAATAAATACAGCTTTAACTATAATTGTAGAACAAATAAACCCAAGTAGTTGAATTGGTTTAAATTTATTTTCTTGATTTTTAACGGTTCTAGATAAAAATTTAATTTTAGTTCAAGAAAATACAATTGATATAAAAGATTCTTTAGAAGATTTAAACAAAAAACATGAAACTAAAAAATTAAGTTTATGGAAAAAAATTATTAATTTTTTTCGTGATTTATTTTCTTCTAATTAAAATATGTTATCTTTTTTTCTTTGAATAATCTCAACCTCTCTAAATTCATTTTGAACTTGATTTTGGAAAAAAGCATTATGAGAGTGAAATTTAAGCAATATAATGTTTAAAATAACAGCTCAAATTATTTCATTTGCTTATATTATTTTAGTATTTATTTTTTTTAGATTTGATTCTAATCTCTTATTTTCAAAAGATGTTTTATTATTAATAATATCTGTAATTTTATCATCTTCAACTATTTTAATTCAAGCTTATGTTATGAAGCAAACTAAATTATCGCAGTTGATGCCTTATGATAACTTAGATAATTTATTTACTGTAATTTTATGATTTATTTTGTTTTATTGAACAGAAAAGTGAAGTTCTATTACAACTTTAATAATCACAATATTAACAATTTTTATAATTATTTGATTTAGCATAGATAGAAAAAATCTAAAAATTCCAAAAACTATATGACTTTACATTTTATATAAAGTATTAAAATCAGCTCGGACTTTAGTTGTTTGATATATATTAGTTAAATATGTTGCAACCTCTTTTGCTATTTGAAACTGGTTTTTTGAAGTAATTTCTTTTACTTTATTAGCCTTTATTACAAAAGATAATTTTAAAAGTTTAATAAATCAAAATAAAGCTTTTTATAAAAATAGGTTTTTAGCTTCTTTTTTAGGTTGGATTGCTTATTTTACATGACTTTTAATTATTGAAAAATCTTGAGTAATAATTGCAACTTTACTTGGATTCTTGTCTATAGTATTTAATATACTAACTATGAAATACATGCTTGATGATACACCAACAAA
>JAQUKG010000098.1 GCA_028719245.1 Candidatus Altimarinota bacterium | reverse complement strand
TTAACTTAATTTCTTCTGTTTTACTTCTTCAAGCAATAAATCAAAATCATTTTTGTATAATAAATCCTGTTTTGGTTTAAATTTATCATACTCTTTTTCTGCTTTTTCCTTTGCTAACTTTGCTGTTATTTTTCAAGTATCATTTAGTATATTTTTTCTAGCTCATTTTAAAAAGTCATCAATTCTTTCTTTCCAATCTTGCATTGTCATAATTTGTCAGTCCATTGCTTGCATTTCAGCAATATCAAGATATGCATTCACTAGTAAATTGAGACTTTTTATTTCTTTTTCATCTAAATAATTTTTTGCAATACTCACATTACTTTTCATTATTTTTCATTTTGGAGAATCTTTCCAACTAGTTAATCACATATTTTCTTTTTCACTATCAACTCTATCATAAATTATTTCCGCTGCTGTATTTCAAGATATTGCAAAGTGTAGTTTGTTTTGAATAGTAGCAAAAAACTGTTTTGTTGTTTCACTGTCTTTGTCATAATCAGCACTAAGAGAATATAAATCAGTAAGTTTTTGATAAAATATTCTCTCACTGGTTCTAATATCCCTTATTCTTTCCAATAATTCTTCAAAATATTTTTTTCAAAATTTATCTCAATTTTTTAATCTTTCATCATCCATTACAAAACCTTTTATAATAAATTCTTTTAATACATTTGTTGCCCAAATTCTAAACTGGGTTGCTTGTAAAGAATTTACTCTATATCAAACTGCAATTATTACATCAAGATTATAAAAATCTATATTTCTTTTTACTTCTCTATTTCATTCTTTTTGAACTACTCAAATTTTTTGAGTAGTTGAGTTATTATCTAATTCACCAGAATTATAGATTTCTTTTATATGATAAGTTATATTATTTTCTTGAACTCAAAAAAGTTCAGCCATCATTTTTTGTGATAGCCAAAGAGTTTCATCTTTCAGAAATACATTTATTTTTATATTTCAAGTTTGAGATTTATAAAAGATTACCTGTTTAGAATCTTGCATAATTTTTTAAAAATTAATTTTAATATTTGAGTTTATTATATGAGACTTATGAAAAATGCAATTTTGAGTTTTATAACATCTATTTATAGAAATTATTAATTTCCTTTTTAAATAAATCTAATTTTTTGTTAAATATTTCATTTTTTTCAGTTCATTTAAAGTATCAAATAATTGTTTTATCATAATTTTCTGGAACTTTTCATGTGTTTACATTATCAATGTAAAGACTATTTTCCAAAAAAAATCATGTTTCTTTACTTATCATGTATATTTTTCAATTATTATAAGTTATATAATCTAATCTATATCATACTCATCAATTTCATCATTTTTCTAACATTAATATTCAATTATTATAGATATCAAAATATATATATTCCATCCAAGCACAACAAACTGGATAAAATGGAATTAACTTTCTATTTTTTTCAAAATCTGATTTAATTCAAACATAATTTCAACTTTTAAATTTTTCAAATATAGATAGAAAATCTTGTTTATTAAATTCTTTTTCTTTAGAAAATCTTTGAATATAGTTATCATAAATTTCTCAACTTAAGGTATAAGTTATATCATTTTCAAAATTATTTATTTCATATTCCCAAAGAAATATTCATGTTAAATAAGTACCAGAATATGATTCACTTCAATACTTATCTTTTACTTTTTTTAGTTTTTCACTAATAAAATTATTTGAATTTTTCTCAGTGCTATTTTCATTAGTTACTAAACTATTCTCAACAATCTCTCAACTTCAAGTCTCTATCATTGCTCAAGTATTATTCCCTACAACTATATTATTTCAAGAATTTGAAACTTCTTGTCTAGTATTTTTTGGAACTTCAGTAGTAGTTATTGGTTGATTTTCTTGCTTTCCACAAGACACTAAAACAAAACTTAGAAGTAATAAAACTAAATATTTTTTCATAATAAAAATTTTTCATAATAAAAATATAAAATAACTTGAGTTTTAACGAGTTTTCTTTCTCGTTTTCTTTCTTTTTCCAAAAGAAATTGCTTTGAAAAAGCAAACCTCCCCCTTCTTTTTTAAAATTTCTGATGATTTTCATTATTCAGATGATTTTCCACCAAAATTGATGATGAAAAATACAAATCCTTATAAAAATCCAAAAGAAATATGTCTGACAATGGTCCGCGGCTATGCGAAAAATTTTGCCACAAAATTGTAAATTTTAGGAGCAAAATTTTTCGCATAGCCGTGAGTTGGACGAAGTCTACGAAATGGAGTGTAGCGAAATGTAGTAGAACTTCGGCTAACTCAAAGGGAACCGCGGGCCATTGGAAACGAAGCCCGAGTGAAGTGTAGCGAAGCGAAACGGAATGAGTGGATTTCGTTTCCAACGTTTGCTTCTATGAGATGTTTTGCGAAGTATGAGCAAAATATGGGAGAGCGAAGTGCTTTGATGCGAACCTCATAGAAGCTGTTGTCAGACCCGAGCGAAGTATGAGCGAGAGTGCAACGAGGGTTTACCGTATTTCTTTTGGATTATATTATTTTGAAAAGCATTTTTCTTTTTAGAAAGATGATTTTGTCATAAATTTTAAAAAAGAAGGGGCTGGACGATAGTCCAGAGAGAGTTCCACAGAACTTAACTTTTAACAAAAATGTAATTTATATAACTAAAACTTAGTTTAATTTTTTTTGTTTCAACTCAATTACAATATTATCAAAATCACTTTTATATAATTTATCTTGTATAGGTTTAAATTTTTCATATTCTTTTTCTGCTAGAGCAATTGCTACTTCATGGCTTATTTTTCAAGCATTTTGTAATATTTCTTGTTCTGTAAATTTTAAAAATGCATCTAGTTTTTCTCTCCAGTCTTTCATATACATTATTTTTCATCTACTTGCTTGAAATTCAGCATAATCAAGATACATATCAACTATATGATTTAAATCTTTTAGTTCATCTTTTTCTAAATAATTTTTTGCAATTATTACATCACTTTTATATATTTTTCATTTTGGAGCTTTTCTCCAAGTAGTAAGTCCCATATTTTCTTTTTGCGAATCCACTCTATTATAAATTATTTCTGCTGCTGTACTTCAAGTAATTGCAAAATGAAGTTTATTTTGAACTGTAGCAAAAAATTTTTCTGCTTCTGCTGTATGTGGAGAATAATCAAAACTTGTAGCATAAATATCTGTTATCTTTTGATAACTCATTCTTTCACTTGCTCTAATTTCTCTTATTTCTTCAAGTAATTCATCAAAATATCTAACATCAAATTTACTTCAATGTATAAATCTTTCTTTATCAATAGCAAAACCTTTTAAGATATAGTTTTTTAATTTATCAGTTGCCCAAATTCTAAACTGAGTTGCTTTTTGTGAATTTACTCTATATCAAACTGCAATAATAGCATCTAAACTATACATTTTAATAGTTCTTTTTATTTCTCTATTTCATTCTTTTTGAACTTGTAAGAAATCCTTACAAGTTGATTTTTCTTCTAATTCTTTTTCATTATAAATATTTCATAAATGTAGAGTTATATTTTGAGGAGTTGTTTCAAAAAGTTCAGCCATTAATTTTTGACTCAACCACAAATTTTCTTCTTCAAATAAAACTCAAATTTTTACTTTTCAGTCTGATGTTTCATAGATTGTTATTTGATCTTGCATAATCTTTGTAATTTATTTTTAATATTTGAGTTTATTATATGAGATTTTTTAAAAATACAATTAAAGTTTTTATGGAATTTGAATTTTATTTTTTTTACATATACTAAAATTATAATTACTTTTTAACTTTTAAAATTATGGAAAATTTAGATAAAAA
>JAQUKG010000097.1 GCA_028719245.1 Candidatus Altimarinota bacterium | reverse complement strand
TTCCGATCTTAACAACTCACCTAGTTTTAAAAACCAAAATTGTAGAAAAGATTGAAGCAAATGTTGGCAAAAGTGAAAAATAATTTAATTCTCAAATTTCTAATTTTAAAATATCAAAATTTAAAAAAGTTCAAATTCAAATTATAAAATATGCCAATAAAAATCACCACATCCAATTTTTGTTTTTTTCATATTTTAAAGCAATGGCATTCTTAAAGATATCAAAATAATTTATATAAGCTGCTGTTAAAGCTCAAATAAAATTAAAATGTATTCACCAAAATATTGAAGCAATTAAAGTTCACCAAATAAATTTTTTATCTTTAAAATACATAAAATTTATTATTGAAGCGAAAAATGCTAAAAACCCTACAGTTTGTCCGATAGGATTTTTTAAAAATAAATCTATTATATCAAAATAGATTTTAGAAAAGATTTGCATAAAATTAATTTTTATAAAATATTGAAAATCTTATGATTTTACTTATTATACGAAAAAATATTTTTTAACAACAAAAATCATGAAAATAAAAATCTTGTCAATTTTGATAATTTTATCAAGTTTAATTTCTTGAATTGTTTGAAGTTATATATTTTTATATTATGTAAGCCCTGAATTAAATAATATAATCACAAATACTATTACAAAAGAAGTTGTAAAGAATTGAAAAAATATAACAATTACTGATTTACAAAGCGAAATAATTTCATTAGTAAAAATAGCTTCTCCAAGTGTTGTAAACATTGTTATAAAAAAGGATTTAGATTTATATAAAAGCGATCCTTGGTGATTTTTTCAAGAAAAAATTTGAAGTGTAGAAAAACAAGTTTGAGGTTGAAGTTGATTTTTTGTTTCTAAAGATTGACTTATAATGACAAATAAACATGTGGTTTCAGATCCAAATGCTAAATATACTATTATAACTAGTGATGGAAAAGAATATGATTGAAAAGTTTTAGCTTTAGCTCCTTTTACAGACTTAGCTATTATAAAAATAGAAAATCCTGATAAAGATTTTAGTGTTTTAAATGCAATTGAAGATGAAAAATATATAAATATTTGAGAATTTGCAATCGCGATTTGAAATGCACTTTGAGAATTTCAAAACTCAGTTTCATTTTGAGTAATTAGTTGAAAAAATAGAAGTATAAATGCTCAATGAGTTAATTTTTGAATTGAAAAATTAACTTGATTATTACAAACTGATACAGCTATAAATCCTTGAAATAGTGGAGGACCTTTACTTGATTTAAATTGAGAAATAATTTGAATAAATACAGCTATTGCTTGAAATAGCGAATGACTTGGTTTTTCTATTCCATTAAGTAAAAAAAGAATAGGTTTTATATTAAATTCTATAAAAAAGTATTGAGTTATAAAAAGTCCTTTTATTCCAATAAATCCTTGAGATATAATATTAGAAATTGATAAAATAAAAGTGAATAATGAAAATACTATTGATTCAATAATTCAAAATAAAATTCCTTGAGATATTGTTGAACTGAAAGTTTTGAAGAAATCTTGAGAAGAAAAAATTATTTCTTTAGAATTATGAGAATATTAATATTATAATATTTCACTTGTTATTAAATTTAAACTGTTTTTATATTCTTTTTTAATATCGTTTAATATTTCTTCTAAAGCTTCAATATTTTCAATTGTTACAAGTCTTTTTCTATAATTAGAAACTCAAGGAAATCATTTTAAATACTGAACTAAATGTTTTCTAATATCAAGACTTGCCTTTCTTTCTCATTTGCATTCCAAAAGTGATTTAGCATGAAAACTCATCATTTCAAGAATTTCTAACAAAGTTGGTTTATATCAACCTTTAATAAAACACCACGGATTTCAAAAACTTCATCTTCAAATCATAAAACCATCAAGATTTTGTAATTTACTCATTCAATCATCAAAATCACTAATATCTCAATTACAAATTATTGGAATTCAAATATTTTTCTTAAGTTCATAAATTTGAGTAAAGTCAGCATTTCAAGTATATGCTTGGGCAGTAGTTCTACCATGAACTGTGACTAAACTAGCTCAAGCATTTTCTAAGCCTTTTACAAAATCTATCAAAGTTTCAGCTCAATTCCAACCAAGTCTAGTTTTTACACTTATTGGTAAATGAGTTGCTTTATTTAAAGTTTCAACTATTTTAAATGCTGTATCACGATTTATAATTAAACAAGATCAATGTCAGCTTTTTACAACTTTTTTTGCTGGACATCACATATTTATATCAATTCCAGCAACATCATATCTTTCTATTATTTTAGCAGCTTTTGCAAAAGTTTCAGGATCTTTTCAAAATATTTGAACTATCAAAGGATTTTCATATTTTTTATGAGGTAAAACACTATCGGCTAAAAATTTAGAATGAACAAGCCCATCAGATGAATAAAACTCGGTAACACAAATTACATTTGGATTTACTTTTTTTACAACTTGTCTATAAGCACTATCAGTGTATCAATCCATTGGAGCTAAAAAAGCTATTGGTCAATTTTCTCTTAGTTGCTTCCAAAAATCTTTCATCTTTTAAACTTAAATAAATATTTTAGCAATTATATAGATTTATTTATTTTTTCAATTTTTATTATACTCAAAGTGTTCGGTTTAATATTAGAATTTTTTTATTTTTTTTATTTATTGATTTTAAAAAAAATAATCTATAATACTTTTGTGTTTTAAAAACATATTTTAATATTTATTTTGTATTTATGGATTTAAATAAAGTTCAATTAATTTGAAATATTACTCAAGATATTGAGTTAAAACAAACTCCGACATGACAAAATGTTTGTAGTTTTTCTGTAGCAACTAATAGAAATTGGGTTGATGGAAGTTGAATGAAACAAGAAGCAGCAGAATTTCATAATATTGTTTTGTGGTGAAAATTAGCAGAAATTGCTTGACAATATTTACATAAAGGTAAAAAAATTTATATAGAATGAAGACTTCAAACTAGAAGCTGGGAAGCTCAAGATTGAACAAAAAGATACAAAACAGAAATAGTTTGAGAAAATATGATTATGTTAGATTCAAATAGAAATACAGATACATCTTCATCTGGATGATGATATGAATCTGCAACTCCAAGTGTAAAAAAATCTCAATCTAAACAAGAAGAAGAAATTTCTATTGAAGATATTCCTTTTTAATAACTTAATAAAATTTAAAACAAAACTTAGAAACCTCTTACAAAAAGTAAGAGGTTTTTTGTAATTTTCATAAATATATGATAGGATTAAGCAAATATTTATTATCTTCTTTTATGATTAATATAGTAGAATATAACAAACAAAGAACATCTAAATTAACGGTTTTATTAACTGAAAATTGATTATTAGAAGAACAGACTAAAAACTTAGTTCAAAGAATACTAACTCAAGAAGAATACACTTGAGTTTGTTTTGATGAAGTTTTAAAATCTAGAGAAAATACCTGAGATTTAAGCCAAAATGAAGTTGAAGAATTGATTGATAAACAATTACAAATTGATGTACAAAGAGAGTTTGAAAGTTTAGATGAAGAGTGAAAAATACAGATGATAAGAGAAAATTTTGCTTTTAGTGATGAAGTAATTGATAAAGAAGTAAGAGAAGAGATTAAAGAAAAATGAGGAAGCTTTGAGGAAATTGTTGTGGAATTATATAAAAAAGTTTTTAAAAAAAGAAATTTAGACCCATTCTTTTATTCAGAAAAAGTAATAATAAATAATTATACTATTGATAAAATTTATATTATTAATAAATTTTGAGATTCACCATATGACGAATGAATGAAATATAAAGATGATTCAGATTCAGTATACAGAGATTCAAAAACATTTAAGATTTTTATAACTAGTTCATTAACTAACAAATCTAAAAAAGAAATAATATTAGAAGTATTTAAAATTGATACAAGTTCAGCACAATATTTAATAGAAAATCAAGAATTATTTAAAATTTTTATGACTAGTTCATTAAGTGAATCAGATAAAAAAGAAATAATATTAGAAGTATTTAAAATTGATACAAGTTCAGCAAGATACTTAACAT
>JAQUKG010000096.1 GCA_028719245.1 Candidatus Altimarinota bacterium | reverse complement strand
TTAATACATTTCCATATTATAACACTCTTCACAATAAACAATTTCTAGTCTATCTGGACTATAAGTTGTTTTAATATCTTTTCAACATTTATCACACTTTCTATCAAATAATTTTCTAGGATTTCTTAAATTCATTCTATCAAGATGTCTTTGATCTGGATGTCTTTTTGGAATTGGTAATTTATGTTTTCTGTAAAATTCTAATTCTTGTCTTGTAATAAGATACATTTTTCAAGAAATTTCACAAGTTAAAGCCCAATTTATAATATCATCTGGAATATTTTTTATATTTGGTAAATTTTTTATATTTTCTTTATCAATTATCTTTGAAACACTTGGTTTAGCAGGAACATAATCACTCCAATTAAATCAATCTTTTAAAGCAACTTCTTTTTTTAATGGAAAATATAAACTTGCTGTGGTCTCATTGTATCAAAAAACACTATACTTTGCTGGAAAAAATTCTCACCATTCTCACAAATCAATCATATATTCTATTATTTTTGGAACAAGTTTTTCATATTGTTCTTTTGAATACTCTTTATTTAAAATACAATAAGATTTGTTTATAAGTCCAGTACACAAAAAACAATTACTACAAGAAACATTACACATTGAGTAAATTAAATTATTACATCAAGCTAAAACAAGATAATTGAAAAGTATATTGTAACTATTTTCTCAAATTAAAGAGGAGTCATAAGATTTTTGAATATTTGTACCGTATTGATAAATATCCATTATATCTTTTCATCACAAAACGACTTGATAAGAGTATTTTGCATTTTCTACATTTTCCATATTAAAACAAGTATCACAATTTTTACAATTATTTAAATAATCTCAATTACAATTCTCAATATTTATTCAATGATAATATTTAAAAACTGAGTGTTTTTTAAGCTCTTCTAATTCATTTCTTAAATTTTCAACTTGCTTATTATCTCATAAATCAATTTGTTTAATTTTATTATAATATTCTTCTTTTGTGTATTGTTTATTTTTATAACAGTATTGTTTATTTTTTAATCAAACTGACAAAAAGCAATTATTACATCATTCACTATCGCTAACAAAAGAACAAAAAGAACAATTATTGCAATTTTGAGAATAAAATAAATTATTACAATTTATTATTTCAATACATTCATAACAGTTTTCACTATTCATATTATAAAAACCATCAACACAATATTTATTTGTTTTAAATCCATATCAAAAATAACAATTTTCACAAAAATCAGCATGTCTAATAAAATAGCAATTTTTACAAGATCCAGCTTGATGAATATATTCACAATTCTCTACTTGTGCATCAATTTCTAGGTTTTGATGAGGAATTTTCTTAAACAATTCAAAAAATTGGTCAAACATACTTTTAGAAAAATCTACTTTTTTTCAATAATCTAATTGATTCCATTTATCACTAAAATAACAATTTCTACAATAAACTTTTTCTACCGAATTTGGACGATATTGTGTAATTATGGCCTTGTTACATAAATCACAATTACTGCGATAAAAAAAGTCTTCATTAACAAAACTAAGTCTTCTTTGTTGCCTACAATCAGGACAAAGAGTTGGTGGAGGAATTAGGTATTTATAACCCCCTCAATCCCCCTTATCAGGGGGAAGTATAATTTTAAACTCCTCACCTGATAAGGGGAGGCTAGTAGGGGTTTTAAAAACTGGACTTATTTTTTCATAAAATTCTAAATCCTTATCTGTGATTTCAAAACTTAAATTACAATGTTTACAAATCTTTGTTTCAACTATTTTTTCATTTTTAAACATATTTTAAATTTAAAAAATATTTTTTATTCAAAAATACACCTCCAAAATTTACTTCTTAATGTTATACCTTCCAGTTCTTTTTCATTAAAAGTAATATTAATAACTCATTCTCATATATTAATATTTCCAGATTCAACTATACTTCCAGAAGAAAATGTAATTTTAGCTATATTTAAATCTGGAGTAATATATTCTAATAAAATATTCTCATTAATACCATTACTATAATCTATTTTATAATTTCATAAAGGATATTTACCAAAAAATGAAGGTCAATTCCAATAATTAATAAAATCCTGTGAATATTTGAAACTATATTTTCAATCTCTATATAAATATAATTCTCATACCCGATTTTTATTGTGTCAGTCATCAGTAAATTGATCTAATTCATATGATCAGAATATATTTTCTACAATTGGATGTTTTTTATCAACAAGTTCAATTCACATAAAATCAACTCAACTACATCAATTAAAAGTAAGTAATCCAGTATTAAAAGATTTTAATTTAGGATTTCACGAAACATATTTACTTATATCTATAAACCATTCTGGTCTAGATATTCAAGAAGGTAAATCCCTATCAGGTTCTCATAAAATATTTGTAATAATATTTAATGCTTCTTTTTCAGCTTTTACTCATTTTAGTTTTTCTTTTATTTCTAAAATAACAGGAATATTATAAGGAAAATTATTTTGAGTCATATTTAAAGTTTTTATGTTATTTAAAGTATAATTATTTAGAAAATAATTATTATAAATAAACAATGTTAATATTAAAACAATTATAATTATAACAAATATAATTATATAATTACTTTTTTTCATAATTTTATAGTTAAAAAATTTTAATAAATCTCTTTATTATAACATTCTTCACAATAAACAATTTCTTTTCTATCTGGTGAATAAGTTGTTTTTATCTCTTTTCCACATTTATCACACTTTCTATCAAATAATTTTCTTGGATTTCTTAAACTCATTCTATCAAGATGTCTCTGATCTGGATGTCTTTTTGGTATTGGTAAATTATGTTTTCTATAAAATTCTAATTCTTGTTTGATTATTCTAAATGGTTTTTTTGTAATTTCACATTCTATTGCCCGATTTAATATATCATCTGGAATATCTGAAATATTTTCTGGTAATTTATTTGCAGGTATTATTTTATCTACTTTTGGAAATGGTGGTTCATAATCTGACCATTTGTAGAGACAAGACAATGCCTTATCTCTACTGATTGGAAAATATTCTTGTGCTACTGTTTCATTATATCAAAAAGGACTAATTGAGCTTGGGAAGAATTCTCACCATTCACTTACCTCTGTATTTTTCCCCTCTCAAGTAAGGAGAGGGTTAGGGTGAGGTTTCATCATATACTCTATTATCTTTGGAACTAATTCTTCATACTGCTGCTTAGTGTATTGTTTATTTAGGATGCAATAGGATTTGTTGCGAAGTCAAATACAACCAAAACAGTTTTTTGAATTATGAATATTTAAAGAATAATAACATTTTTCACAAAACCAAGTGATCATTGAAAAAGATAAATTAAATCATGCCATACTAAATCATTCATATATTAACTCAGAATTACTATCAACATTATTTGTGTCATAACAATTTTTTGAATCATAGGCATTATAAATAAACTTTGAGTTTTCTATATTTTCTCACTCAAAACAATTATAACAATCTTTACTATTTAGTATATAATCTCAATAACAATTTATTGTGTTTTTATTTTGATTTATTCTAATTGGGAATTTTAAAATAAAATCATTAAATATTAAAGATATTTCTTTAATAGATTTACTTTTAAAAATATCCTTTAGCCTTTCTTTATATTCTCTTGGAGAATATTTTACATTAAAAAAATGATAATCTTTATTTTTAAGTCAAACACATCAAAAACAGTTTTTACAATTTTCACAATCATTTAAAAAATATCAATTTCAGCAACTAATACAATCTTTAGAAAATAATATCTCATAACATTCTATACAATCAATACATTCATAACAATATTGAGATTTATGAATATAAAAACAATCAACACATTCGTTTGAATTAAAAATATCTTTACTATAACAACAATTTTCATCATACATTCAAGCAAAACATAAATAACAATTTTTGTTTGAGTAAGTAAAATTTGCATAATATGTATTTTCTCTATTTGAGTTTAATAATGCTATTTGTGGAACATCTCTCATCAACTCTCCAAACTGCTCAAAAAATCATCTATTAAAATCAAAATCCTTTCAATAATCTAGTGGATTCCAATTATCACTCCACCAA
>JAQUKG010000095.1 GCA_028719245.1 Candidatus Altimarinota bacterium | reverse complement strand
TTATCAAATATTATTTGAAGTTTCTTTTCTGCTTATGCTTGAAGTTGATCTTTTACAAGATCTTGAGTAAATTATTCTGCAGGAGCTAAAACTCCAGCATCAGCAATATTTGCTGCAATATTTTTAATGATAATTGTTTTATTAATAGCTCCATTAACACAATATATTTCTATTTCAGCAATGGCCTGAGTAATTATTCTTGTATGATATAATTTAATAGACTTTAAACAAATAAAACATATATTAAAATCATCTAAAAGTGAAACTTCTATTTTAGCTGTGACTTTTTTTTCTACATTGTTTTTAGAACTTGAGTTTGCAATTTATTTATGAATATTTCTATCACTTATTTTGTTTTTAAATAGAACTTCAACACCAAGAATTGTAACAATGTATAGCAGTTTTAATCCAGAAAAAAATAAAAAATCTTTAGTTTGAGAATGTAAAATTGATGAAAATTTTAAAGAAAATCTAAAATGTCCTCAACTTGAAATAATCAGAATTGATATGTCGGTATATTTTGGTTCAACTAATTATGTTAATGAATTTTTAAATAAAATAATTATAGAAAAAAATATAAAAAATATTTTAATTTTATGTTCTAGTATAAATTTTATAGATATGACTTGAATGGAAATGTTTGAAAAAATTTCTGATATGCTTAAAAAAATGTGATGATGATTATATTTTTTAGAACTAAAAACAGATGTATTATATGAGTTAAGTAAATCAGGCTTTATAAATCACCTTTGAAAAGAATATTTTTTCAGCATAAAAAAAGATGCTATAAAATTTATTTATTCTAAACTAAACAAAGATATTTGTAAAAAATGTAAAAATAAAGTTTTTGAAGAATGTAATTAAAAAAGATATTGAAAAGAAAAAAAATTTAGTTTATAATGGTTTCATAATTATAAACTAAAATATATAAAATGAATTTTCCTTGAAGTTTTCCCAGATTTTATGATACAATTGAAATAAATTTGTGAACAAGATTTGATTATTGAAAAGAAGAAAAATATAGATGACAAGCAACAACTATACTACATTCTTTTTTTAATGGCAATTGAGATTATAGATTATTTAGAGATTTAAATAAATTAGAAGTAAGTCAAAAAAATCTTTCTATAGCAAAATTAGATATAATAGTAATAAAATTTAAAGATTGAAGAAGTGTAAATTTTCTAGTAAGTGCTGTAGATGAAGGTGCAAATTTATTATATTGATATGTCATTTTAACTGAAAAAGATAGAAATAATTATATTACTGCAATAAATATAAAACTATCATTTCCAATAACAAAAAATGGGTATAGAAAATTTAATAGATGCATTGACTGATCAAGAGCAATAAAAGCCTTATTGGATGGTATTGGTGAATCTGATATAGCTGAAATTTTAGTTCATAGAAAAAATACTGCTAATATGGTTAGTAAACCAGTCTTGGAAGAAGTAGAGAAAAGAAAATGATTTTTTCAAAGATTACTTGGAAATTAAGTTTGTAAAAACTTAAAAAATAGTTAAAAATAAATAAAATTTATTTTTAACTATTTTTTATGAAACAAAAATTAGAACTTTTACTTCCTGCTTGAGATATGGAAAAACTTAAATTTGCTTTTGCTTACTGAGCTGATGCAGTTTATGTATGAGCTCCTATGTTTTCCCTAAGAGCTAGAACAAATGCTTTTACTATGGAAACTCTTAAAGAAGCTGTGGATTATGCTCATAATTTATGAAAGAAAATTTACTTTACAGCAAATATTTATGCTCACAATGTAAAAATAAAACCATTTTTAGCACAGTTTAAAAAAATGTATGAATTAAATCCTGATGCTTTTATTATGGCTGATCCAGGTTTGATTTATTTAGTTAAAAAAGATTTTCCAGATATTATAATTCATTTATCAGTTCAAGCAAATAATACAAATTGGGCTCAAGCTAAATTTTGGCAAGAAATATGAATAAAAAGAATTATTTTATCTCGTGAAATTTCAATTAAGGAAATGAAGGAAATTCATGAAAATGTGCCAGAAATGGAACTAGAAGCCTTTGTGCATGGGGCTATTTGTATGGCTTATTCTTGAAGATGTTTAATTTCAAATTATTTATCAAATCGTGATCCAAATCAATGAACTTGTTCTCATTCTTGTAGGTGGGAATTTAAAGTTTTTAAAGATAATAAAACTGAAGCTGAACTTGAAACTGTAACAGGAAGACCAGAAAATTATGAAGAATTAACTTGAAATTTTTATTTGGAAGAAAAGGAAAGACTTTGAGAATTAATGGAAATAGATGAAGATCAATATTGAACTTATTTAATGAATTCTCGTGATCTTTGTGCAATTGACTACATTCCTGAACTAGCAGAAGCTTGAATAATAAGTTTTAAAGTTGAATGAAGAAACAAAACTGTAAATTATCTAGCTTCAGTTTGACTTGCTTACAAAGAGGCTCTAAATGCAGTTGAAAAGTGAGAAAAATATGATATAGAAAAATTAGCTTGAGAACTTTTTTCTATTGCAAATAGATGATATATTCCATGATTTTTAGCTTGAAATCCCTGAGTAAATGCACAATTTTATGAAAGAAATTGATGATTTCAAACAAAAATATTTTTATGAATTATTAGAAATTTTGACAAAAAAAATCATTTAGCAAGAATTGAAGTAAAAAATAAATTTGATTTATGAGATAAAATTGAAATCCTAACACCTGAATGAACTTTTAAAAGTGAAATAAAAACTATCAAAAAGATTACAACAGCAAATAATTCAATTGATAGAGCTGGTTTTAGACCAGAAATTTATGATGAAAGATTAAGTGAAGAAGCATCTTCAGCTCATTGATGAGGTTATGAAGTTTGGATAAATATAGAGAAGGATTATGGAGAATTTGCTTTGATTAGAAAAGATGTTTAAAAAAATTTAAAAAAAAAATATTTTTGACTTATAAATTTTTTACCTATTATTAAGCTTTATTATTTAAACAATAAATTATGGCATATTATTTAGAATACCCGGTAAGATTATTACAACCAAGAAGCTATAATCCAGAAATAATAAATCCTATGGAAGAAGTTTCAAAAGCTTTGTTAAATTTAGATATATCAAATTTTTGAGAGAACTTTAAATTGTGAATTGAATTTATGAAGCAATGAAATTATCAAAAAGCTATAGAACAATTTAATTAAACTTTAAGTGAAGCAACTATTCCAAAAGATAAAAAATGAATAATTCATTTTTATATATGAGAATGTTTTATAAGAATTTGAGATTATGAAAAAGCTTGTAATAGTTTTTGAAGTGCTTTATCAGTTTGACTAAACAATGAATTTAAATTGTATACTGAATTAAAAATATTTGCTTGTGATTATGAATTATCTAAAAGAGATGTTTATATATATGCTTGAATAGCTAATCTAGCAAATTCTTAAACTAAAAATTAACATTAATACTAACTTTTATTTTATGAAAAAATATTTATATATACTTGTTTGATTAGTTTATTTTTCAGCTTTATATATTTTAAAAGGATGATTCTTAAATCAAGAATTAACTAAAATAATTTCAAATTATATTAATCTTGAAAAAATATTTTATATTTCATTTATATTTTTAGTAATTTTTATTTTAACTAATTGAATTGAAATTATTTTTAATAATTTTTCAAAAAAACAAAACAAAAAATCTATTTCAAAGCATATTTTACCACTTTTAAAAAAAATAGTAAAAATTATTATTTGGATTTTTTGAATTATTACAATTATTTCAAATCTTGGGTATAATGTATGAGCCTTGCTTGCTTGAGCTTGAATTGGTTGAATAGCTTTAGCACTTGCTAGCCAGAAAACTGTAGCAAATATATTTTGAGCTATAAATATAATTATAAATAGACCTTTTGAAATTTGAGATAGTATAAAAATCTGAAACTTTGAATGAGTTGTTGAAGATATTTGAATTATTTATCTAAAAGTAAGAAATAAGGATTGACACCAAATAATGATTCCAAATGAAATAATTACTAGTTCTGCAGTTGAGAATTTTTCTAATGTAAAATAAAATTATGATTCTAGAAACAAAAGAAATATTTTTAATATTTATTTGAATAATTATTTGACTATTGGTTTGAATAATTATTTGAAAAATTATAAAACACAAAACTTTAAGAGACGAGAGAGCTTTATC
>JAQUKG010000094.1 GCA_028719245.1 Candidatus Altimarinota bacterium | reverse complement strand
GAGTAGATACTATTGCTTGTATTCATCATTCTAGCTCTTTAATTTCAACTCACTCTCAGCATAAAGTTTGTAAATTGATATCCTCTGAATCTTGTGATTTTAATATTTTTCAATATATATCCATTCAATCAACCTGATCTACTGGATTAATTTTTGTATACAACACAGCTCATTGTCTTTCTACTATTGGAAAAGCTAATTCTTGTCTTCTAGGATCAGCTTTTCAATCTGATCATATATACTGTTGTCTTCTTATTACTATTTCTTGAAATGGCATAATTTTTGCAGGTTCTCATTTTATAGATTCTTTTGGTTTTGCTACAACTATAGTTTTTCATTTTTTATAGTCATCCTTTTTAGCAAGTAAATCTTTAATTGATGATATTTGTATTCAAAACCTAATTCAATTTCCCCACATAGCAGAAATAAATTCATCTAAGTCATATTCCTTTTCACCGATATATTCTTTATTAAAAGTATACTCTGCATTTCAAATATTTAAACTATGTCCTCTATACATTCTCTTTCTTTCTTCATCAAATTTTTTAATTGAACTACATAACCTAACTTTTGAAGTTTTTTGTGAATCAGGTTTATCTTCTTGCATTTCAAAATATCTTCTTTTAAATCATTCAAAATCAAAAATGATTTCTTGAAATATATCGTAATAAGTATTAAAAGTTCAAAATTTTGATTTTTCTAATTCTGGTAAATCAGCTGAAAGTCAAGCAAGATATTTTCATCCAGCAATAATTGCTTCTATATCGTTAATAAAATCTTCTCTGGATTCTAACTTTTCTAAATCCAAATAAACTCAATCTTGACCTAAATCTACAATACATTTATATGAAGTACTTAAAACATTTGTAGCTAATGAAGCAATAACAGGACTAATAGTATTTCAAGGATTTAGAGTCTTTTCTCGTCATGGAACAACTAATGTTTTTTCTTCTCATCATCAAACTCAAATAAATTCTAAAAATCACATAAATAATAAATAACTAAAAAATAAAATAATTAATTTTTCTTGAATCTTATCATATATTTTCAAGAATTACAATTATTTTACCATCTCTTAAAACTCGGACAAGCTTGTGTTATATCAATAATTGAAAACCCTGGATGTAAAATTGCTTTCTTTATGATTTCTTTTAATTCAGCAAACTTTGCACTATCAGCTCTTTTTGCAAATTTACATCAAGCATCTATTGCTAAAGTTATTGGATCAAAAGGCTCAATAGTATTTCAAGCTGGAGTAGTTTTTGTTTTAGCTCAAACTGGAGTAGTAGGTGAAGATTGACCTGTAGTTAATGCATAATTTTCATTATTGAAAACTAGATAAGTCATATTCAAATCTCTTTTACAGCTATGTATAAAATGTCCCATTCAAATACCATAACCATCTCAATCTCATCACATAATAACAACTGTCATTTCAGGTTTTGCTAATTTTATTCAAGTTGCAAAAGGCAAAGCCCTTCCGTGAAGTGTTTCAGCTCAATAACCATCAACATACTGACTTGCTTTTCAAGAGCATCCTACTCAAGACACAACAACTCTTTTATGACTTTCAATTGATAATTCTTTGAATGCATTTTTTAGTGCCATAATTATTAATGTATCTCCACAACCTGGACACCGTTGTATATTTGTTAATCAACTTCTCATTTTACAAATGTTAAATTCTAAAATTAAATTCTTTTAAAAGCATCAAAATATACTTTTTTATTTTCTCTTTTTCAAATTGCAATTACTAGAACTTCTATTTTATCTTCAATAATTCTGTATACTATTCTAATTTGTTTATGATAAACATAAACTTTTTTATATCAAGCTAAGTTTCAAGATAAATTATCTCAAATTTCTGGATTCTCAGAGATTTTTAGTAATTTCTTAAAAACTTGTTCTTGAATAGATTTATCTAATTTTTTAAATTCTATTCTAGCTTCTGCTAAATAATTTATCTTATACATATTATAAAGTCTTTAAATCAATACCACACTCTTTAGCTATTTCTTCCATTGTATACCTAGTTCAATCATCATTTTTTATTCTTTCTTCAACTAAGGCTATATCTTCTAAATCCTCAATATATTCTATAAGTTTATCATATGCATCTCTTGATAATACAACTGCTTCTAGTTCATTATTTTTTAGCACTCAAATTTTTGATAACTCATGGTTTTTCATCTTTCATAAAACACTAGAAAAATTTCTAACTAATTTCGTTGAAGATATTAATTCATCTGTTGCAAAAGTCATATTTTAATAATTATGTAATATAATATGTAAAATTATATGTATTTTATATTTTTATCAAGAATTATTATAAATTATCTTTTAAAAATTCTTTTAAAACAAATTAGAAATTTCTAATCCAAGTCACCTACTTCATCAAGTTATTAATACTTTTTTCATAGACTATTTTTTAATTTTTCTATCAAATCTAAAATATTTTCATAAAAAATTAATTCTTTCAGATTTGGACTTCATTTTATTAATCATGAAACTTTTGTTCATTTTTTTGCAATTACGATTAATTTTTTATTTAAAATTACAGATTCTCTAATTTCCATTCAGAGTCATATAGATAAATCGCTTGTTTCAGCAATAATTAAATCAGCTATTTTAACTTTTTCAAATGCTAACTTATATCTTTCTTTATCGTTTCATTTAAAGTTTTTTGTATCAATAGGAGTAAAAATAACCTCAAAATTTAGATTAAAAAATATTTTTATTTCATTGTATAAGGTTTCTTTAATTTTATTTTCAGGTAATGATCATATTATAAGTAATGTTCTCATACATTTAAACTTACATTTTAATTTTTAAATTTTAACTCATTAAAATCCTCAATATAAAAAGGATACAAATCATATTTTCTTAGATTGCTAATTTTTAATCATTTTATACTTCTAAGTCAAAGCTCATTACAAATATATTTTTCAAGTTGCCCTGAATAATTGCTTTCTACAAAAATAATTTCTTCTCTACCAGATAAAACATCCAAAAGTCTTTCATCAAGAGGTTTTAGAAATTTTATAATTACCAAACCATATTCAGGATTATTTTTTATAAATTCTTTGGCTGTGTAAGCTGTTGTAGAAAATGTTACAATCATTTTTTTTGCATTTTCATTTATTACTTCAAATCAACTAAATCATTCTTTCTTGTAAAAATCTTGTAATTTTCTCCATCTTTTTTCTGTCATCAATTTTTTCATATTTGTGTCTTCTGTTGTAGCTCAAAACTCATCGTGCTCATAACTAGTTGCAATGAAATCTCAGTTTTGAGTTCAAACCATAACTCTTGGGGAAATTCAGCTTTCATTTAATTCATATCTTTTATAATCAAGAGGTGGATTTTCTAAAATAATTCATCTATCAATTTCTACTTTTTGTAAATTAGAGTAAGTTCAAAGTATTTCACTTGTTTGTTTGTCTACTAAAAGTAAAACTATTGATTGATACTTATCAGCTAGATTTAAAGCAAGTCAAGCAAAATAATAAGCTTCTTCTAAACTACTAGGAGACAAAACTATATGTTCAAAATCTCAAAATGTAGGATTTAAAGCAAAATTTATATCTCAAGTTTCATGAAAAGTTGGAGTTCAAGTACTCGGTCCAGCTCTTTGAGATAAAACAGCAACTATTGGAATTTCTGCTTGAATAGCAAAACTTAAAGCTTCTGTCATAAGAGCAAATCAACCTCAACTTGTTCAAACCATACTTCTTGCTCAAGTGAAACTTGCTCAAAGTGCAGAATTCATAACTGCTATTTCATCTTCTGCTTGCAAATATGGAACTTTTTTTGAAGCAATTATTTCTGTTAAAATAGTGGATGCTGGAGTCATTGGATAAGCTGAATAATATTCTAATCAAGCATTAATTGCTCAATAAGCAATTAATTTATTTCAATAACTTATTTCCCTTTTTTCTCAAACATTTTTTATAGAAATATCTGATTTTAAAGTATTTATTTTTGAAGATACATTATCAAAAATAGCAATATTAGCATTTCTAGTAGCTTCTCATTTTCTACCAAAAATTTCTTTTAAAGCATGGTGAATTGCCTCATTTTTTATATCAAAATAACTAGCAAAAAGTCAAAGCAAATATGGGTTTTCATATTTATCATTTATATCTAAATAAATAATTTTTATGTTATTTTCTGCAATAAAAGTTTTTGTTTT
>JAQUKG010000093.1 GCA_028719245.1 Candidatus Altimarinota bacterium | reverse complement strand
ATAAAATCCTTATTTTCAATTTTGAGTAAATTAGTTATTTCTTGAGTTAATATTCAAACACTTCTTAATTTTTCTAAATATCAAATTAAAAGTAAATAATATTTTTCTAAATAATTATTTAATATTTTGTTGTCTTTTTTTCATAAAACATAATATTTTAAATCTTTCATAATTGATATTTTTAAAAATATTGTATAATCAAATAAATTATATGTTTTAAAAAAATTATGCAATACTATTTACTTTCAATTTTATCTATACCATTTTTATACTTGAATTTTAAAATAATTAGAAGTGATATTAAAGAAAAAAAAATTCCAAATAAATATTTATGATATTTACTTTTATTGTTACCTTTTATATATGTATATAATTTTTTTTATTTTGATATAAATTATTTATTTTTTCTTTTACAAATAATTTTAACTTTTTTGGTTAGTTTTATTTTGTATTATTTTTGAGTTTGGGCAGCTTGAGATGCAAAATATTTACTTGTTTTAGCTTTGTTTATACCACATATTTGAATAATCCCTTTTATTTGAAATATAGCTTTATTAACTATTTTTTATTTATTTTTATATTTTTTATGGTTTTATTTTTGAAAATGCCTATTTTATCCCAAATATGCTAAAAGTTTATGGATAAATATAAAGGTAGATTTGGATGAAAAATGGCAAATTTACAAAAAAAATAAATGATGAAAAACTTTTTTAATTATTTTAAAATGGACTTTATTTTTTTTAATTGCTTTTGTAAGTATAAGACTTGCTAGAATTTATTTATTTGCAGATATAAAACAATCTCAATATTACTTAGACTTTATAAAATATTTTAAAAACTATTCTTTATATTTTATTTTATTTTTTGGTTTTATATTTTTATGAATTATTTATATTTTTAGATTATTATTTAGTATTTTAAAGAAAATATTAATAAAAAGATTCAATCTTAAGAGTAATAATTATTTAGAATTTAGTCTAATTTTAGTACTTCTTTTTATTTTAATTTATTTTGTATTTTATGAGTATGAAATAAATCCAAGTGAAATAAAAAGTTATTTAATAAAAATATTTAGCTTATATATATGACTTTGGACTTTATTTAAAGTATTAAGATATTCTTATAAAATAACTTTTCAACTTGCTGAACAAGATTTTATTAATATTGAGGATTTGAAAGTTTGAGATATAGTTGATAAAGATTATTTAATAAAAATATTTTGAGAACAAAAATGTTTATGATTTAAATTTAATGAAAAAGATAAAAAAAGAAAAGATTTTTTATATATAATTCCAGAAGAATATTTTTTAAATATACAAAATCCTATAGATAAAGAAGATTTAGAGTTATTAAAAAAAATTTATAAAGTAGTAAATAAATATCATAAAAAGGAAAAAACCTCTAATTTTAGTGAAGTAAATTTTATAAAAATATTAAAAACTTTTGCATTTTGATGATATATTTTTGTTTGATTTTTAATAACCTTCTTATTACAAAACAAAATCTATGAATTTTTTATAACACAATTTCTATCTATTTTTCATATTCATTCTTAATTTTTTTAATTATATTTTGTTTTTCTTCCAAAGTTAATTTTTGAGGCTTTACCTTTACATAATTATAATAATTTTTATATTCGTAAATTCAAGCACAAATAGATTTTAAATCGCATTTATTGCATTCTAAAGCTCTTTCGTGTTCCCATTCAAGTTCTCTAAAAGTTTCTCTAAAATCAAGGAAATGAACAATTCTTTCTTCATTTTTTACTATTTTTCTAGTTTCTGTTGAAGCAAATTCAAATCACCTCATAAAACAAATTGGTAATCTTTCAACTCTAAAGGTTTTATTTTTTGATTCTAAAAATTCCATAGCTTTTTTAAGTGATATAGAAGCAAATTCAAAATCTGGTAAAGTTGATAAAGCAGTATCTGTTTGTCTCATCATTTGTGGATCTAAATTATTCCAGACAAAATGATTAATTTGAGGAAAATTTTTCATTATAAATTTCACAGTTTTATCAAGATGATCTTGATTGTATTTATTTATTACTGAATTTATTTGAACTCTAATTCAAAGTTTTAAAGCATTTTGAATTGATTTTAAAAGTTTCTTATAACTTCAAGGAGTATCAGTTAAAAAATCATGAATTTCTGGAATATATGAATAAAGCGAAAAATGAACTAAAGATAATCAAGCATCTTTTAATCTTTTTACATAATCAAAACTTGAACACATCATACCATTTGAAATTATTCTACATTCCATATTTTTTGAAACTGAATATTCTATCCATTTGGGTAAATCTGATGACAAAGTCGGCTCTCAACCTGTAAAAATTATTCAATTATACTCTTTTTTAATAAAATCATCAACTAATTCAATTCATCTTTCTAAAGTAATATTATTTCAATTACTTGGATTCGAACAAAAGTGACAAGAATTATTACAATGTCTATTTACTTGAATATATCATATATTTGCCATAATTAACTTAAATTGGTTGTAAAATATTAAATCAATAAGATCTTATAAAATTTATGTGTATTCATTCGCATTCTTTATAATATTTACATTTTTTACAATTTAAAGACTTTTTTCTATAAAGATTTTTTATGTATTTTTTTGTATAATCTTCTAAAGTATATTTTGGGTCTAAATCATTATAAGTTTGAAAAATTCAGGTTCATCATAAACATTTCGGAATATTTATTAATTTTTGTTTTTCATCTTTTAAATAGTTTAAAAAATCTTCTTTTGTATTTCAATATTTTTTATAAATATGACTTGGAAATTCTTCTCAAGAAATTATTTTATAATCGTTTTTATTTTCTATCTTTTTTTTATTAATTAATTTCAGAAAATCATGACAATAATCATGAATAAAACAATATTTACAAGCTTCTCAAAAACATTCAGGCTTTTTTTCTCATTTTGAAATAATAAATTTTTCAAACATTTCATATCATTCTCACATTACTTCGGACTTTATCTTTCTTGGATCTTGAATTAAGTCTTCAAATCATCATTCAAAAGCTTCCGATGGAAAACGATTTGTCCACATATACACTCAGTCTATTTTTGATAATTTCCAAGTTTCTTGTAAATAAGATAAATTTTCTCAAATATCATAAAAAAGTTTATCTTTATTTTCACTAAATCATCTTCAAAACGGAATTATTTGTAAAATATCAAATTCGTAAACTCATAATTTCATAAAGAATTTCACAATTTCTGGTAAAAACTTTACATTTACCTTATTTACAACTATATCAATATTTAAAATAACTTTAGGAAAACTTTTCTTAATATAAATAAGTCATTTTAGTGATTTCTTAAAAGCTCCTGGAGTTGCAACTAAATAATCGTGAAGTTTTGAGTTATGTCAATGAAAAGAAAAAGTAATTTCTTGTAATCAAGCATCAATTACTTTCTTACAAAAAACTTCATTTGCAAACATATTTCAATTTGTAACCGTTTGAATTCTATTATATCATATTTCTTTTGCATATTTTATATATTCATCAAACCTTGGATTAATAGAAGCTTCTCAACCTGAAATAATAATTCTATTTTCGTATCAAGTTTTAAATCAATCTTTAATTTGTTTTTTTATTATTTCTTCTTTTGGGAAAGTTCAATTCTGTGCATCACTATCCAAACAAAAAATACACTTGTTATTACAAGCTGAAGCAATACGAACCCAAACACGATTTTGTTTTTGAGTCTTTTCTTTAGAGAGAAGGTTTGTATGGTTTTGCATAATAAAATTATAAGAATAAATAATGTAGTTATATATTTTTAAGATTGGTAATTGTAATTATATTTATCAATAATCTTTAAATCTTTATATCTGATTAATTCTATTAATTCTCCATCATAATAATTTAAATGTGAAATTGGTTTTTCATAATTAAAGTTTTGAAAAATATCAAACTCTTTTTCTATTTTTCAAAACTCTACTCAAAGCTGATCATATGATATTTCTTTAAAAGTTTCCTTTAAATCTTCGTCGTACTTGTAAATATTTACATTATATTGTTTAAGATTATCAAAATACATATTATAATATAAATAAGAACAAAATCATATATTACTTTTTTCCATAAAAATTAATGTATTAGTAATGAATCTCCCCGAGGCAGAGCCGTCGGGGTATCGTAGGTTCTACTAAAAAATCTTCAATTGTCACTCAATAATCTTCTTATATGACTTTTCTAGTCACTGATTTTTTACATATTCTCTGATTATC
>JAQUKG010000092.1 GCA_028719245.1 Candidatus Altimarinota bacterium | reverse complement strand
AAGAAATACTGTATTTTAAACAAAAATTATGAAAAAGAAGAGTATTTTAAACTAAAAGAGAAAATTATTTGAAAGTTAAAAAATAATTGAGAATGGTGAAAATTTTTGTGATTTGATATTTCAAATTTTCCATACAACGATACTTTAGCTTATGATTATTTTAAAGTTCATAAGGTTATATTTGCTGACTGAAAAGTAGAAATTATTGATAAAAATGCCAAATGAATAGTTAGAGTGTTTGAAGATAAATTTATTTCTGATGCTGAACTAGATTTATGATGAAATGAAAAAATAAAAATTAAGTGGAGAACTAGAAATAAAGAAATAAATATTCCTGAAAATATAGACATAATAACATCAAAAGAATTAGACATTTTTGAAATTGAACTAAAATCTTGAGAAAGAAACCTTGATGAATTACTAGAAAAAGTTATTATTTGTGAAGAAAGTTGAAGACCTTTTAAACTAATAAAACCAGAAATTGATTTCATAAAAGCTAAGTGATTTCCTATTCCAAGAATTCATCCAGAATTAAGAAGAGAAAAACTTCTGTCTATAAGACCTTTATGACAATTATATATGTGAATTTCTGATAAGTCTTGAGAAGAAATCTTAAGTGTATTTAGCGAAAAACAAGATTTTAAAATATATTCTCCAGAAGAATATAAAGATTTTATGTTTAAGTAATTTAAGCTTATGTTTGAAACTGAAAAAGTAGTTGAAATTAAAACTTGTAGACACTGTAATTCAAGTTTTGAAATCACAGATAAAGATTTAGAATTTTACCAAAAAGTTTCACCAAGTTTTTGATGAAAGAAATATAATATTCCATCACCAAGTCTTTGTCCTGATTGCAGACAGCAAAGAAGACTTAGTTTTAGAAATGAAAAAAAACTTTACAAAAGAAGATGTGATGCAACAGGAAAAGAAATCATTTCAATTTATTCACCAGATAAACCATACAAAGTTTATGAGCAAAGTTATTGGTGGAGCGATAATTGGAATCCACTAGATTATGGAAGAGATTTTGATTTTAGTAAAAGTTTTTTTAGTCAGTTTGATGAGTTGATGAAAGAAATACCTAAAATAGCTATTTTTAGAGATAAATCAATGGAAAACTCAGATTATTCTAATTACTGACAATATTGTAAAAATACTTATTTATGCAATAATTGTTATAATCTTAGTAATTCATATTATTCAACTTCTTGTTTTCCATTTATTCATAATGAAGAAACTCAAAATATTGATTGCGAAGATTGTAATGATTCAAGTTTCATATATGAGTGTATAGACTTGAAAGAGTCTTATAATTGTTTTTATTCAAATAAGTTAGAGTGATGTAATGATTGTTATTTTTGTGATAATTTATTTTGATGCTCTTTTTGTCTTTTTTCTATAAATCAAAAAAATAAAAAATTACTTTTTTTAAATAACCAAATTACAAAAGATGAATTTATTAAAGTAAAAGAAAAAATTCTTACTGATAATAAATATAAAGATGAAGTTTTGTCTAAATATGAATTATTAAAAGATAAATCTCCTCAATTGTATTGTAGAAATAAAAATTTCCAGAATGTCTTTTGAGATAATATTATAAATTCAAAAAATTTGAAAAATTGTTTTTTTGTTTGAAGCACTGAAAATAGTAAATTTTTATATGTTTCATGATATTTTTCAAAAAATATGTATGATTGAATGAATTCTTGATGAAAATCTGAACTTACATATGAAACTTTACATATGCACGGAAATTATAAAAGTTGTTTTATTATAGATATTGATGATAGTAAGAATTGTTATTATGATTTTCAATGTTTTTCTTGTCAAGATTGTTTCTGATGTATTTGACTTCGCAATAAATCCTATTGCATATTAAACAAACAATATACAAAAGAAGAGTATGAGGTACTTGTTCCAAAAATTATAGAACATATGATGAAGACTTGAGAATGGTGAGAATTTTTTCCAAGTTCACTTTCTCCTTTTGGATATAATGAAACAGTAGCACAAGAATATTTTCCAATCAGTAGAGATAAGGCATTGCCTTATCTCTACAAATGGTCAGATTACGAACCACCATTTCCAAAAGTAGATAAAATTATCCCTGCAAATAAATTACCAGAAGATATAAAAGATATTCCAGATGATATACTAAATTGGGCAATAGAGTGTGAAATAACAAAGAAACCTTTTAGAATAATATCTCAAGAACTAGAATTTTATAGAAAACATAATCTACCAATTCCAAAAAGACATCCAGATCAAAGACATCTGGATAGAATGGCACTTAGAAACCCTAGAAAACTATTTGATAGAAAATGTGATAAATGTTGAAAAGATATTAAAACTACTTATTCTCCAGATAGAAAAGAAATTGTTTATTGTGAAGAATGTTATAATAAGGAGGTTTATTAAATAACTAGTAAAATATGTTCCAAAATGAAAAAATTATAGAAACAAAAATTTGCAAACATTGTCAATCAAGTTTTGAAATTTATCAAAAAGATAAGGAAATGCTTGAATTGATTTCTCCTATTTTTTCTTGAAATAAATTTATATTACCTTTACCAACTGATTGTCCGAAATGTAGAAGACAAAAAAGATTAGCTTTTAGAAATATTTCAAAACTATATCGTAGAAAATGTGATTTTAGCTGAAATAATATATTTTCTTCTTATGATGAAAATGTTAAACATCCTGTTTATGATACAAATATATGGGATTCAGACAAATGGAGTCCTTTAGATTATGGTATGGATTTTGATTTTTCAAAGAGTTTTTTTACTCAATTTGATGAATTAAAAGACAAAGTCCCTATGTATTCAAGAAGTATATTTAATATCGAAAATAGTGATTATTGTAATAATGCATCATATATAAAAGATTGTTATCTTTGTTTTTGAACTTGATACTCAGAAAACTGTTATTACAGTATTTCATTAAGAGATGCGAAAAATTGCTTTGATTGTTATTGAGTTAATTTATCTGAAAATTGCTTTGAATGTGTTGATTGTAATAATTGTAATAAATTATTTTATTCACAAAATTCTAATGATTGTAGTAATTCTTACTTCTTAAAAAACTGTAATAATTGTAAAAATTGCTTTTGATGCAAGAATTTAGTTAATCAAAATTACTGCATCTTTAATAAAAGATATGAAAAAGCTGATTATGAAAAAAAAGTTAAAGATTTATTAGAAAATACTTTCTGAGAATTGAAAAGAGAAGTAAATCAATTTTTTGTTAAAGTTCCCGAAAAATACACTAATTGAGTAAATTGTGAAAATGTAATATGAGAATATATAAACAACTCAAAAAATGTTTTCTTGTCATTTGACATAATAAATTGAGAAGATTTAAGATATTGTTCACATTTAAAGGATAAAACTAAAAACTTAATGGATGTAGATATTTTTGGTTGGTGATTAGAAAGATGTTATGAATCAGTTTCATTATGACATAATTCATCTAATATATATTTTTCTTTTCATTGTTGGGAAAATACCAAAAATTTGTTTTACTGTTCTTTTTGTGTTAGAAATGTATCTAATTGTTTCTGATGTATATGACTTCATGATGGATATGAATACTGTATTTTAAACAAACAATACACTAAAGAAGAATATGAATTACTTGTTCTAAGAATTATAGAGCATATGCAAAAAACTAAAGAATGGTGAAGATTTTTTCATCAATCATTTAGTTCATATTGATATAATCAAACTGAATGAATATTTTCTGATCCTATGAATAAAAAAGAAGCTATAGAAAAATGATTCAAATGGTCAGATTACGAACCACCATTTCCAAAAGTAGATAAAATAATACCAGCAAATAAACTTCCAGAAAATATAGCTGATATTCCAGATGATATACTAAATCGGGCAATAGAATGTGAAATAACTAAAAAACCATTTCGTATAATTAAACAAGAATTAGAGTTTTATAGAAAACATAATTTACCAATCTCAAAAAGACATCCTGATCAAAGACATTTAGATAGAATGGCACTTAGAAACCCTAGAAAACTATTTGATAGAAAATGTGATAAATGTTGAAAAAATATTAAAACTACTTATTCTCCAGAAAGACTAGAAATAGTTTATTGTGAAGAGTGTTATAATAAAGAGATTTATTAAATTATAAATATATTTTTTAAAATCAAAATATGTTTCAAAATGAAAAAGTTATAGAAACAAAAACTTGTAAACATTGTAATACAAATTTTGAAATAACTGATAAAGATTTAGAATTTTATGAAAAAGTTTCACCAAGTTTTTAATGAAAAAAGTATAGTATTCCGACCCCTACTTTATGTCCAGATTGCAGACAACAAAG
>JAQUKG010000091.1 GCA_028719245.1 Candidatus Altimarinota bacterium | reverse complement strand
TATTATTGAAATATTGATTTGATTATCCATCTTTAAGAAGTCATAAACTTAAATGAAAATTAAGTTTTGTTTTTTCTTTAAGTGTAAATATGAGTTTTAGAGCATTGTTTTATAAAAATAAAAAAGATAATGAAGTTATAATAGAGTTTTTTTCAATTTGAAATCATGATATTTATAAAAAGTAAAATATATTTTAAATCTCCTACGGAGATTTTATTTTTTTGCAAAAATTTGGAAAATCACTATACTTTAAGAGCTAAAATATTACATAAAAATTTGAATTATTAGAAAAAATTATATAATAAAATTAGAAACTTTTAAATATTAAAAATAAAAACATGACAACAATTAATTTAGAAAATAATATTTTAACTAAATATAGTTTAAATATTTTAACAATTCAAAATAGAAGAGAAACGAAAAAAGGTAAATTAATGGACAATTTGTTTCAATATATGATAAAAAATAGTTGAGTTCAAAAAGAAGATTTAGCTCTTAATGTTGATGAATTACTTTATGGAAACAAATAATATTTATGTACTTGATAGCAATGTTTTTATATGAGCTTTTTTTGAGTGAGATTCATTACACGAATTATCTTTAGATATTTTTAAAGAAATTCAAGGAAATAAAATAATTCTTCCTTATTGTATAGTTCAAGAAGTTTGTTCTATTTTTGCTTATCGTTTTTGAAAACAAAAAGCTGATAACTTTATAAAATTTATTTTAAATACTGAAAATATTGAACTTATAAATAATGATGTTTTAGATGAAGTAAATTTTTATGTAAAATTTAAAGATAAAATTTCATTTACAGATTTATCATTATTACTTATTTCTGAAAAATACTGAGCAACTTTAGTTACATTTGATAAACAATTGTTAAAACTTTATAGTAAAAATTAGTTTAAAATCTCCTACGGAGATTTTATTTTTTTGCAAAAATTTGGAAAATAAATATATTAGGAATTGCTAAAATATTACATAAAAATTACGAAAGTAGTTTGAAATAAATGTTAGGAAAGGGTAACTTATGTTACTCACCCTTTTTGTTGATATTTATTTCAAACAAAATTGTAATGTTTTAGCGAACACATGAGGACTTAGGTTACCCTTTTTTGTTTGCTAAAAGTCTGTATATATTAAAGTGATGTAAAAAGTATATTTTTAAATTTTACTTTCTTGTAAAAATAAATATATTATGGTTAATTTATTTTTTAATTATATTTAATATGCAAAATATTATTTTAAATACTAATCAGCTGAATTATTCAACTTTCAAAACACCAGATAATGGAATTAGTTGTAGATTACTAATTATTGACGAAAAGGATGTTAATTCAGATATATCAAAAAAATTAAGATGAAAGTCTCACAATTCCACTACTTTTAGTTTTAATAATGATGAAAAAAAATTTGGAGTTCAAAAATATTATTTAATGGAAGATACTCAAGATAAAAAAGATAAAATTAATAAGTATTATGATAGTTCTTCTCTTGATTTATATACATTAATAAGAGATAAATGAGAAAATGATAACGATTGTATAGATAAAGATAAATGTGATTTTTATTTCTTTACTGAATTACCTACTTTTTATAATTAAAAAATTAGAAATGATAAAAAAACTAAAAATAATATTTTCAATTATAATACTTTTTACAAGTATAAATTTTACCTATGCAGAAAATAAGTGTGAAATAAAAAATTTTCAATTTAATGATATTTTTGAGAAAAATCCTGAATTAAATTATCATGATATTTTTTATAAAATTATTAATCCTAAATTTTGAATTTTTACTAAAAAAGTAGATGTAAATGCTGAGCCTGTTCATATTAAATGATTATCTACTTGAGAAGTAGATAAAGATAATCGGAAAAAAGGTCAAAAACAATTTAATTATGTTGTAGATACTCTAAAGTCTATATCTTTATGTGATATAAAATCTTCTTTAGAAAATTATAATAGTGCTGTTAATTTATTAAAATATACTTATAGAGAAGATTTAATTAAATTTGTAAATATGCAATATGATTTTTTATGAATATATATAAGTTTCTTAAATTGAAATTTTGATGAATCAATTAAAATAGCAAAAAATAATTATAGTACAATTGGGTTTGAATTAAATATGTGATTAATAGATAATGGTGATATTCCTGAATATAAGAAAATGTATAATGAATTTACTTTTTTAGAAAATTATATAACTAAAATAAAAAATTTAAAAACCTCTGATGAATATAGTTGAAAACAATATTATTTGAGTAAATTAAATATAATTGAATCTTGGAAAAATCAAAATTTTTGATGTAGTGAATATTTATCAAATTGAGAATGTAAAACGAAATTTAATTGAAAAAAAGATATTGTAGTTGCTGTAATTGATGACTGAATAAATTTAAATCATCCAGATATTACAAACAAAATTTGGACTAATCAAAATGAAATCCCTTGAAATAAAATTGATGATGATAAAAATGGTTATATTGATGATTTTAATGGTTGGAATTTTTATTATAATGACAATAATACTATTCCTATGTGAGAACATGGAACAGCAGTTGCATGAGTTATATGAGCTGAAAAAGATAATGGAATTTGAATGGCTTGAATAATTTCAAATGCTAAAATTATGTCTTTATGAGTTTTTAGTGAAACTTGAACTACAGAAACAGAAAGAATTTTAAAAGCTATAAATTATGCTATTGATAATAAAGCTGATATTATAAATATGAGTTTAGCTTGAACACAATTTATTTTTACTCAAGAATATAATCAGATTTTAGAAAAAGCTTATGAAAAAAATATACCTATAATTGTTTCAGCTTGAAACTGAGATATTTTATCTTCACAAACAAATTGAGTAAATACAACAATCAATAAACTATCTCCTGTTTGTAATGAATATTATTCTTTTTTAGGGAAAAATAATAAAAAAATTGTTTTTTGAGTTTGAAGTTTGCAAGAAAATTGAGAAAAATCTAAATGGAGTAATTATTGAGATTGTGTTGATTTTTGGACTTATTGAGAAAATATCTTTTCTTTATCAATTTTAGATGAAGAATCTGAATACTGAAAAGAATATAATAAATTTAACTGAACTTCATTTTCAGCACCAATTTTAGCTTGAATTATATGACTTTGAATAAATAAAGTTTGAAATGTAAAAGTTGATTTAATTTATGATGCATTAGAAAAATCCATGGTTACTTTATTACTTTCAAAAAATTGAGAAAAAATCTTAAATGCAAACTTATTTTTAGATAATTTAATTACTTTATCAAATGAAGAAGTTAAAAAACAAGAACAAATAAAAAAAGAGGAAAGTATGAAAAAAATTCAAGAACTTATAAAACAAAAAAGCGAAGATAAAAAGAAAAAGTTAGAAGAACAAGAAAAAGCAAAACAATCTGAGGAAAATAAAAAAGATGATAATTTTCAAATTGTTTTAGATTTTGTTAAAAGTAAATATTTGGAAATAATTTTTATTTTTGTGATAATTATTATGTGATTTTTTCTTGTTAGAAAAAATGGGAAAGCTTAGTTTTTAATTTTAAAATTATGTCTAAAAATGAAAAACTTTTAATGAGGTTAAATTATTGAGATTTTGTAAATTATTTTCCTAACAATAAGTGATATATATTTATTCATAAAAATAATGAAAATAAAGTATTAATTGATATTTGTAAAAATAAAAAATTTAAAGATTATGAGATTTATATAAAAGATGAATACAATGCAACAAAGTATTTTAAAATATCATTAAATGGTAAATTTTATATACAAAATTATGACTTAGGTATTAAAGAAGAAGAAATAGAAAAAGAGTGTAAAAAATGTTGGACTGATTTTTGAAATCCATCTGATTTTCAAGAATATTATAAATATATTGATATATGTGATGTTTTTTACTTTGATGTAGTTGGTTTTGATACATTTTCCTAAATTTTATTATTAATTTAAAAATTATGACAATAATGGAATATTTTTTATTAATTACATTAATAAATGAGTATAGTTATTTATATTCTGTTTTAGAAAGAAATTATCAACTTAAAAAATTCATGGTATTACCACAATATTATTTTAATGAAATTCTTAGATTAATTTTTTCAATTATTGCTTTTATATTTACATGTTTAACACTTTATTTAATTTATTATTGATATAATCAATATTGATTTGTTGAAATGTTAAAATATCAAATATTTAGTATTTTATTTTTATGAATATTCTTTAATGTAATTTTAAATAAAATTTTATTATGAAAATTGTTTTATGATATTTTATTTACAATATTACCAATCATTGTGTTATGATACTGAGTTTATATTTACTAT
>JAQUKG010000090.1 GCA_028719245.1 Candidatus Altimarinota bacterium | reverse complement strand
TTTTAGAAAAGTTTTTGAAATGATAGATGAATGAAATATTTGAGTTTTACCAATAGAAAACTCTTATGCTTGAAGTGTCCATGAAAATTTTTATCATATAATTTCTTGAAATTATTACATTATTTGAGAAATATTTTTAGATATAAACCATTTTTTACTCGCAAATACAACAGATATTTCTGGTATAAAAGAGGCTTACTCTCATCCTCAAGCACTTTTACAATGTCAAAATTATTTACAAAAACTTGGTATAAAACCAATTTCATTTTGAGATACAGCTTGAGCAGCAAAATTTATTAGTGAAAGTAAAAGAACTGATATAGCTTCTATTTCTTCAGATTTTGCAAGTAATATTTATAAATTAAATATTTTGGATAAAAGTATTCAAGACCAAAATTGAAATACTACAAGATTTTTTGTGATTGTTAGAAAAGATATTTTTGAAAAAGAAAAGCAAAATTTAATTATGAAAAATAATGGAAAAATATCCATAAAATTTAAAACAAAAGACACACCTTCAGCTCTTTATAAATGTCTTTGAGCTTTTGCTACAAGATTTATAAACCTTACAAAAATTGAATCACTTCCTGCTAGAGAAAATCGTTTTGAGTATATTTTCTGGATAGATTTTCAAAAAAATGTTGAAGAAAATATTATAAAAGATGCTTTAGAGGAATTAAAATTTTTTAGTAAAGATTTAGTTATTTTATGAGATTATTAGAAAATAAATATGAAAATAGTAATAGTATGATGAACCTGAACATTTTGAAAATTTTGGAAAGATTATTTTACCAAAAAATGATTTGAAGTTATTATCTCATCAAGAAACTCAGAAATTAAACCAAAAGATGCAATTTTACTTTGAGATGTAATAATCTTTAGTATATCAATTAGAAATTCTCTAAGTGTTATGCAAGAATTAATTCCATTAATTTCAGAAAATAAACTTGTAATGGATTTTACCTGAATTAAATCTAAAACAACTTTAGAGCTTTCAAAATATACTTTATGAGAAGTTGTTGCAACTCATCCAATGTTTTGACCTTGGATTAAATCTTTGGAAAATCAAAATATAGCTTTTGATCCTATAAATCCCGGAGAAAAATGGAAAATAATCTCAGATATTTGGAAAAAAGATAAAGCAAATTTAATAGAAATGACTTCACTAAAACATGATAAAATAGTTTCAGTTGTTCAGTCAAGTGTTCATTTTGCTAATTTACTTTTAGGACATATTTTAAAAAAAGAGAATTTGAGTATTAATGAGATTTTAGCTATTTGAACACCAAATAGTCGTATGCAAATGCTTATTTTATCAAGATTTTTAAATCAAGAAAGTTCTTTATATACTGATATGCAATTTTTTAATGAATATTATAAAAATAATATTCTACCTGATATACAAGATTATATAAGCCTTTTAGAAGGTATTATTAATTCTTGAAATACTCAAAAATTTGAAAATGAATTTAATAACTTAAAAAACTATATATGACAAGATTTTTTGAATAAAGCCTTAGAAACAACAAATATAATAGATAAAGAAATAAAAAAAATTGTGTAAATTAATACATATTTACTCTTTCATGAGAAAAACTTGATGAAGATCTATTATAAATTTTTCATCATTTTGTTTCGTCAATATATCTAGAAATATTTAATAATAATCATAATCATAAAACAAGTGAAATTAAACTAGATCATCAATAACTAACAAAAGGTAGAGTTAATCAAGTTAGTGGAACTATATTTAAATTTACTCAAATATTTATACAAGCTTGAATTAATATCCTAGTGGTTATTCAAAAACTTGCATATTTAGCAAATAAATCTTGAGAGAAAAATGAAATTAAATATCATCTATATCATATAAAAGCATAAAATCAAAGTAAAACAAGTCAACCAATAAATCATAATTCTTCAATTATTACTGAGAAAACAAAGTCTCATTGAACTTCTGGAAGATATCAAAATTTTTGGATAGAATTACCAAATCAAAGTCAAGTAAATCATCAACTTCAAATAGCAATTAATCACTGTTCAGTTTGATAATTTATAGTTTTATTTTTAATTTGTTCTTTTTCATCAGTTATAAAATTATCAATTCTATCTGTAATATATGATAATTTATTTTTAGTTTCTGGATGAGTTTTGTCATATTTTCAAAAAGTGTAAACAAAAGTAAATAATAATATTCATATTCATAAAAAATATCATAAATGTTTAACTTTTGCTCAAGATATAAAAAACATCATTACCATTATTGGTCAGATAAGCATTATAGAACCAAAATCTGGTTGTAATCATAAAATAATTACTATTAAAGCTAAAAGTCAGGAAAATGGAATAAATCAATCATTAAAAGTTGGTATTTTTTCTTTATGTTTTTTAAAATAGTAAGACAAAAATATTATCAAACTAAATTTTAGAAATTCAACAGGTTGAAGCGAAGGAAGTCCAGGAATATTTATCCATCAAGTTGCTCAATTTAAGGTTTGCCCGAAAAATAAAACATAAAACATTAAAATTAAATTTCAAATAAAAATATGTTTAGCATGTTTTTCAAAAAAATGAAAAGGAATTTTTACCAAAAATAAAAGCATAATCATAGAAATAACAACATGAGTAATATTTCTAATTACATAAAAATAGTTATATGCTTCTTTTATGCTTCATGTTTTTTCAAGTAAGCTAGTTACTCTAAAACTAGAATAAACTGAAACTGAACTAATCATTATCATTCAAAATATGATTAATGAAAAAACACTAAAAAATAATTTGTAATCAACTTGTTTATTTAACATAAAATTTAATTATTAAATATTACTATATAATCTTATAAGATTTGAAACTTCTGGAAAAAAAGCTATAATCAATCATTTTAAAAAATATATTCAAATAATAACTATAATGGGAGTAAAATCCATAATTCATATAGTTGTTGGTATTTTACTTTTAACGAATTTATAAATTGGATCTAGAATATTTGCAATAAATTTTGGTCTAAAATTTATTTGAAAAATCAAAAGCCAAGATAAAATTACATCTATAAAAACTAATATTCAAATAATATCAAAAAATATATATAATCAAAAAATAAGATAAATCATAAAAAGTTAAAGTTAGATTTTAATTTCTTCTTTATTTAAAAAAGCATCTTTTGCAGCATCTTCTTGAGATTTTTTCTTACTTGAGCCATTTCAATTTCAAATTATTGTGTTAAGTAAAAATACTCAAGATTTATAATTTTTTTCATGATCAAGTCAAGATTCATCCAAAACTCTATATTCTGGAGTTATATTAAAAACTCTTTGAGTATATTCTTGAAGTAAAGATTTATAATCTTTTAGTAAATCATTATTTATAATATTTTCTAAATTAGAATAAATATATTTCAAGATAAATTTTTGAGCTTCTTCATATCATAAGTCTAAATATATTGCTCAGATAAAAGACTCAACACAGTTTGCAAGTAAATAATCATTATTTCTTCATCAACCTAATTCTTCTCATTTTCATAATATTAAATACTCATTAAATCATAAAGTTTTAGCAATATTTGCCAAATGTTTTCATTTAACAATTGAGCTTCTATAATCAGTTAAGTCTCATTCTGGTTTATTTGGATAATCTAAAAATAATTTATGTGTAATAACTAATTCTAAAACTGCATCTCATAAAAATTCAAGTCTTTCATTATGTTCAGCTGATAAATCAGGTTTCTCATTTACAAGCGAACGATGAACAAAAGCAAGTAAATAATTATTGAATTCACTTGGGATTATATCAAGTTTATTTAATAAATTAGTTATTTTGTTTATGTAAATCTCATTTTCAATTAATTTTTTTGTCGGAACCATTTTCTTTATTAAATAAATAACATCTTAATAAAAAACAAAAGATATAAAGAAAAAGACTTTTACTTTATTATTTACTATTTTTTACTATTAATATTTATAATCATTTTTATAAAAAAATAAAGTAATTTTGTAAAATAGCTTTATTTTTTAAAACTTTATGGTTTAATTTTTGCAATTTTCTAAAAAAATATATAATACTTTTAGTTTATTTTTTAACTTATAAATTTATGAATAAAAAATTATTGGTTTTATTATGAGCTTATGTTTGATGAATTGCAGCAGCATTAGTTTATAACAAAAAAACTCCTCAAGAGATTAAAACTGAATTAGAAAAAGCAAGTGTTTCTAAAGAAAGAAGCTGTAAAGTTTTGTTTAATAACTTTTTAGAGATTCACAAAAACTTACTTGAAGATTTAAAAGCAAGAATTGATACACCTAAAAATAGAGAATATTTTAATAATAAAAAAGATGAATTTTTATCTTTAGCTGAAGATTATAAAATTAAGGCTCAAGAAATAGCTGAAGAATATAAAACAAA
>JAQUKG010000089.1 GCA_028719245.1 Candidatus Altimarinota bacterium | reverse complement strand
CTTCTAAGTTCAATAATCCGATCTAAAAGTCATGTTGGTCTAATAACAATTGGAACTATTCTATCATTTTCATTATCAAGCCAAGCTCAGTCGGTAATAGGATTAAAATTAAAAAATTTCTCGGGATGAAGAGATGATTTTTCTATATCATATGGTCATGGAGTTGCTGAAACTAAAACTATACTTTTCATCTTATTTTCAAATTCTTCAAATTTTAAAGGTCTATTATCAAGTGCTGAAGGTAATCTAAATCAAGCCTCTACAAGATTTTCTTTTCTAGCTCTATCTCAAGCATACATTCAACCTATTTGGCTAATAGTCATATGTGATTCATCAATAAAACACAAAAAATCATCTCCAAAATAATCTATCAAAGTAGCTGGAGGTTCTCAAGATTTTCTTCAATCAAGATAACTAGAATAATTTTCTATTCCATTTACATATCAAACTTCTTGCATCATCTCAATGTCATATTCTACTTTTGTTTTAAGTCTTTCGTGTTTTACAACTTCTCCAGTTTTTTCAAAAAATTCTAATCTTTCTTTTAGTTCTTCTTGAATTGCTGGAATTATTTTATTTATAGTATCTTTTGTAGTTACAGTATGTTTTGCTGGAAATATTTCAATAATATCTAAAATTTCGTAAATTTCTCAAGTCAGATAATTTCTTCTTGTAATTCTTGAAATCTCATTTCACCAAAATTCAATTGAATAAACTGTTTCAAAACTTGATGGAAATATTTCTAGTAAATCTCACATTACTTGAAAAGTTCCTGGCTTAAAATCACTTCAAGCTCTTTTATATTGAAGTAATAATAATTTTTTAATTAATTCATCAAAATGATATTGTTCTCAAACCTTTATTTCAAAAATTGAGTCTTCATAGGCTTTTATATCTCAAACTCAGTAAATACATGAAACTGATGCAACAATAATTACATCTTTTCTTTTTATAAGATCTTGTGTTGCAGCATGGCGAAGTCTATCAATTTCTTCGTTTATTGTTGCTTCTTTTTCTATATAAGTATCAGTCTTTCATACATAAGCTTCTGGTTGATAATAATCATAATATGAAACAAAATAATGCACCGCATTATCTGGAAAAAAATCTTTAAATTCCAAAGCAAGTTGTGCTGCTAGTGTTTTATTATGAGCAATTATTAAAGTAGGTTTTTTTATTTCTTGTATTATATTAGCCATTACAAAAGTTTTTCAACTTCAAGTAACTCACCATAAAGTTTGATATTTATTTCAAGCTTCTAAGTATTTTATAATACTTTCAATAGCTTTTGGTTGATCTCAAGTTGGAGAATATTTTGATTCTAGTTTAAACATTAAATTTTAATTTAAAAAATAACTTTCCTATTATACAAATAAATTTGAAAAAACAACTAAAATATATTACAATAATGGTGAAATAAAATAATCTAAATTTGAAATGGAAAATATAAATACACAAAATTGAGTAATACTTTTTACAGATTTAAAAGACTTTACACTAAAAACATCTCTTTTAACTCAAAAACAAATAGATAATATTCTTGATGATCAAGATAAATTAATGTTATTAAATTTAAAAAAATATTCTTGAATAATAATAAAAACTATATGAGATTCATATATGATTTTTTTTGATACTCCTAAAAACTCTTTATTATTTGCTATTGAAATACAGAAATTACTTAAAGAATATAATAAAGATAAAAGAATTTCTCTTCATAAAATAGAAATAAGAATATCAATAAATTATTGAATTTTAAATAAAAAAAATACTTTAAATTGACATGATTTCTTTTGAGATAGTGTAAATCTTGCTTCAAGAGTTTTATCAAGAACTTTAGAAAATAAAATATTTATTACAGATAAATTATATGATAGTTTAATAAATGAATGAGTTAATTGTAGATATGATTTTTTATGAAAAACTACATTTAAATGAATATTATATGAGGTTTGAATTTATGAAGCAATATATGAGGAAGAAAGTATGAAGTTATATGATAGATGAGAATATTTAAGAAACAATAATTCAAAAACCTTAGAGGATGAAAAAACAAAATTAAGATGTAAAAATATTGATAATATAATTTTTAAATCTTCAGCTGTTAATTGTGCAATATCTATTCAACCAATACCATTTATTGATTTATATTCTTCTGTAACAATTTATACTTTTATGTTAAAAAATATAGCAAATGAGTATAAAATTAAACTTTCAAGAAATCAAATAAATGAAATATTATTAACTATATTATCAGCTATATGATCATATATAATGATTAATCAAACTATTCAGTGAATATCAAAAATATGATTAATTTGAATAGCTGGATTTTTATTTGTTCCACTAAATTTTTGAACTACCTATTGAGTATGAAAGGTAATGAATAGATATTTTTATTATAAAAATAATAATTTAAAATTAAATAATACTGAAATAAAAGAATTATTTTTATCATGAAAAGATTTTTGAGTAAAATATGCTAAGAATAATAAAAAAGAAATTATAAAAATATGAAAAAAATTAAAAGATGATTTTTTGAAATTTCAAAAAGAATCAAAAATTGAATTAAATAAAATATCTAAAGAAGTGGAAAAAGAAATAAAAAACTTGAAAAACGACCAAAAAAAAATATAACTATGTAAATTATTGCTAAAAACAAATTTATGAAAAACAATTTATTTCAAGTATTTATAAAAATATTTATGTTAACAGGAGTTTTTTTTGTTATTATAAACTATTTTTGATATTTTTTGAATGCTGATAATGAATGATATAAACCCGTAAATTCAAATATAGAAAAATTTACATCTCAAAATATTGATATAGTTTGATCAGTTTGAGTTGCCATTTCTACAAATATTTGAACAAGGTATAAACAAATAAACGAAACTCCAGTTGCTATATATAAAGATGTAGTTGATATATGATATATTTTATGAAATACTCAAATAGCAAAGGATAAAATAATTTCAATAAATATGATTATGTTAAATGAATATTTTAACATATTAAAAACCGATATTAGAAGTTTTTTATGAAGCTCTAATGATAGAGAATTTGCACTAAATTCTTTTATAGCTCAACTTGAATATAGATATAAAGTTTGAATACAAAATAGTCAAACTTTAACTCAACAAAGAGCTGAATTATTAAATTCATATAATTCTTCAAACAATGATATTCAGAACCTAAAAAACAAAATATCATCTGATTTTTGAAGTTTTAACAATGATCAAACTATAAAAAATATTGATGGTTATTTAAAAATTAGACAAGAAAATTTAAATGCTAGAACTTATATAGTTTTTATAAATAAATTTTTAAATTACTATGCAATATTAAATGATTATAATAAAAAAGTTCTTGATACTCTTATTAATAACAAAGAAATAATTATAAAAAATTCTCAAGTTGTAATTCCTGATACTGGATGAGAATTATTAAAACAATTGAAATTAATTTACACTGAAGAAGAATGGAAAGCATGAAATCAATAAAAAAAATCTTGAAAATTTTTCAAGATTTTTTTTATTGATTTTTTCTTAAATCTTTAACGGCATTATAATATGTTTAAATCAATCTTTTTTATCTTCTGAAATTCAAATAATTAATATTGGAGACAATGGAGATTCAAAACTAATTGAAATATGAGTTGAATCAATTACTCATAAAGCCTCAAGTAAAAATTCTGAATTTAATCAAACTATAGCATCTTCTCATTCAACTGATCAAACAAGATTTATACGAGCTTCTCAACTTTGAGTTTGAGAAGTTTCTATTAAAATTCAAGTTTCGTTTGAAATACTCATTTTAACGGAATAATTTGCTTCTTTACTCAATAAATTAATTTTTCTAAGAGCTCAAATTAAATCAAATTTATTTATAATAGCTTTTGTATTATAAGAACTTGGAAAAAATCATTCATATTCTGGAAATTTTCAATTCATAAGTCTTGAATAAAATTTAGTGTTTCAAAAAGAAAAAACTATTTGATTATCTGCTGGAATTACTTTTACTAAAATTTTATCTTGTAAAATACTTTTTAATTCAAATGCTGTTTTATTTGGAATAATTGCAGAAAAATCTTCTTTAATATTTTCATCCAAATCAACTTTAAATTCACTAAGCCTAAAACTATCAGTAGTTGCAAATTTTGCAAGATTTGTTGAAATATGAACATATATTCAAGCTAAAGTTGGTCTAATACTTCAATTTGCTGAAGAAAAAAGAGTTTTTTCAATTGATTTTTTTAGAATTTCTGATTTTAAATTAAATGATAAATTTTCTTTCACAATTGGAATTAATGGAAAATCACTTGCAGGATTTCATTTTATTTTTATATCTGAAGAAGAAGTTTTTATTTCTATAGAATTATCATTTAAAAGTTCAATATTAATCTCATCATCTTCTATTAAATTAACATAATTTGAAAAGATTTTTGAAGGAACACAAAAAGCTCATTCAGTAATAATTTTAACATTATCTACAACTATATGTTCAATAGCCATTTCTAAATTATTTGAAGTGAAAACTATATTTGAATAATTTA
>JAQUKG010000088.1 GCA_028719245.1 Candidatus Altimarinota bacterium | reverse complement strand
GATATAAATACTTTATGAGTTTACAATTTAGCAAAAGTTACAAATGAATTAAATATAGATTTTATAACAATTTCAACTGATTATGTTTTTGATTGAGAAAATGAAAATTGATACAATGAAAATGATGAATGTAATCCTATTAATGAGTACTGAATGAGTAAATATCTTTGAGAGAAATTAGCAATAGATGAAAATAAAAACTCTATAATTATTAGAACTAGTTGGCTTTATGGATGATGAAAAAACTTTAAAAACTTTGTAAATACGATGTTAAAATTAGCTGAAAACAAAAATGAGTTAAAAGTTGTAAATGACCAATTTTGAATTCCAACTTATACAAAAGATTTAAGTTTAGCAATTAAAGAAGTTATTGAAAATCTAGAAAATTTTAGATGACAAATACTACATTTTTCAAATTCGTCTAGTTGAAACTGAATTACTTGGTTTGAATTTGCAAGTGAGATTTTTAATATAGCTAATGTAAAGATAAAAGTAATTCCCTGCTCTAGTGAAGAATTTATAACAAAAGCAAAAAGACCAAAATTTAGTAAATTAATAAATAATTCCTGAATAAACCTTAGAGATTGGAAAGAATGACTAAAAGATTATTTAAGTAGTTTATAAATAGATTTGATTTTTTATAAAATTAATTTACATTGTAAATAATAATTTATTACTTTATCAAAAATAATATGTCTCAAAAAATAAATGTAAATATAAGAATAGACAAGAATTTAAAAGAAAATGCTAGTCTACTGGCAGAAAAAATGTGAACAAATCTTTCAGCTTTATTAAATATGTTTTTAGTTAAATTTACTATAGAAAAAAGATTTGAAATTTGAGTAAATCCTGAAACTGAATTTATAAACTTAGATAATGATGAAATAAAAAAGATAGAATGATTACCAAGTTTTAATACTTTTATGTCAAATATTCAATGAAAGTAATATTAACAAAAACTTTTATAAATGATTTTGAAAAACAATTTAAAAAATATTGAATAAATCACAATAATTTAGTTTTAAAGTTGAAACAAACAAAAGTTATTAATCTTCAAAATCCTTATTTTAAGATAAAGACTCAGATAAATTGAGTTGATTTGAGGTGATTATGAATTTTTAATGCCGAAAAAAGTTTAATACCATTGTTTTTTGTTCTAAAAAAAGATAAAAAATATTGAGAAAATCTTATATTAAACAAAGAAATATTAGAAAAAGTAAATAATATTTTCTCAAAATTTTCACTTGATTTTGAAAAGTGAACTATATCTTATTTTTTATAAAAATGAAATACACAAAAGAAACTCTCAAAAATTATAGTTTGTGGTATTATTTCAAATACTTTCCTTCAACTAAAAAACTACTTTCAAAACTTATAGAAAAGTCTAAAGATGAAAAACTATCAAATGAAATTTTAAAAGATATTTCTCATCTAATAGATGAAAATAGAGTTATCAAAGATAAAATAAATATTTATTTAATAAGAAATAAAAACTTAAATTATATTCGTCAAAAACTTATTTTAGCTTGATTTGAAAAGAATTTAATTTCAGAAATTTTACAAAATGATTTTTTGGAAGAAGATAAAAGTTTATTAAATAAAAATAGTGTTTTTGTAAAAGTCTCAAATTATAAAAATGCTTGAAAATCTATATCTTATATAAAGCAAAAATTAATTGAAAGAGATGAAGATATTGAATTAGTAAATCAAGTAATTGATGAGACTTTTGCAGAAAATTGAGAAGAAGAAAATATTAAAAAAGAGTACGAAAAGTTAAAAAATAAATATGATAAAAATAAAATAATTCAAAAGTTGATTGCAAAAGGTTTTAGGTATGATGAAGTGAAGAAAGTTGTTAGTTAGTTTTTGTAATAAAGTTTGATTTTATTTTCATTTCTATATAATGCTAAATATGTTATCTTTAAGAAATAAAATGATACCAAAAGAACTTTTAGAAAATCCTTATTTCACATTATCACAATTAGCATTATTAACAAAAAACAAAAAAAATGCTTTAGTGTATATTTCAAGGTGGTTAAAGAATAATCTAATTACAAAAATTAGAGATTGATTTTATATTTCATCAAGTAAATTTTTAGAATTTTCCCTTGAGTGAAAAATATCTTCATTTATAGAGTATATAGCAACAAATTTGATGTATATACCTTCTTATTTGAGTTTAGAATATGTGCTTTATGAAAATAGTATAATTACTGAAAATGTTTATAATATAACTTGCATAACTACTAAAAAAACTGCAAAGTTTGAAAATAATTTTTGAAATTTTTCATATAGATCAATAAAAAAAGATTTTTTTTGAGATTATGAAATAGTAAAAAAAGATTGATTTATTATTTATAAAGCAACAAAAGAAAAAGCATTATTTGACTATTTTTATTTAAAAAGCGATATAATTTTTGATTTAGATTATTTTAAAGAATTAAGATTAAACCTAAAAAATATAAATTTGACTAAATTTGAAAAACTTACAAAAAAATATAAATCTGAAAAAATGATAAAAGTTTTTAATTTATTAAAAGATTTAAAATGATAATAGAATCAATAAAGTTTGAATTAAAAAATCATATTAAAAAAAATGATATTATAAAAATATGATATATAAAAGAGTTTTTACAAACTATTATATTATGACAAATTTATTCTCTTGATTATGCAAAAGATCTAATATTTTACTGATGAACTTCTCTTAGATTTCTTTTTTGAATAAACAGACTTAGTGAAGATTTGGATTTTATAGGAATAAATTTTTTAGAATTTGATAAACTTTGAGAAGATTTACAAAATTATTTTTCAAATAACAATATAAAATTAAATTATAAAATTCAAAAATTTAGAATAATTCTTAACTTCAAAGATTTATTAAAAGAGTTTTGAATAAAATATCAAAATTCGCATGATTTATATATAAAAATAGAAATTTCTGATAATTTTAATTTTTGTAAAGGTTTTAAAACAAAACTCTACCCTATTTTTAAATATAACCAAAGTTTAATAATTAAATCTTTGGATAAAGAAACTATTTTTTCTACAAAACTAAATGCTGTACTTTACAGAAATTGGGAAAAGCAAATTTGAGCCAACAAAATAAGTGTAAAATGAAGAGATATTTATGATTTATTCTGGTATTTATCAAATAATACAAAACCAAACATAAATTGTATAGAATGAATAGAAAATATATGAATGTTAAAAGATAAGTTAGTTGAAATTATATCAAAGATTAATTTTAAAGAAGTTATTCTTGATGTTGAGAATTTTTTAGAAGATAAAAATATGTTAAGTTTTATGCAGGAATATTGAAAAGAATATATTTTAGAGAAAATTAATGAATGGTAATAAATGTTTTGACTTTTTGAGTGGAATTATTAGGATTTGAGAGAATTTTAGATATTGATAATTTAAAAATGATTTATGTAATAATCCCTACATATAATAGAGCTAATACTATAATTAGAGCTATAAATTCAGTATTAAGAAATAATAATATGTTTTGTATTGTCATTGATGATTGATCAACAGATAATACAAAGAATTTAATTGATTCTTATTTAGAAAAAAATAAAGATTATAAAAATAAACTTTTTTATTTTTATAAAGAAAACTGATGAGCTTGTGATGCTATAAATTATTGAATTAATAAACTTTTAAAATTATCAAAAGATTATTATAATGATTATTTTTTAATTTTATGAAGTGATGATGAATTAAGTATTGATTCTTATGAAAAAATAAATAAGTATATAAATATTTATAATTCTTACAATTCATTATGGTTTACGATATATAATAAAACTGACAATAAAGTTATATTTTCTTTTAAAGAAAATATAGAAGAAATTAACTTTAAAAATTATATTGAAAATTATTTAGATAAAATGATTGATGTAGCTATTATTTCAAAAATATCAAAATTTAAAAATACTAAAAACACTAATATATCTTTACCTATAACTTGATGAGAATATATTCCTCATATAAATGATTTAAGAGAAAACCCTGCAATATTTATTAATGAAACAATATATTTTGCATATTATGATTGGGGTTCAATAACTAGGTCAGTTGTAAATAAAGATAAATTTAAGGATTATCTTTTTGTTGCTGAAATTATGTTTAATAATTTTTGAGAAGATTTTTTAAAATATTGAAGAGAAGATTTATATTATAAATTTTTATCTATTATGTGAATTTCAAATAATATGCTTTGAAATAAAAGAAAATGATGGAATTACTTAAAAATATCATTTGTAAAATCTATATTTATGTATCCCTATTTTTCAATATTAAATTTAATAACAATTTTACCAATTGAAAAATTATTATTTTTATTATTATTAATTAGAGATAATATTAAAAGAAAAATTATTTATAAAAATTAATAGAAATTTATGATATATGTAATAATTCCTACTTACAATAGAGTACATACTATAATTAGAGCAATAAGTTCTGTACTAGAGAATGATAATATATCATGTATAGTGATTGATGATTGATCAACAGATAATACAAAAAATCTAATAGACTCTTATTTAGAAAAAAATGAAAATT
>JAQUKG010000087.1 GCA_028719245.1 Candidatus Altimarinota bacterium | reverse complement strand
TTAAATCCAGATCAATCATCAATTATAAACTTACTTTATAAAGAAATAATTTTAAAACAACAACAATATTTGTGAAATAATAAAATTTTTGAAAATAAATTAAAAGATGAAATTGATTTATTTATAAATTGAAAATATGATGAGTTAATAATGAATAAATGACAAAAAATAGCTTGAACAAATATTAAATTAACTGATGATGATAATAATCCATACAATCAATTTGAAGCTCATCCAGAACATTTGGAACAGTGAGCAATTTCTTGAAATCGGTGAGAAAAATCAATAGATGAATGGTGTAAAGTTTATGAAAAAACTTTTAAACTTTTAAAAAAAATAGATTTAGAGTTTTACTGAGAACTTAATCAAATAATTAAAAAAATTATTCCACTTTGAACTGCCAAATCTATTCATAATTCAGCATCTTATAAAGAATGTGTTTGACATCTTTATATGTGATATACGATTGATGTAAAAACTCCTGAAATAAATAATTTAGAAGCAATAATTCATGAATCAAGTCATAATAAATTAAATCTTATTATGCAGTTTGATAAAATTATTTTAAATGACAAAACTGAAAAGTATTATTCAGCTATTCGTCCTGATGCAAGACATATTCACGGAATATTTCTTGGTTATCATGCTTTTGCTCCAACTATGTATATAATTATGAAAGCATATTTAGATTGATATTTATGAGATGATAAAGCTTGGCTTGAAAAAATAGTTTTGTATTATGTAAAAACTAAATTTCTTCAAAAAATAGTTAAAAAATATGCAATTTTGACAGATTTGTGAAAAGAAATTTCAAAGGAAATTGATTATGTAATTAGTTTAATGGATGAAATGTTTAAAAATTTTAATCCTTCAAAAGAACTTATTTTAAAAGCAAAAGAAAAACAATTACAACATTTTCAAGAAGTAAATAAAAATTATCCTTATTTAGAATATTAAAAACAATTTAAATCATAAAAAAGAGAGAAAATTAAATTAATCTTTGCTCTCATAAATCAACATTTCTAATCAAAATAACTACCAATTTTTACTATTAAGCCGAAAAATATGACCTTTTTTATTTGTATTATAAAACTTAATATAGTAAAATAAAGCAAATTAAAAACTAAAAAATATATTATTATGACAATATCATTATGACAACATCATAGAGATATACTATTACCTAATACAAATGAGGATTTATTGTTTACTGTCTGAAATACACAGATTTGAGATGATTGAACTATATTATTTAAACCTCTTGGATGAAAATATAAAGATGTATGAGTTTCTTGAGTTGATAGATATGATTATGATAGAATGACACCTCTTAGAGAATTGGGAGAAATGTGAGATTTTACAAGAGAATTGTTTACTTTTTTTCAATTAAATAGGTGAAAGAGAGAAGTTATAAATGAAGCATTATCAGTTATTCCTTCAAGATTAGCATTATCAACAGTTCCATTAATCGTAGATAATAATACTATACATCTTTTATCTCCTGATTGAAAAAATATATCAAGAGAATGGATTAAAGCCAATCTAAATAATATATCAATACCATTACCAATTAACACAAATCCTAGTGGATTTTTTATGCATTGAACACTACCTTCTTCAAACATAATTAAAAACTTATTTGATTCAGCTATAATTGAAGTTTCCCAAAGAGTTTCTAGAATTGTTAAGTGATGAAATAATGATTTACCTTGAGTAGAATGAATAAAAACAAGAAAAATCGTTATAGACTGAGAAAGACTAAATTATGTATATGGTTATAGTGTGCATCTAGATCCTATGACAGGATGTATGGAATGATTGAAATATATGTTTTCAAATAAACCAATTAATATATCTTCCTTAAATGAATCTTGAGAAGCCTACTTAAGAAATAGAGTTTTTCCCTATTTTTCTTTAGAAGATTTATTTGAATATTATAGGCAAATTTATAGTTGAGAATTTTTTATACCAAGACATAAAAGAAGAATCTATGTAAAAAAACTTTTTGTGTCAGATGTAGAAGTAAAAGATTTAGTTACATTTGCAAAAGAATTAAGAAAATTAAAAGCTAGACTTATAAAATGATGAGTAAATGAAAAAGTAGCTGAAGATGTAGTAAAAAAAACTCAAGAGATGTATAAGCTTGATCATTCTAAACAAGAATTTTATATAGAAGAAAAAGATCTAAAACTAACCCCACCTACAATTTTAGCACTAAGAGAATTATATGATACATTAAAACCTAACAATAATGAATTAACTTTAGATAAAACAGCCTCTATTAGACTATCAGATAGAAGAAAACATCTATGACTTAGATTTGATAAAGTTATGAGAGATGTATTATGAATATGATGAGAAGTCTTGCTTGATGATTGAAAAACCCCTGACTATATAGATCATGATAACAAAACTATATACGATTTCGCACTTACTTCTAGTGAATTAAAAAGTAAGCTAAGAAAATATGATTGACAATTAAAATGATATAAAGTAAAAGTAGTAGTTTTGATAAAAGACTGAACCGAACACGAAAGTTTAATTGACTATCAAACTTTTTTACAAGAACAAGGTAAAACAATACTTCCAGAAGCAAAAACTGAACTTGAAGCAATAAAGTTAGAATATGAATTTATAGAAGAACAGTTATCAAAAATATTTAAGCAAATATCAGGAGTAGAAGCAAGCAGAGTTCATAATCAAGTTTTAGGAATTTTTTAGAATAAAAAAAGGGGAAATATCACTATTTCTCCCTTTTTAATCTTTTCATCTTCAGCACTAAACACTATGGCAGAACCATAGATGGCTGGAGATGAACATGCTAGCCCCTATTTTGGGGTCAGCTAGTTATTGTTGTGGTTGGGTTTACTTCTGGAGGTATTGCAGAGTCACCGCAACCTTTGCGGTCATTGTAATCCCATTGAGCTGATCCAAAGTGAAGAAACCAGGAATTCCATGGGAGTTAAAATCCGTGCATACAACCCATACTGGCATGATACACCTTGACTCGTTGGGACCTTTGATTTCTTCGACCGCATAGCCTGCGAATTCGACACTGGTGATTTTCGCACCAAGCACCGAAAATAGAGCAGGATTCCCAATCTGCCCGAGTTTGTAATGCACGGAGATTGGATGTAGTGTAGCACCAGCATGAGAAAGGTCTACCCCGTGGTTGATGATCTCTTGTTGCTGGACTTCACGGTTTACCAGCAGAACCTTGCCATCCTTGTCAAGAATGGCAAAACAGGTTGCAAACCTGGTTTTGCCATCATGTGAAAAAAGTCTATTATTGTGCAACACATATCCTTCATGTGCTTTACAAAAATAGTTGCACATGACAACGGCCGGAATGTTTCCGACCTGTTGCCCTTCAAGCCCTGAGATCAAAAAACTGAAATCGGGCCCCTCTTGTGATACTTTTTGCCCTGCTACAATCGAGATGTTCATGATTAGACCTCACAAAAAATCAAAAAAATCCTCCACTATTTACTAGCAGAGACTTATTGAATACAATAACACTAAAGCCGAAGCTCAGGATTTTATACTCAATTTTACCACTGCTAGTTTTTTTGTTTTTATTTTTCTTATTTGCAAATAAGAGATTTTTATATCTATAAAATTTTTTAAATCAAATATTTTGAAATTAAAAGTATGAAAAAAGTATGACTTTTTTTGATTTTTTTGAAAAAATAGTTAAAATAAAAGTGTAAGTGTATTATTTCTTTATACAACTATATATGAAAGATAAGATTACAATCAGCTTAAGTGAAGATATATTATCAAAAATTGATAATGATATAAAAGCTTGAAAACAAAAAAATAGAAGTCAGGTAATTGAAAATATTTTAAAAGAAAGATATTGAAACTTTTCTCAAGTAACTGTAATAATTTTTTGTCATGACTATAAATGGGATAATAGACCTTATCCATTTGATATAGCAAAATGATTACTTTTGATAAATTGAGAAAGTATTATATCAAGACAAGTTCAAATTTTTTCAAAAGCTTGAATTACAAATATAATCATTACAATTCCACCAAATTCTACAGAAGTTTTTTCTAAAGAATTAAAAATAAAATATAAAAATATTAGTTTTTCTTTTATAGAATTAGATCCTGAACTAAAAACTTGAAGTAGTTTAAAAGAAGTTTTTAAAAAAGAACATACTTTGGAAGAATTAATTATTGCAAATTGAGATATATATTATTGAAGTTTGGATTTAGAGAGTTATTTTAATTATCATAAAGAACAAAAATCAGATTTTTCATTTTTACTTAAATTTGTAGCAAATCCAGAACAACTTTGAAATGTACTTATAAATTGAAATAAAGTAATTAAATTTGTTGAAAGACCAAAAGCAAATCCATTTTATTTAACAAATTCTTGACTTTATATTACAACTAGAAGTTTCTTAGATAAAAATGATTTTTGAGATTATTTAGAATATGATCTTTTTACTAAACTACCTGAATTATGAAATATTATTTGATATATACATACTCACGAATGGGAACATATTCAAAATGATAGTGCTTATGAAAGAGTAAATTGATGGAATATTTAATTATTTAAAATAAT
>JAQUKG010000086.1 GCA_028719245.1 Candidatus Altimarinota bacterium | reverse complement strand
ATTTTTGTTTGAGTAAGTAAAATTTGCATAATATGTATTTTCACTATTTGAGTTTAATAATGCTATTTGTGGAACATCTCTCATCAACTCTCCAAACTGCTCAAAAAATCATCTATTAAAATCAAAATCCTTTCAATAATCTAGTGGATTCCAATTATCACTCCACCAATAATTTTGATCATAAACTTTATATGGTTTATCAGGTGAGTAAATTGAAATAATTTCTTTTCAAGTGCCGTCACATTTTCTTTTATAAAGCTTTCTTTCATTTCTAAATGACAATCTTCTTTGTTGTCTACAATCTGGACAAAGAGTCGGTGTTGGAATTAAGTATTTATAACCCCCTCAATCCCCCTTATCAGGGGGAGGTATAGAACCCTCCCTTGAATATGCAAGGAGGTTAGGAGGAGTTTTAAAACTAGGACTTACTTTTTCATAAAACTCTAAATCTTTATCTGTAATTTCAAAACTTGTATTACAATGTTTACAAATTTTTATTTCTACAACTTTTTCATTTTCAAACATATTTTAATTTTAAAAATAAATTAAATATCTTTTTTTATTAATTTAAATCTTTTTCAACAATTTATACAATAATTTGCTTCAGCAATATTCTCTCTTTCACAATAAGCACAAATTTTTGTTTTTCACTTTTTTAGCTTTTCTTGTGTACGAGCAACATCTGTAAAAACTAAAATTGTTATAGCTCAAACAACTGATAATAATGCAGGTCAAAGTAAAATTACTATACTTCAAATTATTTTTCAAGCAGTAGTTATAGGAACTATATCACCATATCAAACGGTTGCTGCAGTTACAACTCACCACCATAAAGAACTTCAAACCGAACTAAACTTTGGATTTATAGGGCTTTCTATTTCATAAACCAATACTGAAACAACAAAAATAATTATGGAGAAAAGTAAGAAAACAGCTTTATATTCATCTCAGTATGTCTTTAATGCTTTTACGAATCAAAAAGTTAAAGGAATATTTCTAATAAGTCTTAATACTCTAAAAACTCTCATTATTCTAAATATTTTTAAAATATCTCAGTAAATAAAAAACGAAAGTACTAAAGAAAGAAAAAACGGCAAGAATGACATTAAGTCAATAATATTTAATACTGATGATAAGAAAATAAATTTATCTTTTGCTCTAAAAAAGCGATATAAATAATCTAAAAAGAAAACACTTGATATAATAAGATTTGCTAAAAATAATTCCTCTTTATATAAAATAGGTAAGGTATTTATTGTTTCTAAAATTATTACAACAATTGATATAACTACAAATAAATCTAATACAAAATTTCAGAATTTTCATACTTTACTTTCTCTATCTTCTAGAAAATTCTCGTATTTATTTCTATCATAATAAAAAAAATGTTTATACATTTTAAATAATTATTTTAATATTATATAAATTAAATTATATAAATTAATTTACATAATCAAGAAAATTTGAAAATATAAATTAACTTTAATACACTTCTCATATATAACATTCTTCACAATAAACTATCTCTTTTCTATCAGGACTATAAGTAGTTTTAATATTTTTTCAACATTTATCACACTTTCTATCAAAAAGATTTCTAGGATTTCTTAATTTCATTCTATCAAGATGTCTTTGATCTGGATGTCTTTTTGGAATTGGAAGATTATGTTTTCTGTAAAATTCTAATTCTTGTTTAATTATACGAAATGGTTTTTTTGTAATTTCGCATTCTATTGCCCGATTAAGTATATCATCGGGAATATCAGCTATATTTTCTGGTAATTTATTTGCAGGTATTATTTTATCTACTTTAGGAAATGGTGGTTCATAATCTGACCATTTGTAGAGATAAGGCAATGCCTTATCTCTACTGATTGGAAAATACTCCATTGCTACTGTTTCATTATATCAAAAAGGAGAAATTGAGCTTGGAAAAAATTCTCACCATTCTTTTGTTGTCATCATATGTTCTATAATTTTTAGAACAAGAGTTTCATATTCTTCTTTAGTATATTGTTTATTTAGGATGCAGTATTGTTTGTTATTTTTTAATCCTATACAACCAAAACAATTTTTAATTCAGTTCATACAATTACCGCAGTAAATTAAATTATTTGATTCTGGATATGATAAAAAACAAAATAATAAATTGCTAGAATTTGGTCAAATACTCATACATTCACAAATATTACTTGCATTTCATCACCAAACTGTTACATCCATACAATTTTGAGCTTTATGTAATGCTTGAGAATACTTTACATCATTTACATCTGAAACATCAAAGCAAGATATTGCATTCATACTTGAATAAATATTATTTCAAGAACAATTTTCGCTTGATATTATATAGTTTTCTTTAAATGGTAATCTTATAATATGATTTCTAACTTCTTTTTTTAATTCTTCATTGTATATTCATTTTCTTAATAAATTATTTAATTCTTCAAAATATTTTTCTTTTGAAAATTCTTTGTTGAAAATGTAGTATTTTTTGTTATTTAAATTTACACATCAAAAGCAATATTCACAATTAGAACAATTATATAAAAAATAAGATTTTCTACAATCATTGTTTCTTACACTATATATTAAATTATAACATCATTTACAATCAACACATTCATAACAAACTTCTGAATTATCAATTTTTAAACAATCAATACAATCATTTGAATAACTTATCATTGCTGAATAGTAACAATTTTTATCAAATCATGCATCAAAAATTAGATAACAATCTTTTAGCCGAGCTGAATGATTTGTAAAATTAGAATTTTCATTATCAGAAGCCTCTAAGGCACACCTTGGAACTTCCTTTATCAACTCCTCAAACTGCTTAAAAAAACTTTTATTAAAATCAAAATTTATTCCATAATCTAGTGGATTCCAATTATCACTCCACCAATAATTTTGCTCATAAACTTTATATAGTTTATCTGGTGAATAAATTGAAATAATTTCTTTTCAAGTAGCATCACATTTTCTTTTATAAAGTTTTCTTTCATTTCTAAAAGATAATCTTCTTTGTTGTCTACAATCAGGACAAAAAGTAGGGGAAGGAATTATATATTTTTTTCACTGAAAAACAGGTGAAACTTTTTCATAAAATTCTACATCTTTGTTAGTTATTTCAAAACTTGCATTACATTGTTTACAAGTTTTTGTTTCTATGATTTTTTCATTTCGGAACATATTTATTTAAATTAAATTTAATATACTTCCCTATTATAACACTCTTCACAACACAAATTATATCAATATGACTCATCATAAACTGATAAAATTTCTTTATTACATTTACAACAATTCATCAAATATAATCATATTTTACTTTTTCTTTCAATTCTTTTTTCTATTCTAATATCTGGATGTAAGCTTGGTAATGCAATATGGTGTTTTTTATAAAATTCTAGTTCCTTTTTTATAATTCTAAACGGTCTTGAAGTTTCCTGACAAATTATTGCTTTCTCTAAAATTGATAAATCAATATCTTGAATATTTTTAGGTAATTCATCATATTTTAAAACTGTCATTCAAGTCGGAATATTAACTTCAGCTTTTTTATTTCTCCATTTTGTTTTAATTTTTTCTTTTCATCATAAATCAAGTATTGCATCAGAAATAGCTAGAGATTCATCAAAAATATATAAATTTCATTTTCATTTTGAATTATATAATTTTTCTTCAAATTCATAACTTTTATAATCTCATCAATTATATGATTTTAAATATCTTAAATTTTTAATTGGAAATTCCTCTACTAAAGTTGAATCATTTAGGGGATAAGGAGTTTTCTCAATATTATAAAATTTATTTAAATTTCAAGAATTATTTAAATTTAGCATTATTTTGTCAAAATTTTTCTCATAATCTTCTTTTGAATAAGCTTTGTTTAAAATATGATAATCAGCATTTATTAGTCAATAACATCAAATACAATGATGACATCATTTTAATTTTTGTGAAAAATAAATATCACTAGAAGATTCAATATTTACTGAAAAAAATCATTTTGTTAAAGGTCAACTTCACATAGAAAAATAAATATTTTCAACAAGTCAAAATCAAAAAGAATTAAATGCTTTTTTTTGAGTTGCAGGAAATCAATTTGCAGAATTAAAACAATCATCAGCTCATAACATCCAAAATCAAAATAATGTATCATTTGAATTTTTTAATTGATCTCAAACACTTTTTTCAGTTCATATTAAACTAACTCACTTTCTAATAGATTTTTGTTTTAATATTTCATAATCTTTTAGTAATTTCTTTAAATTATCATGATTTGAAGTATTTTTATATAAATTTTCTTTCATTTTATTATATTCTCATTTTTCATATTGTTTATTGTAAATCATATATTTTTTTCAAACAAGATTATTACAAAAAATACATTCTTCACAATCTCTTAAATCATAAGAAAAATAAATATTTTTTGAATTATAAATATCATCACAAAAGAAAATATGATGTGAATCAAATATTCTTACACTTTCATAAACTAGGCTTGAATGGTCAATACTTGTTGAATTATAAATATCTTTACTATCAGAAACATTATTTGAAAAATAAATATCTTCACAACTTTCAAAACAGCAAAAAGAATAATAAGCATTTTTTACTCTTCAAACTCTATTACAAAACCAAATATTTTCATTTTCCCGAAA
>JAQUKG010000085.1 GCA_028719245.1 Candidatus Altimarinota bacterium | reverse complement strand
CTATTAGATAAGCCATAGTATCATTAAAATAAAATGGATTTAATTCTCAAGGAAAAAAGTCTCAAAGTATTCAATCAGCTTCCATTTGAGAGAATATCTTGTTTGCTAATTCATACCATTCTTCTTTGGAATATTGTTTGTTTAAAATGCAAAAAGATTTGTTTTTTAGTCAGATGCATCATAGGCAGAAAGAACAAGACTGAATATTAAAACTATAATAAATATTAGTTGACATTCATATAGATTCTCAAATATATATGTTCTCATCCGTTCAAGACATACAACATCAATACATACTATTTGAAGTTCCAGATCATCATATAAACATATCATACATATTTTCATTTCATTTATCAGATCAAGTAATGATTAAGTTATTGCCATTCTTTACCTGATAAACAAAATGTCAGTTTATAACATTTTCAGAATTAATTATAAAATTTCACTTACTATTTTTACTTCAAAAATTTGTTCATTCACAAGGTATTTTTTTATATATTTCTAAAAAACTTGATTTATTTTTAAGTATTTCTTCTTTTTGTTTAAAATATTCTTTTTTCTCTAATTGTTTATTTCTTATGTAGTATGATTTATTATCTAATGAGTCGCAAAATATACATTCACTACATCAATTTAGATTTCTTGAAAACCAGATATTATTTGAATCCATTATAAATTTTGAATAAAAAATTTTGTATCATTTAATAATTCAATTACAAAAATAAATATTTTCACTTGTATCCCAAACCATAACACTATTTAAAACATTGCTACATTTTCATTTTATACAAGAACTATAAAGTATATTTTCATTATCCCAAACAGTATTAAATGTTAGATAAGCATTTTTAGTATTATGTGTGGTATCAGCAAAATCACAATTTTCAGCTCATCCGTAAGTAGATAAGTTTGGAAATTCTACCTTCTGCTTTAATATTCTCATATTTTCAAAAATATTTTTTGAAAAATCATAATCCATTCAATATTTTGTTAATGATTCTCTTATATCTTCATAATCAGTCGTTTTTAAAACTTCTCATATTCTATCAGTTTTTGGGTATCTTGAAATAAGTCAGTTATTTTTGTGTAAAACTATTCAATAATAACTCGCTATCTCTTTTACATAATCTCTAAAATCAGTATTCTTTCTTTTCTCTTTAATTTTTTCTTCCCAAATTTTTATATCTTGCATATTTTAAAATTAAAAATTAAATTATTTCTAAAAAATTTTCTTTATAAATTATTTTTCATTCAAAATCAGGGTATAATTCTTTAAATTTTTCTATTCATCTTTTATCTGTTTGTTTTAATTCATCTTTATATTTAAACTCAAAAATTTTATTTTCTAAGTCAAAAACTAAATCAACTTCATATTTTTCATCATTTGTTCTCCAAAATTTCAAAGAATCAAAATTGTATCATTTCTTTATAAATTCACTTAAAATCATATTTTCAAATAAAATTCATTTTTCTTCACTTGAAAAATCAAATCTATTTATAAACCAGTTTCTAAATCAAAAATCATAAAAATATAGTTTAGGTGATTTATTTATTTCTTTTAATTTATTGTTAAAAAAAGGTTTCTGAGTAAACACAATAAAAGTTTCCTTTAATACTTCTATAAAAGATTTTACTGTAGGTGATGATAAATTTGATAAACTAGCAATTTCAGTATAATTTATAGTATTTCAAATCCTAAAACTTAATTGTTTTGTTAATTCTTTAAATTCAAATAATTTTTGAGTATAAATAACGATATCTCTATTAAACCAAAAATCAAAAATATCACTTAGAATTTGTTTTTTTTCTTCATTATTTTTGGCTAAAACTACTTCTGGATACCCTCAATAAGTCATAAATTCCTCTACATAGTTTAGAATCTTATTTTTATTTATTAAATTTCTTTTAAAACTTTCTAGATTTTCTGAATCTATATTTTCTTTCCAAATAAGAAATTCATCAAAATCAAGAGGAAACATATTATAAACTCTCTTTCTTCAGGCAAAAGATTCTTTAATATTTTTATTTATTTCAATGTTATTTGATCATGACAAGATCACCTTAACAAAAGGCATTTCATCATAAATCAGTTTTAAAATATTATCAATACCTTTTACTTTCTGAAACTCATCCAGAAATAAAAAATATTTTCAACTTCAAGAGTAATTTGAAGCCACAAAACTTTGAAAATTTGAAAAACTTTTAAAGAAATTGTGATATTCAAAATTTTCTAAATTTAAAAACTGTTTATCTTGAGTTTTTAAAGAGTCAAGGATTTTTTTCATAAAAGTAGTTTTACCTACTTGTCTTGGTCAAACAATAAAAACAATCTTTTCATTGTTTAGGATCTCATCCATTTGATCATATATTTTTCTAAACATAATTTTATATTACTAACAAGTAAACTAAAATACATTTTATATTCTAAGAATAGTTTAAATAAAATCAAAAGATTTTTACTTAAATTTAAACCCTAACTTTATCCTATCAAGCCAATGTATTTCTGGTAAAGGAAGTCAATGTTTCATAAGAAATTCATATTCCATCGGAACTATCTTATAAACATTTCAGTTTTCGTCTTGAATAACTTTTTTCATAATTTCAGGATTTATTTGCCAGTTTCAGTTTGAGTCAAAACCTTGAAAAGACGAAAGATTTTTCGTCTTTTCAATTTCAGCATTCTCAGGAATATCAACTTTTATTTTTTCATTTCTCCACATAAATCCATCTTTTTCTACTTCTTCTTTAGTAAAACTATCATCTATTAGATAAGCCATAGTATCATTAAAATAAAATGGATTTAATTCTCAAGGAAAAAAGTCTCAAAGTATTCAGTCTTTATCCATTTGAAAGAATATCTTGTTTGCAAGTTCATACCACTCTTCTTTGGAATATTGTTTATTTAATATACAAAATGATTTATTTTTTAGTCAGATACATCAAAGGCAAAATGAGCATCAGTCTAAAAAATACGAGTAATAAATACTATTTCAAATTATATTTGATGACAAAAATATATTATCTGACAATCAAACAGAGTTACATCAATAAATATTTCTACTATTTCAAGCTCAAGATACAACATCATAAATATCTTTATTATTATCCAATCATCAATAAAAGGCTATATTTCTAGCATTTTCTATACAATACGAATAATATCAATTAGTAACATATGAAGAATTTATAAGAAAATTACCAACTACATTTTCACTTCAATAATTTTTATTTAAACAAATATCTGAGCTTTTAAATGTATAATTTTTTTTATCTTTTAATATCTTATTTTTAATATTTTTATATTCATCTTTTGAATATGATGTATTATTAATAAAATAACTTTTATTTTCTAATCAATTACAAAATAAACATTCTTTACATCAAATCATATCACTACAAAAGTATATATCTGAACTATTAACTATATAATTACTGAAAAATATATTATATGAATTTATAATTCAGCTAGCTCAATAAATATTCTCTGAATTATCTACAACAAATATAGAATTAAAAATATTTTTACAATTATTTCTTACAAATCAGCTATACAATACATTCTCATTATTAACACAAGAAAAGGCTAAATAACAATTTTTTACTCATCAAACTTCATCTGAAAAATCTGAGTTCTCATTTTGTGTAAAATGAAATACTCAAGGTAACTTAGTTTGTTTTAATAATATTTGAAAATTTGAGAAAAAATCTTTATCAAAATTATAATTTATTCAAAAATTTTTTAAATTATCTCTATAATCTAAAAAATTATTATTAGACAAAACTCCATATATTTTATTTGTATTTGGAAACTTGGATATAATTTCATTATTTTTATATAATCATATTGTTTTCCAACTCGCAACTTCCTTCACAAAATCTCTAAATTCAGTCTTCTTTCTTTTTTCTTTGATTTTTTCTTCCCAGATTTTTATATCTTGCATAAAATTATAGTTTTAAATAAATTCATTGAATTATATAAATTATTTAAATAAAACAAACTTTTACTCATTAATAATTCATCTTTGTAAATCAACCAAACTCGCATAAACTCATTTTTGATTTAATAATTCGCTATGAGTTCAATTTTCTATAATTTTCCCGGATTCTAAAACTATTATTTTATCAGCATTCATAACTGTTTGTAGCCTATGAGCTATAACAATTACTGTTCTATTTTTCAAGGCTTTATTTATAATATTTGTAATTTTATTTTCACTAATACTATCAAGTGCTGAAGTCGGTTCATCAAGTATTAAAATTTTTGGATCTTTCAAAAATATTCTAGCAATTGCAAGTCTTTGTTTTTCTCATCATGATAATTTCAATCATTTTTCTCAAATTTGTGTTTGAATTCAATCTTGAGAATTTTTAACTAAATTATTTAATCAAACATTTTTTAATGCTTCCCAAATATTTTTTTCATCTAAATTATAATTAACAGCATATTCTAAGTTTTCTTTAATAGTTCAATCAAAAACTGCTGGTTCTTGCGATAAATATCATATATGATTATATAAACTTGAAATTTTTAATTCTACTAAATTTTGTCAATCAATTTTTATGGCTCAATTATTTATTATATAATTTCTTAAAATTAATTTTATTAAAGTTGATTTTCAGCTTCAAGAATGTCAAACTAAAGCAGTAGTTTTTCAACCTTCTATTTTTAAACTAAAATTATCAAAAATTCACTTTTCTTCGTTGTATCAAAA
>JAQUKG010000084.1 GCA_028719245.1 Candidatus Altimarinota bacterium | reverse complement strand
TTCAATCTTCATCTCTAATAGCCGAAAGATTTATTTGAGAGTTAGTTTCAAAAAAGATTTCTAAGAATTTTTGAAACAAATTAATTTGTTCTTTCGTTAATTCTATTGAGTATTTTTCAAATAATTGTGTTAATTTAAGCATAAAACTTTATAAATAACTATTTAAGTATGGGCCTTATTGTATATGTTTTTTCCTTTTATCAAATTTAGTTTTTAAAAAAGTTAAAAATTTGCAAAATAAAAAAAGTTATGATAACATAAAACTGTAATTTATTTTATTAATAATAATTTTATGGCAGATAAAGAATGTAAAGCAAAAAATCCTTTAGAATGTCCTCCAGAAATAACTGCTGGAAAATCTTTTGATAATATAACTGAATATTTAAAGTCTTTAACTCCAGAACAAAAATCTGAATATGAAAAATCCGTTGCTATGGCAAAAAGTAAAAGTGATAGAAGTGCTCTTCCTTTAATCCCTTTGGATTGAGGATGAGTTGATACTTGACTTAATATTACTCCTTCTAAGGATCATATATCAGCAGAAGCTCGTATTCAGCAAGAAAATTATAAGTTGGAATTGGAACTCAGAACAGCAATAAATTGAGAAACAGATAATAGAGTAAAAGCTAGATTGTATATGTTACTTGGTATGGCTATGTATTGAGCTTATATTTGATTTGAAAAATGATCTAATATGCAAATGTTTTCTTTAGCTTGAGCTATGAGAAAAAAATGATGAACTATAAAAATTTCTTGAGCTTTTTTAAAAAAGATTATTAATATGAATTCTAGTGAAGTTGGTAAAACTTTTTCTCCTGAAATGTCACAAAGATCTTTCTGAATAGATTATTCAAAATATTTCAATGAATGAACTTTAAGAGAACTAAAAACTAGTATTGTATATTCTCAAACTGATAATAAGGAATTAGGAGTTATATGAAATATTGTTAATGATGACTCATATAAAACTGAATGGTTTGATGTTATATGATGAGTTGCTTGATGATCAAAAACTTCTGCAACAGGTGAATTAGGACTTAGAGTTACTGATAATGTAAGAGTTAATGTAAGTGGTTGAGTTGAAAGATTGCAATATAACTCTATGCTTGGTAGTCCTTGAAGCACAGTAACTTGATGAACATGAAAAGTATGATTAACTTATCAACCAGATTCTCATAATAGAATTAGTTGAGCATTATGACATAGTAAATCTTGAAATACTGCTAGTATGACAGCCTGACATATATTTGATAATTGAGTGGAGTGATTTGTAGAAGCAAGTCATACACAGTGAGTTTGATGATTGAGTAATGAAAACAAAGTTTTTGCTTGATTTAAAATTCCTTTAGAAAAAACTCATAGTTGATATTGACCTTTATTTCAAGATAATACACCTTGATCACAACTTAATTTTCATGATTTAAACCCAAATTCTGATGTTACAAGTGAACAATTAGCAGTTGCTAGAGGTGTATCTCAAACAGTTAAAACTAAAGAACAATTAAAAAATCAACCATGAACTATTGCTATACCAACTTTAAGTAGTAAAACAAGTTCAAGTATAAGTGTAATTCCATGAGCAACAGCCTGAATGACAAATGTAAGAGTTGCTATATATTCAGATGCTTGATTAACAAATAAAATAGCAGAGAATACAACTTGAAGTTTTACCTGATTAACAGCAAATGCGATTTACTACATAGTTACTGTATGAGATGATTTAAATGAAGCTACTTGATTAATTGAAGTAAAAAAGTCATCTACTCTTAGTGTAACAACAGAAACTCCATCAGATACAACTCCAGATGTTTTTAATATAACAGACTTAACAAATCAAACTAGAAATACTTCAATTACGACAAATGAAATAACAGTTTCTTGAATAAATCAACCAGTTTCAGCAACAACTACACTATGAACAATAGTTAAAAATTGAGTTGATATTCGAAGTGATACTACTCAAGTAGTTGCTTGAGATAAAGTAAGTATAAAACTTACAACAAGTTCAAATTATTCAGCAACTCAAAATTGAACTTTAACAATTTGAGATTATAGAGATAGTTTTAATGTAACAACAGAAGCTATGACAGATACTCTTCCAGTTGCAATTAATTTTCCAGAAAGTTCTACAACATATAATTATAACTCAGATAATGATGTACGGAGTATGTCTGTAAATATGAGTTGAATAAGTGGATCAAATTTAATTTTTACATTTACACCACCACCTACACAAATTCATAATGTCAATTTTGATAATTCAACAAAAACTCTAACTTTTAGTCTTGATCCTTGATTGTCTGCTACAGCAACTCTTAATTATACTATAATGAATACTGCAGGTAGTTCAAATTGAACTGTTACATTTAATACGAATATTCGATAAAAAAAATAGACTTCATATGAAGTCTATTTTTTATATACTTTTACATAATCAATTATTCAGTTCCATTGTTTGGATAAATCAAAATAATTTCAAATATACAAATTGTCTCAAATATCTGAAGTGCTTATAAATCAAGTAGACGAAAGTATTTTATTATTATCATCTAAAATATTTAGTGTATAATTAGTATTTTCTTTTTTTGCTATTATTTTATAAAACTTATTATTATCTTTAATATTAAAATCTGAATTAGGTATATATGAACTACTACTATTTTGTAATTTTAAGCCGTCATTATTTAAAAATAATTTATAGAAAGACGAAGATGTGCTAAATAAATAATAATTTGTAAGTCAACTTGGTATTCTTTTTAAATCCTCTCACTTTACACTCATTTCAATTATAAATCAACTAGCAGAATTTAATCATAACTGACTTCAAGAATAAGCTAGAGATCAATTGTATGCGGCAGCTGCTCAAGTATGAATATAAACTCATCTTATATTTCAGTCTTTTTTAATATTTAAAGTTGAAGTAGTTCATCAAGTTTGAGATGTTAATTTTTGTGTTAATAAAGCTCAAGTATAAAAATTATAATCAGTATAATTGTATCAATGATGGGTATATCAATTATATGGTGCATAAGCAACTAAACTATATCAACTTCAAGCAAAATCATTTTCTATATCATATCAATTAAATTTTACTTTGTAAGGTTTACAATTTGTAGTTCAGGTTCAAGAAATATTTGATTTTTTTCTTATTTGATATTTTATACAATCATCTCAGGCTAACATATTCACTATTATATCTTTCTTTATACCATCTGAAATTCAACTAGGATTATTTTTTCTCCAGATATTGTATTTTTCTAAAATATTTTTACATTCATCAATTGTTGGATCTCTATCAAGAAAATCATCATATATATCTTTGATTTCATCATCACAATGTGTTGGAGTATTGTTTTTAGATTCATATTCATCTTCTTTTATTTCTATTTCTTTCTTTTGACTACAATGGTTATTATCACTACAAGCTGATATATAAAGTTTATGTCAATTTTGAATATCATCTAAAAGTTCAATTGATCAATTGAAAAGTGTTCATCAAGTTAAAAATAAACTTCAAGTGTTAGACATCCAATTATTTTGTAAAGTATAAACTGCTCAAGTTTCAGTTGTGATTTTTATAAAATTAGCTGTTAATAAAGGTTTATCTAATGATAATCATATTAAAATATCACTTCAAGATCTTGAATAACTGTTTAAATAAATTTGGATATTTTCATTTAATTCAGGAGTATTTTCAATTATATTATTTTTTACATCAGTAGGAATTTGATTAATTGCTCAAGTTCAAGAAACTATACTTCAAATAGAATTTATATCAGCTCATAAACTTCAACTTCAAAAGTTTACTTCAATATAGGATTTTCCATTACTCAATATATATCAAACTCATAATGAAGCAAAAGATGTAATTGGATTTGAATTTATATTTCAAGATCTTATTCATTCATCTAGGTTTCAGACAGATAAAGTTACTTTTTTAACTTCTACTTTTCATTGTTTGACTGTTATATTTGTATTTGAAATATTTTTATTTACTCAAAAAATAGTTCATCTAACAGCGGCAACTGCATCAGTTGTATAAACCTCATATTCTGATTTATCTGATAATTGTGATGCTTTTGTCCATAAAGTTCATATATTTAAAGCAAGTTTTATAGATGTAAATAAATTACTTTCTTCTACAAATTTCATATTACTTAAAATAACTTCAGAATTTGAGCTAATATCTCATAAAACAAAATTATTTCAATCAGATAAGTATACACTTGCTTCACTTCAAGTTCAAACAGTTATTTTATCTCACTGTCATAAATTATAAGATAATATTTCTCAAGAAGAATAAGTTTTATCATTTATAAATATTTCTCAACTTTAACTTGATATTTTTCAAATTAGCATTTTTTCATAAGGATTGTATGCAAAATATTTATCTGATTCATCACTAATAAAATTAATTCAAGCATATTCTTTTACTAAATTGTAAGGTCAATATTCTCATTTCCAATTTCAAACTACAACAGAAGAAGGAATATTATCTTTGAATGTTACTCAAGCTATTTCATAGTTTTGAGTATTTATGGTTTTTGCATAACCGTAATATTGTCAGGTTTTTGGATCAAGAGGAAGATAATTTATATATTTTCTTGGTAAATTTTCTTCAGTTATAAATCAACTTACTCAAAAAGAATTTATCTCATCGTGTTCATAAGAACTATCTTGAGAATAAAATTTTAGATTTCATTTTGGGATTGGAAGTGTAGAATTTTCTTCTGCATAAGCATTAAGTCAATTTTGAAGAGATTTTAAATCTCAAACTATT
>JAQUKG010000083.1 GCA_028719245.1 Candidatus Altimarinota bacterium | reverse complement strand
GCATAGCTGAAAATATCCAAACTACTGTAAATGTTGTAGTAATAAGAACTTTATGATAATCTCTTAATACCAAAATTGCTGATTCTCTCATATTAAATTTACCTGTATTTTTATATTGATTTATTGCTGATATTACAACTATGGCATCATCTACCAAAAGTCAAAGTGATAAAATAAGTGCAAACATTGATAAAAAGTTTAAAGTTTGTCAATTAATTGCCATTACACTAAAAGTAATAAGAAATACAAGTGGAACAGCTGCTCAAGCAACAAGAGCTTCTTTTATTCAAATAATTAAAAATAAAGTCACAAAAACCAAAAATACTGTAATAAGTCAATCTCTAATCAAATGATGAAGATCAAGTTTAATTCTTTCTGATTCATCAATAACGGTTGTAATAATTAAGTTTGCCGGAATAATTTTCTTTTGAATCATTTCATCAAGTGTTTTTTGTCAATCTGTCACAAGATTTACAATTGATCATCAACTTTTTTTAACAACTCAAAGTGTAACAGCATTTTTAGAAGGATTTGAATTAACTGAAAGTCTTGAAATAGATGTAATCTTTTTTCAGGCTTCTTTTACATTTGCTACATCTTTTAAATAAATAATTCAAGTATCTCAAAGTTTTGTTAAAACTACATCTTTTAGTTTATTAATATTATAAAATCTTTCATCAACAGTTAAACTATGTGTATAATCTCAAATATCAAAACTTCAAATTGGAAAAGTAAAGTTTTGTGCTTGAATAGCAGTATTTACTTGAGAAATAGTTAATCAATAAGATTCAAGCTTTTTTGGATCAATAGAAACTAGAAATTCGGTTTCTTGTCATCATGAAATTCTTACTTCTGATATTAAAGGATTTTTTTCTAATTCATCTCTAATAATTTTTGCATAATTATATAATCAAAAACTATCATAATCTCATGAAATAGAAAAAGTCCATATTGGAGAATCAGAAAAAGAAAACTCTTTTACTATTGGTTCTTTAATATCTGATGGAAGTTTTGATTTTAATTCATCAACTTTATCTTTTACCTCTCTTACTGCATTTGTAGTATCAACATTTGATTTAAATTGAATAACTACAGAAGAAACAGAATTTTGAGAAGTTGAGGTAATCGTATCAATTCATTTAATTTTTGAAATTTCTTTTTCAATCTTTTTTGTAACTAAATCTTCCATACTTTCCGGAGTAGCTCATGGAAGCATAATTACTACTGAAGCAATTCATATTTTTACTTCTGGAGTTGATTCAAGTGGAAGTGATTTTAATCAAATCCATCAAGCGATAGTAATTATAAGAATTATAAGTATAGTAAATCTTTTTCTATCAATAAAAAAAGCATACCAACTATCATCTAATTTTTTATCATATTCTAATTTATCTAAATATTGAGACAATTGTTTATTTGACATATTTTTCTGTTAAAGAGTAAATAAAAATTATTATTCTATAATATCACCTTCACTTAAATTTAAAGTTCATGAGGTTACTATTTTATCTCATACCTTTAATCAATCTTCTACTACCAATTCATTACTATTAGTTTCTCAGATTTTGATAATTTGTGATTTTAAAATATTTCAACTTCATACTAAATAAACATAAAATTCTCAACTAGATCAAGTAATTAACGAACTAAATGGAATAATTATTTGATTATTTAAATTTCATAAATCTTTTTTTAGATAAACATCAACATAATCTCACAAAACCATTTTTTTAGAAAAATCATTATTTAATATTTTTACTTCAACATTATACATTTTAGTTATATTGTCAGCTGAAGCGGAAACTAAACTTATGGTTCAAGTTGAACTTAATCAATTTTTTGAAATTAAAACTTCTTGTCAGACTTTTATAAATTTAATATTATCTGAATTTAAATCTGATTTTACTATTTTAGTACCATTTTTTGATATAGCAAAAACAGGAGTTCAAGGATTTACCAAAGTTCAAACTTCTATATTTTTTGAGGTAATAATTCAGTCAAAAGGTGCTTTTATAATAGTATTATCAACTTGTTGTAATAGAGAGTTTTTTTGTCATGAAACTCAAGCAAGTTGTGATTTTACTCAAGCAAGGCTCGCATCAAGTTTTGCTTTTGTTGAATTATATGTATTTTGTGCTATTTTAACTGCATTATCTAAATTATCCCTTTGAGTTTTTATATTAGCAATAGTGCTTTTTAATTGGTTTTCTAAAAGAGTTTTATTACCAGCAACAGTATCTAAGTTTGTGTTTGTTGAATTTTGAGTATTAACTAAACTTGCTTGTGCTATAGTTATAGCTTGATTTAAAGATATTTTACTTGTTTCTAAATTTGTTTTTGTGCTAGAAATAGTTGAAGCTAAATCATCCCAAGAATTTTGTAAACTAACAAGTCAAGATTTTACTCATAAAACAACCGATTGATTAGTCTTTATAGTAGTTTTCATTGTGGACAAAGAACTATCAGAAAAAGAACTTGAAACTATAGAATTATCAGAAATTTTTACTAAATCTTCATATAATATTATAGTTTTATTTGTTATATCTAACAAATTATTAAGTTTATCTAAATCTGATAAATTGGATTTAGTAAAATCATCATATAATGCTTTTGCATTTCTCCAATCATTTTCTGCTTTAGTTTTAATAGTAGTATCTTTTGCTGATAAATAAATTTCATAACTATCATTTAAATTTTTATTAGCATCGCTTACTCAAAGTATAGTATCAGCATAAGTTAAAACACTATCAATATTTGAAGAACTACTTGTAATAGTTGTGTTTATATTTTTTAATAAATTTTGTTTCTTTACTTCAAGTCAATCAATAGTTTGTGTATAATTTTTTTCAAAATTTTCTAAATTTAAAATTGCTGTATCAAGAGATTTCTGAGCTAAATCTAAAGATGTATTTGTCATTTGCATAGTATTTTTTCACTGGACATTTATATTATCAAGTTGAGTCTGAGCAATTTTTAATTGTTCTTCTGTAGAAGCATAAGTATTGTCTCTTGTAGTTATAGTATTCTCAAGTTGCATTTGAGCTGACTCTAAATCTTTTTGGATTGATTCTTTTGTTAAATCATAAATATCCAAAGTATTACTATATGTATTATTTACAGTATTTAAATTTGTAGATAATAAATTGGTTGTAGTATCAATTGTAGCTAAAACATCTCAGGCCTTTACTTTATCTCAAACTTTATTTTTTACTTGTTTTACATTTCAAGATACCTGAGAAGAAATGGTAGTTTCCTGAATTCAAGCTATTTTTCAAGTTAATTTTAATTCTTCACTAAATGGTTTTAATGCTAATACTTCAGTTTTAGCATATTTTTTAATTATTTCATCTTTTTGAGTTATTGTTTCATCTTTTTGAGCACAAGAAAAAAGTAAAAAACTTGGTAGAATTATTATAGATATTATTTTTTTCATAGATTATTATTTTAGTAAATAAATTGTTTTTAAATATATTTTAGCTTTCTAATTTAATTCATTCATTTTTAACAAATTCTAAAAGTTCTGTAATATCTTCATTTTTTAATATTCATATAAATTTATCATCTTTTAAAATAATAGTCATACTATCTCAAGTATTTATATTAAGTTTATCTCTAATTTCTTTAGGAATTACGAGTTGTCATTTAGGTCAAATAGTTGTTGTTCAAAACAATTTAATTTTACAATTTTCTTTTTTCATAATTATAAAAGTTATATAAGTAAGTAAAGTTATACTCAAAAATAGTAAAAAAAATAAAAAAGTCAAAAATAAAAAAAATCTAATATTAAACTAGACACTTTTAGTAGAATATATATTTTAGATTTTATTAAACTTTTAATAAGCACAGCGGAAGCCAATATTACCACTAGAAGTCGTCGTAGTCCGAGTCAAGCCAAGAGCGAAAACTCCAGCATTAACACCATCAGTAGCACCAGCTCCACGAAGGAATATATTACTTGCTACTCATTGACTGTAATATATTTGTCATATTCATTGATTTGAATTATAACTTCAGTTTATTGATGAGTTTGTTTTGTCACTACAACTACTCCATTCTGACCAAAGTGTTGGAGTTGAACATCAAGCTACAATTGTTTGTCATGAAGCATAATTACTTCCATCAATTGTATTTGCTTTGTTTACATGTGACCGAACATTTCAAGCAAAATCAATTATCTGGTTTCAATTTGAAAGTGTTAATATTCTCCTAGAACAACTTAAGTTAGTTGATGGAACTCACCATTCTCAATCAGGATTTCAAGCACATCAAGCTGTAAGATCATTACTTATTCAGTTATATATTTTTCAATTTCAAACAGCTCAACCTGACCAGTTACTTCAAATAAGTTCTATATTTCTTGCTATTGTCATCCGTTCATTATTTGTGATTAGATGATATCAAGCTCCTAGGCTTTGACAAGCATTTATTGCTTGTGTCTGATTTAGGCTTGCTATTGGATAACCTGGTTGACTTGCTATATTTGTTGAAGTTGTATATGGATAAGTATTCCATCATCAGTTAGATGGATTAGTTGAAAGATTACTATATGTCATATCATATTTTGCTACACAAAAATCATTTGTTGAAAATGTAGTATTTCAAGGAACTCATATAAATCAAGTAGGACAAATTCATAAAGTTTTATAATTAAAAAAATCATTTATTGATTTTCAAGAAGCTGTTAAGCTTCCACTACTTAATAATAATTTATAAACAGTTCAACTATTTGTTGTAAGTAAATCTATTCAAGTTGATGTTATACTTTGAATTGGATTATTGTTTGTATCAACAATTG
>JAQUKG010000082.1 GCA_028719245.1 Candidatus Altimarinota bacterium | reverse complement strand
TAAATGCTTTTGTAGTTTTTAAGGTTTTGAGGAATATTTTTATGATATTTTTATTTGAGAGTTGCATATTTTTTAAGATTATATTTTAGGCTAAGTTATTATAGAATATTTTTTAGAAAAACAAAAAAAATTATAAAAAAATTATAAAACTTTAAAATCATCACAAAAACTTCACATTAAAAACTTTTATTAAAATATTTTTTAATATAATAAATTTATAATATTTATTTAAAAATTCATGAAAAAAATATTTCTAATTTTGGTTTTAACATTTTTATTTTTTGATTATACTTATGCAACTAGCAATGAGAATTCTTCTAGTTGATTAACTATAAAAGAATTAAGTAAAAATATAGAAAAACTTAAAGACGAAAAAGAAAAAAATAAAGAAAAATCAAAAGAGTATTGAGAATTAATATCTTTTATTAGAAATGATTTAAGTGATGATGAAATAGATGAGATAGAGCAAAAAGTAGAAGATTTCATAGAAGAAAAGAAAAATTTGGAAGAAGAATTAAAACAAATGATTGATAATCTTGAAGATACAAAAATAAAAAAGAATGATATAATAATTCAAAGAGCAAATTTTTATAAATATATTGCAAAATATGTTCAAGTAGAAAAAAGACAAGATTTTATAACTCATATAAAATTACAAATTGTATCAGAAAAAGAAAGTAAAGATTTGATAGAAGAAATAATTAAAAATCAAAATATTTTAGATAAAAAAGTAGTTTATATAAAATCAAAAATTGAAACTCATAAAATTGATTTGCAGGAAAAAATTGAGAAAAAAATCATTTCAAAAATTAAACAAAGATTATATGAAATAGATAATAATGAAGAATATGCAAAAATAACTCAAAAGGAAAAAAATAAAATTTATAATAATTTTATAAAACAATTACAAAAAAAATTAGTTGAAATTGATGATAGTGACTTAAGTGATAATTATAAAGAATTAAGAAAAAATATATTAAATAAACTAATTGATGAAATTACATTAAAAATAAAAGACTAAATTTAGTCTTTTTTATTTAAACTCAAGATACTTTTAGTTTTGTTAAAATAGTTGGACAAGCATCGCTAACGGGCATAGATTGTCATTTTCCACAAGTTCATCAATCAAAAAAGTTTAAATCATCACATATTCAATAAATTTCATTTAACATTTCTGGTCAATTTCAACTAATAGTGGCTCATTTTACATTATGTGTTAATTTTCAGTTTTCTATTAAATATCAATTTTGAACTTTAAAAACAAAGTTTCAATTTGTAATATTTACTTGTCATCATCACATACGGCTAACATAAATTCAATGACTAACTTTTGCTATCAAATCTTCTTTTTTATCAGTTCAAGGTAATAAATAAGTATTTCACATTCTAACTAAAGATTTATGTTGGTATGTTTCTTTTCTTCCATGTCCAGTTGATGAAACTCAGAATTTTTTGGCAGTTTTTGTATTGTGTAAATAAGATTTTAGTATTCAATTTTCTATCAAAACAGTATTTTTAGCAAAATGTCATTCATGATCAAAATTATAAAATCATCTTTCTCAAATATTTGTAGGATTATCAACAACAGTCACATTTTCACTTGCAACTTTTTGTCAAATTTTATTTTTATAAACACTTGAATTTTGTAAATCAGCTTCAAGTCAATGTCAAACAGCTTCGTGAATAATAGTTCATCAAGCTTCATTTCAAATAATTACATCTATTTTTCAGCTTGGAGAAGTTTTTCAATCAAGTTGTTTTTCTAAAACATTTATAGATTTTAATATAGCTTTTTTAAAATTTTCTTTATTAAATTTATGTATTATATCAGTTCAAGTAATTTTTTCATATATTTCTTCTCTATTTTCTGCTTTTTCTCAAATAAGTTTTATAAAATAAGTATTATAAAAGTTTGTATCATTAGAAAAATTTCATTCACTATTCCCTACTATAAAAGATTTATGAGATAAAATAACTGATATTTCACTACTAGAGACAAAAGATTTTTTGTCTTTACTTATATATTCTTGAAATAAGTCCAAAGTTGAAGAAATAATTTCATCTATTTCAAAATTTATATTTTCAATATTTTTTAATTCTAGTTTTTCTTTTCCATTTAATATTATTTTTGGAGAGATGATTTGCAAATCATCTTTATTAAAAAATTCTTCTTTAAATCTTTCTATTTTTTCATCTATATTTTCTAAATCTGAAAACACTTTAAAATATTCATTTTTTCAGCTTCTTGATAAAATACTAAATCATTCTAAACTTGAAAAAACTGGAGTTTTAAAAATTCAATTTACACAAGTAAATTTAAAAGTTTTTGATTTTTCAAAAAATATTTCTCTAAATTCTCAATTAAATGAATTTAGGTAATTTTGTGTTTGCTCTTTTGTAATTTGCATATTTTAGGGTTTATTAAATATTTTCATAACTTTTCACCATTATAATCATTTCATAATTTTTTAATCTATTTGATTTAGGGTTATAAATTTGTTTGAATTTATTTTCTGGAAACATGGATTATTTTTTATTAAATCCATTAGAATTTTTTAATCATTTTTTAGTGTCTGTATTTAATCTTCTCTCTACTTTTTTTAAGTCTTCTTCAGGTAAAACATCTTCTGGCTTAATTCATCTTTCTATCAATGTTTTTCTAACACTTCTATTATTCGTTATATGTTCATCTGAAATTTCTTTTTCAGTTTTCATTTTATTGTTTTTTGCATTATAGATTGTAATTTCTGTAGCAAAATCTTTTGCTTTTAATAAAATTGTTGGCATAAAATCAGCTAAAGGTTTACTCTCAACTATTCACCATTTTGTTTTCATTTCAGCTGTAGTTCTTCAAAATAAGGCTTGATCTCACTTACTTCTAATAATTCAAAAATTTCTATCATCTCCTGTTTGTTCATATATTATTCTTGATAATTCTGTTTCAGTTCAGGCTAATTTATGTCTTGCTTGGATTCTTTCATATTCTAAAACTTTTTGTTCTATTATTTCTGATTTTCTAATTTGTAAAACAAAATATTGTTGTGCAAATGCTATTTCTTCTTTGGAAGTATCTCAATTCATAGCTATAAGATAACATGCTTTTCTTGTAAGCATTATATCATCTATTTCTCTTTGGCTTCATAGTCATAAGTTTACCATTTTCCCGACATCGGCAAAATGGTCATTTATATCTTCATTTGTAGTTTCAAGAGCAGTTTTTGCTTTTGAGATAACATTTAAAAAATTATCCCATTTTGTATATCAAAGTAGATGTTGTAGGTCTCTAGCAAACCAGAACTCTATTCAATTATCCATTTTATTAGCAAATGATTCAAAAGTATTTGTAAGTTGTTTAATTATTTTTGTTTCCATAAGAGTATAAGTTAAAGAATAGATATTTTTTCTTTGAACGATATGTAGATTTCTGAAAGTAGGTTTTGCATAGCTTTAGTTATTATAATCTAAAGTTTTATAAATATTTTTATCATCAATATTTATCAATATTCAAAGTTGTTCCCAGTTTCAATTTTCATCTATCACTCATGGAGCTCATCAAAATGAAAAATAATTTGGATCTTTTATATCAATATCCCTTCTATAATGAACTACAATTACTCAAGGAATCTCTAATGGACCACTGGTATTAATCAAAAATTTGGATGTATTTTCATAATTTTTCTTCATTATAATCATTTCATAATTTTTGCAAAAAAATTGTGGGTTTCATGGTTATAAATTTATTATATAAATATATTTTCATCATTATTTTGATCAAACTCCCATTTTAACGGATTTTCTAAAATATATTTTCTGATTTTTTTTAATTCATCTTCATTTCTAATAATTCTATCATAATAATTTGGTTGCCATAATTGGTTTCATATGGATTTTTTTAATATATTTATATGTTTTGATGTTAACATTTTGAATTTTCAAATTATTTTTGGAATTAACATATTTCTTCTATTTAACATATTCGTAGAGACAATTCATGATTTATCTGTATATGTAGAGACAATTCATGAATTGTCTCTACATAAATCATATCATTCAATAATAATTATAATATGCAAATGATTTGGCATAATAACAAATTCATCAACAAATCAAAAATCATTATAATTATCAATATTTTTAATTTCATTTTCAATAATTTTTCAAAATTCATTTAAAACCATTTTTCCATCCAAAATTTCACCAAAATAATTTTCTCTATCTTTCGTGCAAATTGTGATAAAATATCATCAATTATTAGAATAATCATAATTTTTTAATCTATTTGATTTAGGGTTATAAATTTGTTTAAATTTATTTTCTGGGAGCATGGATTATTTTTAAATTTTATTATTATAAATTAATATCTATTATTTTTCATTTTTCTATATAAAATATTTCAGTATCTTTATATCTTGTAATAAATTTTCAAAAATCATAAGTATGTCAGTGTAAAAGTATTTTTGGGAAAAATGTGTCTACATACAACCTTAAAGCATCAAATCAATAATGAGCTGGGTCATAATTATCATTTATTCATCTTGGAGGACAATGACAAATTAAAACATCAACTTTTGGTAATTGTTTTATCAGCTCATTTGCTTCTTCTTGAGTATACATAAAATGATTTCATGGTTTATATCTAACACATCATTCAAATCATCAAAAAGTTAGTCAATTTAATTCAAATGTTTTTAAATGTAAGTCTTTTATACCTAATCTTTCCATATATCATCTTGTGCAATGATTTCAATATACTCATATTTTTGGAGTATTTGTAAATTCTAATTCTTTTATACCGAAAGACTCTAAATCTCAAAGAGTAATAATCAAA
>JAQUKG010000081.1 GCA_028719245.1 Candidatus Altimarinota bacterium | reverse complement strand
AGATTATGTTTAAAATGAAATGATTGATACTTCTTTTCTTCAACTGCAATAAACTCTTCTTGATCTGTAATTAGAAATTGTTCTGATGTAAAATTAAATATCTGACAAAGCTTTACAATAAATGTTTCTTCTTGAACTACACTTATAAATACAAAGAAAGAAAGTTTAAATACATTGAATTTAAGTGGTTATACATTAACTCAATCTAATACTTTTAATATATGAAAAAAAACTATTTTTAGTGAAACTCCTAATATAAGTGATTTAATAACAAATAATTCTAATTTAATAATAAACACTGACTGAACTTTATCATCAAATAATGCAAATGATTTAAAATGACAAAAAGTAAAAATAACAAATAAAGTAACAAAAGTATATACGGAGATAAAATTTAAATAAAACTTTTTCAAAAGTAAAAATGCAATTATTAATTAATAATTGCATTTTTATGTATTTATCTATTTATTAATTATATTTCTCCTCTATCTTTCATAGCATCAAATATTCTTTTCATAGCAATTATATAAGCTCAAGATCTTAAAAAAGTATTGTATTTCACAGATGAATCAAAAACTTGATTTGCTGCAAGAGTTATTTTATATTTCAATTTTTCATTTACTTCTTCAAGTGACCAATAATAATTTGTATTATTTTGAACTTGCTCAAAATAACTAACTATTACTCAGCCAGAATTGGCTAAAATATCCGGAATTACAACAACTCATTTTCTAAAGAGTATTTCATCAGCATCTCAAGTAATTGGACCATTCGCTAATTCTAAAATAATTTGTGCTTTTATATTATTTGCATTTATTTTTGTAATTTGATTTTCTAGTGCTGCTGGAATTAATATATCACAAGGCATTTCTAAAATTTCTAAAGCTGAAACTTTTTTTGCATCTTCATATTCTATAACAGATTTTTTTTGTTTTTTTAATTCTCTAATTTTTTCTAAATTAATTCAGTTTTCATTATAAACTCATCAAGCACTGTCAGCAATTCAAACTATTATTGCTCATAAATCCTGCAACATTTGAGTAACTGTTAAACCTGCATTTCAAGCTCATTGAATAATTACCTTTTTTCAATGAATAGAAATATTTTTTAGTTCCATAATTTTTTGTAGTACAAAAACTCATCATTGAGCTGTTGCTTTATCTCTTCATAAACTTCATCAACTTGAAACAGGTTTTCAAGTAAAACTTCCAGGAGAATATATTCAAACAAGTTTAGAATATTCATCCATCATCCAAGCCATTATCTGAGGATTTGTATTTACATCTGGAGCTGGAACATCAATTTCTGGTCAAATATACTTATATAATTCTCTAACATATCATCTTGATAATCTTTCAAGTTCTGTAATTGAAAGTTCTTTGGGGTTTATTATAATTCAACCTTTTGCTCATCAAAGTGGAATATCGGCCACAGCACATTTAAAAGTCATCCACATAGAAAGTGCTTTTACTTCATCTCTTGAAACATCAGGATGAAATCTAATTCAACCCTTAAATGGTCATCTTGCATCATTATGTTGAGATCTAAATCAAGTAAAAGTCTTTATACTTCAGTTGTCCATTCTTAAAGGAATATTTATTTCTATAATTCTTCTAGGGTGAGAAATAATTTCATATTTATTCTCATCATCTCTACATCATTCATATAAATCACAAGATTTTCTAATTTGTTTTCTGGCATTCAAAAATGCATTTTCAATATTTTGTTCTAACATATTTTTAAAAATTAAAAATAAAATGCTATACTTTCTATAGTATTTAGAGTTTAATACTATTTTTTGTAAAGTCAAATAAAAATGGCTTTTTATTTTTTCAAAGTTTATTATTTCATATTTTTCTAAATTTACATTTAGTATTTTTCAAATTATTATTATATTACTCATGAGAAAAATCAGTTTAAGTTTTAAGCAACTTAATTTTGCTAGCTTTTCTCTATTTTATCATACAATTTAAACTTCATTTAAACTAAAAAATTATTATAATGCAAAATAATATAACTTTAAACTAAAAATATGAAAATATTAATTGTGGAAGATAACCCAAAACTTAGAGAAAATATTTTTAAATTCTTAAAAATTTCTGGTTTCATAGCCGAAACATCATCAAATTGATTACAAGCTTTAGAAAAAACAATTTGAAATAATTATGATATAATAATTCTTGATATAAATATGCCTTTTTCAAATTGAAAAGAATTCACAAAAAGATTTAGAAATTCTTGAAAAAATACTCCAATAATAGCATTAACTTCAAATAGTATGCTAGATGATAAATTAGAAATGTTTAATTTGTGAGTTGATGATTATATGACTAAGCCTTTTGAATTAAAAGAATTACTGGCAAGAATAAATTCATTATTAAAAAGAAAACAAACAATTATTGAGGAAAGAATAATTATTAAAAATATAGAAATACATATTTCAAAACACAAAGTTTTTATTAATTGAAATGAAATTGAACTTTGAAATAAAGAATATTTAATAATCGAATTTTTAGCTACAAATAAATGATATCCAAAAAATAAAACTCAAATACTTGAGGCAGTTTGGTGAGAATTAGAAGAAAATTTAGAATTATCATCAACAACACTAGAAGCTCATATTTCAACTATTAGAAAAAAAATCTCAAAAGATTTTATAAAAACTATTAAATGAGTTTGATATATTATTGAATAATTTTAATTATATGAAAATATCTCACGAACATAAATTAGCATTAAAAATAAGTTTAATTTTACTTATTATATTTTTTGGTATTTCAAATATCTTTCAATATTTAAACCAATTTTGAATAATTGATTTTAGTTGAAATAGGTGAAATAATAAATATATAATATTTATTATTTCAAGTGTAATAATTTATTTTGTTAGTTTAAAATTAGCTTTTTTAACAACAAAACCTATTAAAGAAACAGCTAAAAAACTAAAAAATTATAACCATAATCTTGCTCATGAATTAAAAAACCCACTCGCAGTTTTAAAAACAAATTTAGAATTATTAGAAATTTCTTATGATAAAAATTTAATAAAATCTAGTTTTGAAGAAATAATTTCTATGGAAAATATAATAAATTCCCTACTTTTTTTAAGTGAAAATTCAAAAAATAGAATAAATGAAAAAATTAGTCTTTCACAATTACTTTGAAAGTATACTAAAAATGAAAATATTTCAATAAATATTATTAATGATTTTAAAATTCTTTGAGATAAAAATTTATTTGAAATTCTTTTAAAAAATATAATAGAAAATTGATTAAAATATTCTTCTGACAAAAAAATAAATATTAAACTTAAGAAAAATGAAATAATTTTTAAAAATAATATAAATAAAAATATTGATGAAAATGAATTAAATAATCTTTTTGATATATTTTATAAATGACAAAACTCAAATAGTCTTTGAAGTTATTGAATATGATTATCTATTGTTAAAAAGATTTGCGAAACTCATGATTTAAAAATTAATTTAGAATCAAGAAGTAATTTCTTTCAAGTAGCAATAAAAAAAGTTTAAATAAATTCAAACTTTTTTTATTCTTTTGGAATTACAGCTTCAATTGCAGCAAAAGTTGCTTGTTTTCAGGCTGGAAGTATAATTGTTAAATTATCTCAAATCTCTCATTTAAAATGTGTTACAGCAGCGGTTAATAAATTATAAGTCTTTCATTCTGCAATTACTTGAAATTTTCAATTTTCTTTAACTAATAGTCAAACTTTGGTTTCTCTTTCAATTGGTTGAATTTGTTTATAAAGCATTTTTCAGCTTCAATCTATAGTTAATTTTAATTTATCTCATTGAACTAATTTTGATTTTGAAGCATAATTTGAAGGAACAGGATACCTATGTCAATCAGCTCATAACATTTCTTCTCAAGTAAAAACTCATTCAACTATTTTAGAATCTTCACTTTTGTAATCACTTAATCAAGAAGTATCAATAGAAAGTTCGTTTAAATTTACATTTTCTTCTTTTAAAATTTCATTTAATAATTTTTTTGCATTTTTAACAGATTTCTCAGCAGATTCTATGAAATCTTTTATTGCTAAAATTTTCTTTTGTTCCATTTTTGTTTTTGTTATAATATAAACTTTTTTTATTCTCTCTAAAATATTTATTTTGTAAAACTAAAATATATTTACATTGGTATATAATTATTTATAAATAATTATTTATAATATTTAGAATTTCATTTGAATAAAATAAAATTGTATAAATTCATAATGCCAAAAAAGGTCAGAAAGGTATTTGTGAATTAATTATAGATTTAGTCTCTTTAATTTTTAAAAATATTTTTATTTTATTTATTACCTTTTTATTTTCGTAATAATTTTTAATTTTGGAATATATAATAAGTCAAATACCAAAAATACTTCATATCATATAACTTGACAACATTGTATAAAAACTGAAATTTATTCAAACCAAAAGTCACATAAGTATTGCTATTCTTAAATCTCAACCTCACATCCAAGTTCATCCAGAAACTAAAACTTGTAAAAATAAAAATATGAATAAAACCAAACTTCATAAAATAGCACTTCAAATAGCAGTTTGTTCTAAATTAATTCATAGAATAAATTTAATATATAAAATTCAAATAATAAAAATACTTACAATTGCTACATCATAAATTTCTTTAAATCATTTTAACATTATAAAATAAAATGAAAAAATCATAAATATTCAAAAGGCTATAATCAAATATATTTGAAAATTAGAAAAAGAGTTATTAAAATTTGGCAATGTTTTTATTATTACAAAATCTTTAAATATTGATTGAAATGAAATAGTTATATAAGTCATAAAAATTAAAATAGCTAAAACTTTTTCTGGAATTTCTAAGTAAAGTATATCATAAAAT
>JAQUKG010000080.1 GCA_028719245.1 Candidatus Altimarinota bacterium | reverse complement strand
AATCATTTGCACTACTCCAAGAAGTTTTATCATTTTCTGGATCAAAAACTATTTGAGTCAATCAATATCTATCTCTTAAATCTATAAATATAATTCAACCATGATCTCTTCTGTTTGAAACCCAACCAGATAGAGTTATTTCTTGTCAAACATTTTTTAAAGTCAAATCATTACAAGTATGTGTTCTAAGCATTTTATTTTTATTAAAATCTAAAAATAATGTTAAATTATTAACATTTGAATTATTATATGAAAATCAAATTAAAATCAAATATATATAACTAAAAGATTATAATACAACCCATTTAATAATCTTTATTCTAAGTTAAATTTAAGAAAAACTAGATTTGATATTTGAAAATATTCAATCTCTACTACAATAAACTCTTAGTTCAAAATTGTCTAAATATTCTATATCAAATTTTCATTTTGGTTCTTCTCAAGGTTTAAAGTGATTTTCTTCAATTAAATCTCAAGAGTCATCATATAAACAAACTTTATAAATAAAATGATTTTCTTCATTTGGATGATTTATTTGTCATATTTCATATTTTAAAACATCTCAATTTATCTCATAAACTGGAAAATGTTCTGCTTCAAAATGAGTTAATTTTTCAATATCAATAGGATAATTTATATTTTCTTCCAAAACTATAAAATCATCTTTATGTGTATCACAAAAAGGACAGAAAAAATCATTTGGTAAATCATCAAAAAAAGTATGTTGTTCTATTCATAAATCTATATCTCAAATTATTTCATCATATATATAATCACATCAACTGCAATGAAATTTCATAACTTTTAGATTAATATTAAATTTCAAATATACTATAGAAATTTTTTATTTTAGCAAAAAAATTGACATTTTTATATAATAAGTATTATTAAGTCTTATTTTATAAAATTTAAAAATGACTAATAGATTAAAGTCTTATCCATTAGAAAGATTAAAAACTTGAACTTGAAATAAAAAAATTGATGAAATTATTGGAGAATTATTGAAAGTTGTATGAGATAATATAAATTTAATATTAGATGATAAAATGAAAAGGGTATTATGTAGTAAAATTGATACAATTATTAAAGCAAATAAATTAGGTCTATCTCCCGAAGTTTTAACAGAAGTTCAACGAAAATTAAAAAAAGTTAGAAATTTACTATCTCTTATAGCTAATTTATCACTTGAAATAAAAAAATGTAATAGTATAGAAGAAATTGAAGAATTATTAAGAAAAAAATGAAATTCAGTTAAACTTGATATTAATTTATTTAATCATATATTAAGTAAGTATGATAATTTAGAAGATGCTTTAGCTTTTTCTAAAAAATATTGAAAATGATTAAATATTACAAAATAATTTAACTAATTTAAGGTTTATTATTAGATTAATAAATAAATATGCAAGAACTAAATTTAGAAGAAATACTTGCAAGAACTAAAGATTTAAAAGAAAAGAAAGTTTGATATGTTGCTATCATTTGAAGACCAAATGTTTGAAAATCAACTTTTATAAATTCTTTAATTTGAGAAAAAGTTTCAATAATTTCAAATATTCCACAAACTACAAGAAAAAGAGTTTTGGCTATTTTTAATGATTTTGATAGTCAAATAATTTTTTTTGATACTCCGTGAATTCATAAAAATGAAAAAGAATTTAATCAAAAAATAAATCACGAAGCAATTAAATCTATGAGAGAGGCTGATTTAGTTTTGTATTTTGTAGATTCTTCTCGTCCTTATTGAGATGAAGAAAAACAAATTGAAGAGATTTTGGAATTTATAAATATTCCTATTTTAAAGATTTTTACAAAAATTGATTTACCTAAAAAAATTGAAATTCCTAATTGAGAAGATATTATAAAAATTTCATCAATACAAAAATCTTGATTTGAGGAATTATTACAAAAAATTAAAACTTATTTAAAAATCTCACATCCATATTATCCAGAAGATTATTACACAGATCAAGATATTTATTTTAGAATTAGTGAAATAATTAGAGAAAAAGTTTTTTTACATACAATAGAAGAAATTCCTCATTCAATTTATGTAGAAATTGAGGAAATTTTAGATGAAGAAAATTTGCTTAAAATTCAAGCTTATATTTATACAGAAACAGATAGCCAAAGATATATAATAATTTGAAAAAATTGAGATTTAATTACGAAAATATGAATGCAAGCGAGAATTGAACTTGAAAGCATTTTTTGAAAAAAAGTTTTTTTATCTCTAAGAGTTAAAACTATGGAAAAATGGAGAAAAAATGATAAAATTATTAAAAATATTTTGAAGTAGGATTAATATTCCTTGATATTTTACTATATTTTATTATATTAAGCAAAAATTTAATCTATTAATAAAACACTATGAAATTTAATTTAGACAATTTAGTTAAAGACTATGATAATCTAAACGAAGAACTTGCAAAACCAGAAGTTTTTAAAGATCAAAAAAAAGTAAGAGAACTATCTTCAAGAAAAAAACAACTTGAAGAGTCTGTTGAATTGTATAAAGAATATAAAAAAGCCAATGAGTCACTCCAAGAAGCTGTTGATATTCTTTATAATGAAAAAGATGAAGAAATGAGAGAACTTGCAAAAATGCAAAAAGACGAATCAGAAACTCTAATAGAAGAACTAGAAGAAAAAATAAAAATCTCTCTACTTCCAAAAGATAATGACGATGATAAAAATATTATGCTTGAAGTAAGAGCCTGAACAGGTTGAGAAGAAGCATCGCTATTTGCTTGAGAATTAGCAAAATCATATACTATATTCGCTCAAAATGAATGATTTAGTATAGAAGTTGTAGAGCAAACTCTTTCAGAAACTGGTTGAGTAAAAGAAGTAATTATGGAAGTAAAATGAGAGTGAGCTTATAAAAGATTTAAATACGAATCATGAGTTCATAGAGTTCAAAGAATTCCTGAAACTGAAAGTAAATGAAGAGTTCATACTTCAGCTATAACAGTTGCTATAATGCCTGAAGTTGATGAAGTAGATATTGAAATTCGTGAAGAAGATTTAGATATAAAAGCTTGTAGATCATCAGGAGCTTGATGACAACATGTAAATAAAACCGATTCAGCAATTCATATGACTCATATTCCAACTGGAGTTTCAGTTTTTTGTCAAGAATGAAGAAGTCAACATAAAAATAAAGAAAGAGCATTACAAATATTAAGAAGCAAACTTTATACTATGGAAGAAGAAAAAAGAATAAGAGAAAGATGAGAGCAAAGACTTGCTCAAGTTTGAAGTTGAGATAGAAGTGAAAAAATTAGAACTTATAACTTCCCTCAAGATAGAGTTACAGACCATAGAATTGGACAAAATTTTTCTGGTATCCCACAAATCATGATGTGAAAATTAGGACACATAATAGATGCACTAGCTTTGGCTGATGAACAAGCAAAACTTGAAGCTGCTTCAAAAATTAATTGATAAAAACTTCAAATTAACCTTGAAGTTTTTTAATAACTCTTTGTAAATAATATGCAATTTCTACCAATAAAAACTCGTCCTATAAATCCTCCAAAAGATGATTTAATGCAAATAATTGATGAATATATTACAGAAATTAAAGATTCGGATATTATTTTTATCACTTCAAAAGTTGTAGCAATCTGAGAATGAAATTGTGTAAAAAATGACTCTAAAATTTCAAAAAAAGATTTGGTTTTTAAAGATGCTGATAATTATTTAAAAAAAGATGTAGTTCCTTGAAGAGATATTTATTTAACCATAAAAAATAATATACTAATTCCTTCAGCTTGAATTGATGAAAGCAATGCAAATTGATATTTTATACTTTGGCCAAAAGATTTAAAATGATTTTCTAAAAAATTACATTATTTTCTTTGTAAAAAATTTAATGTAAAAAATCTTTGAATAGTTATAACTGATTCTACAACTAGACCTTTAAAATGGTGAGTTTCTGGAATTTGAATTTATTCTTATTGATTTAAACCTCTTATAGATAAAAGATGACAAAAAGATATTTTTGGTAAAAATCTAGAAATTACTCAAATAAATGTGCTTGATGCAATAACACCAATGGCAGTTTATCTTATGTGAGAATGAAGTGAAACTACTCCTATACTTGTTGCTCGTGATATTCCAAATATAGTTTACGATACAGATGAAACTTTGTATGATAAAATGCTTATTTCTCCAGAAATGGATTTGTATTGAGAATTATTAAAACCTTTAATTAAATAAAATGATCACAATTATTTCAGCAATATCACAAAACAAAGTTATTTGATTTGATAATAAAATTCCATGGAAATCAAGCGAAGATATTGAGAAATTTCGTGAAATAATTACTTGAAAAATAGTTGTAATGTGAAGAAAGACTTTTGAGTCTTTAAAAAATTATTTTCCTGAGAATAATTGACATCCTCTTGCACTAAAAAATATAGTTTTATCAACAACTTTGCAAAATATTCCTTGAATAGAAATTTATAAAACTCCAAAAGATATTTTAGAAAAATACAAAAATAATGATTTGTTTATAATCTGATGAAGTCAAATTTATAAAGAATTTTTGTCTTTTTCTGATGAAATTGATTTAACTATAATTCCTTGAAACTATGATTGAGACAGTTTTTTCCCAGATTTTGAAAATGATTTTAGATTAGTTTGAGAAACTAAATGAAAAAGCAAAAATATAGTTTTTCAAAAGTGGGTTAGAAATCAGTAATTTCGCATATTATGATCTATAAATCTCATCAGATTTTTTAACAAGAAAGTCCAAAAAAGATGTCAAAGAAAGACTTAAAATAGAAGTAATATATTATTAATATAATTTAAACATTATCTTAAATTTATGAAAAAATCAATAACTAAATTCCTCAAATCCTTAAAAACTACAAAAGCCTTTACACTAGTAGAACTAATAATAGTAATAACAATAATAGCAATATTAGCAACAATAGCATTTACAAGTTATCAATCATTCACAAAAGATGTAAGAGATAGTAATAGATTATCAACATTAAAACAAATACAAACATGATTAGAAGCATATAATG
>JAQUKG010000079.1 GCA_028719245.1 Candidatus Altimarinota bacterium | reverse complement strand
TTTCACTAATCTCAACTTCCTCTACTAATTCTTCATTAGTATTTTCTTCAGTTTTTATATTATTATTCATAATAATTAAAATTATAAAATAATATCAAAAAATAAGTTAAATCAAATTTTCTGGTACAGCTGACAGAGATGATTTAAAACGATATGAGTACTTTATGAATATGTAGCTAAAAACAAAAATCAGGTGAAATTTGATATGTGAGAATTGAAAGATGCGATGGTATGAGAGTATGCTTTCTAAATACAAGAATAAGTTAGTTTTTATAGATACATAAGCACTAATTTATATATTAAAAAAAAAGAAAAACATAGAGTAAATTTTATATTTACTCCTTTCTCTTCAGAGAAAGTTATATTGTGGAGTTAAAATACATTTTTTTGCTTCTTTTTTATTGTAAAAATGAAAAAACAAAACTCCAAAAATTAAAACAGAGTTCTTGGCTTTAATAGTTTGAAAGCATATATTTTAAAATACTTTTTGGAGTAAAAGTGAATAAATAATTAACTTGAATTTTTATCAATTATGGTTATAGTATTATCTGTATATTAAAATCTATAAAGATATTATGAAAGTAGAACTAAATATTGAAAGATTATTAAAGGAAAAAGATATGAGGTTGAGTGATTTAGAGAAACTTGTATCTTTGAGTTACCAACAATTATGGAATATAAAAGAGTGAAGAACAACAAAAGTGAGCTTTGAAACAATTGGAGAGCTTTTGAAAGGGTTTAAATGTAAACCAAATGATTTATTTAAGATAACAAAATAAAATCAGTTACTAAGGAATACTTAGCAACTGAAAAATAAAAATGAACTGTAAAGAAATTCTTGACTGTTCAATATTATTTAAAAACTAATATTAATTATTTACCTAAAATATAATGTCATCTCAAAAAACTATAACTAATACTGATGTTTTATTATCAGAAATAATAACAAATATATTACCTGCTACATCAAAAATGGATATTTTGGTAGGTTTTTTTTATTTTTCAGGGTTTAAAGGAATATATAAAGAATTAATAAATAAAAAAGTTAGAATATTGGTTTGAATGGATGCTGAAATTTCAATTGTAAATTCAGCTATAAAAGTAAATGAAGTTTCATTTAGAACAGCAACAAAGACTGATACAATCAAGCAGTTAAAAGATATTTTTAATAAAACTGAAACTCTTGATAATCTAGAATGATTAGAAGCTGTTCAAATATACATTGATAAAATTATTGATTGAAGTTTAGAAATTAGAAGAACAACAGATCCAAATCATACAAAATTATACTTATTTTCTCATGAATGAGTTTTTTCTATGTGATGAACATTACCTTGAACAGTAATATCATGATCAAGTAATTTAACATACTCGTGATTATCTTGAAGATTTGAATACAATACTATTGATAGAGATCCAGATAATTATAAAACCGCAGAAGAAATGTTTGAGGATATTTGGAATAATCATTCAATATCAATTACTAATTGATGAGATAATGATGATGTTGTGAAAATGTTAAAACAAGAAACTTGGTTAAAATTAACAAAACCATATTATTGTTATATTAGGTTATTATCTGAATATTTTAAAGATGAAGAATGAGTAAAAACACCAAAAGACTTAACTAATGATAAATTTAATGATCTTGAATATCAAGTTGATGCAATAAAAAAATGATTAAAAATTTTAAGTGAACATAATTGAGTTATAATTGCAGATGTAGTTTGACTATGAAAATCTATTATTGGGTCAACACTTCTTTGAAATATTAATAAAAAAGCATTAATAATATGTCCTCCTCATTTAATAGATTGATGGAAAGATTATGTAAAAGATTTTGATTTAAAAGCTGAAATATTTAGTTCTTGAGCAATAGACAAAGCATTTCTTTATGATATTGAAGATATTCATAAGGCTGATGTAGTTTTAATTGATGAAGCCCATAAATATAGAAATGCAGAAACAATTGATTATTGAAATCTTCACCAAATATGTCAATGAAAAAAAGTTATTTTATTATCTGCTACTCCATTTAATAATGAGCCAGATGATATTTTTAACCTTATTAAATTATTTCAGATTCCAGCTAATCCAACTATTCATACCAAAAAAGGATTAATTAATGATTTTAGAGATTTACAAAATAAATATTTAGAAATAAGAAAAGAACAAAGAGATCCATTAATTAGCGATGATATAACTTTACAAAAAGTTAAAAAATTATCAGAAGAAATAAGACAAATTATTTGACCTGTAATTGTTAGGAGATCAAGAGTAGATTTACAAGATATAGATAGTTATAGAATTGATTTAGAAAAACAATGATATGAGTTTGCAAATGTTTTAGATCCAAAAGAATTAAATTTTCCATTAGATGATATTGAAGATTTATATACTGAAACACTAGAACAGCTTGTTGATACAGATAGTGAATGATTTCCAACTCATTTTAAATGAGCTAGATATAAGATATTAACTTATTTATATAATCCAGATAAATATCAAGAAGAAATTGAAGAAACTTTATGATATGAATATGCTCTTTTGGAATGAAGACAAAAAAATATGCCATTTTTCATAAGAAGATTATTAGTTTCAAGATTTGAAAGTTCAATTTATGCATTTAAAAAAACTCTGGGGTCAATTATTAACTCAATTGATAATGTTTTTAATTATTTAAATTTACTTGATTGAGTACCAGTAATTAAAAAGTGAGGATTACCAAATTTAGATGATATTTTTGATGAAGATTTAGATGTTTGAGAAAGTGTGGATAAAATTAAAGAATTAATTGAATTAAGAGATTGAATATTAATACCTAAATCAGATTTAAAACCTAGCTTTATTGATGATTTAAAATATGATAGAGATTTTTTAAAGAATCTATTAAAAGAGTGGGAAAATATAACAAGTGATCCAAAATTAGAAACATTTGTTGATAAAATTAAAGACATACAATTAGAAAATCCAGATAGAAAAATAATTGTTTTTTCTATGTTTGCTGATACTATTGAATATTTAAAAGAAAATTTAACTACTAGAGTTTTAGTTGTTACATGAAAACATAAAACAGATTCATTAAAAGAAGAAATAAAATTAAATTTTGATGCATGAGTAGATGAAGTAAAACAAAAAAACGACTATGATATATTACTTTGAACAGATGCAATTTCAGAATGATATAATCTTCATAGAGCATGAGTTATTATAAATTATGATATTCCATATAATCCTACAAAAGTTATTCAAAGAATTTGAAGAATAAATAGAATAAATAAAAAAGTATTTGACGATTTATATGTTTATAATTATTTCCCATCAATTGTTTGAGAAGAGCATGTAAATACTAAGAAAATATCAACTTTAAAAATAAAAATGATAGCTACAGTTTTATGAGTTGATGTAAAAACATTGTCATGAGATGAAGAAGTAAGCTCTTTTTATAAAAGAGCTATTGAAGAAGATAAAACTTTAAATGAAGATAAATCATGGGATAGTGAATTTTTGAATGACTTTAAAAAAGCTCAAGAAAATGATCCAGAAATATTAAAAAAGATTGAAAGTATTCCACAAAGAACTAGGATTTTAAGAGTAGAAAATAAAGGTATTAAATGAGTTTTAGTTTTTGCTAAGAAAAAATCTAATTTAATTTTTTATTTTTATAATGAAAAAACTCTTAAAGCAGAACCTTTAAGTTTGGTTGAAGCTTTTCATTTATTTAAAGCAAATATTACAGAAGAACCAGAAGAGGTGTCAAAGGGATTTTATAACTCATATGAGCAATTGAAAAAAGAAATAAAAAATCCTCATGCAGATTGAAATATGAATACTCAACAAAAGAAAGCATATGAAAATACTGGAGATATTTATAAAGAAACTGATGATAATTATTTTAAATTATTGCAAGAAGTAATTAGATTAGGAGGATTACCACTTGTATATATGAAAAAAATAAGAAAAATAACGAAAACAACATGGAAAAAAGATGCTCATGATATAAAAGAATTAATAAGTGAAGAATATTTAAAATGAATACTTGATATTTCAAAAAGTTTTAATGAAGAAACTTTGGATTTAATAATAAGTGAGGAATTTAATAAATAAATTTTATAATTATGAATAACTTGGAATTATTAAAAAACTTATTAACTCAACATGAATGAGATTGATATGTAGAATTTAAAGAAAATTTTGATAAAGAAAGAGATTGAAAAAATATTTCAGCTATATCAAATATAGCTTTATTGAAGGGAAGAGATTTTTGATATATGATTTTTTGAGTTGAAAATTGAACTAAAAAAATAGTTTGAACAAATTTTAAACCTAATGATTACAAAGTTTGAAGTCAAAATTTACATATTTGGTTATCTCAAAAATTATCTCCAAAAGTTTTTCTGGAATTTATTGAATTGGAATCTGAGTGAAAGAATATAGTTATCATAAAAATTGAATGTGCTAAAAATATTCCTGTTAGATTTGAAAATATTGCTTATATTAGAGATTGAGAAAGTACAACAAATTTAGCAAATTATCCTAGAATTGAAGAAAAAATTTGGAATAATCTTAAAAATAAAAATTTTGAAAAACAAATTTGTGCTGAGAATTTAAGTTATGAAGAGGTTTTGAAATTATTAGATTATGATAAATATTTTACTTTAACAAAACAAAATCTACCAAGTGAAACAAAAAAATTTGTTGAAAAATTATCAGAGGATAATTTAGTAAAAATTCAAGATAATTGAAAATATTCAATAACTGTTTTATGAGCAATTTTATTTGCTCGTGATATACAAAAATTTGATTTGATAAAAAGAAAGACAATCAGAGTTATAATTTATGATTGAAATAATAAAAATATTAGAAAAGATGAAATAGAAGGACAAAAGGGATATGCAGTATGATTTGAATGACTTGTTGATTATATTATATCTAAGGTTTGAGAAAATGAAGAAATATGAAGAGCTTTAAGAGTAAAAAAATCTATGTACCCAGAAATTAGTTTAAGAGAATTTATAGCTAACTCAATAATTCACCAAGAT
>JAQUKG010000078.1 GCA_028719245.1 Candidatus Altimarinota bacterium | reverse complement strand
AAAAATCAAATTACAACTATTTTGTCAAACTTTTAATCCTCTTCAAAACTGTTGGATGACTATAATGCACAAATTCATAAACTTTGTGTGGAAGTAAATTTGTTAAATTATTTGTTGCAAGTTTTTTAAGTCAAGAAACTAAAGCTTCTGCTGAATAGTTTTCTTTGGCAAAATTATCTGCTTCGTACTCATTTTTTCTTGAAAGTATATTTCACAAAATTCACAAGAAAAAATTTAGTGGAGTAAAAAGTATTCAAAAAGCAACGGCTCATATATAAAAACTTGCTTTTCAACTTCCCAAAGCCAAAGCTATATCAGAGTTATTAATTACAAGAGAAAATAAAAACATTATTAAAAAAGTTTGAATTATAGAAAAAACAAGCATTTGCAAAGTATGTTTTTTCTTGTAGTGTCATATTTCATGAGCTAAAACTGCAACTAATTCTTCAACTGTTAAATCCTTAATTAATGTGTCATATAAAACAATTCTCTTTTTCGGTCAAAATCAAGAAAAATAAGCATTTGCTTTTGATGATCTTTTACTTCCATCAATTACAAAAATATTATCAAGTTCAAATCAAACTTTTTTCCCAAAATCTTCTATCGCAGTTCTTAATTCTCAGCTTTCTAAAGGAGTTTGTTTATTAAAGATTGGAACTATTAAACTTGAGTAAAACATCATTATAAAAACTGAAAATAAAGACAAGATTATTCCAGCAACCCACCAAAAATTTGCTCAAAGTTTTAAATAAATCCAAATCAAAATAAAAAATATCACTCAACCAACTAGATAAGTAAGTAAAAGTGTTTTAATTGTATCTAGAAAAAATAACTTTTTTGTCATTTTATTAAATCAAAACTTTTCCTCTATTACAAAAGTCCCATAATATGAAAACGGCAAACTAAAAATAGTTTGAATTAAAATAATTATTGAAAAGAAAGCCAAAGTTAAAACAATTTCATTTGAAAAATATCATCTTAAAAAGTTATCTAAAAATCAAAATCATCAAAATATTAAAACTAAAAGCATTAAAACAAAGCTAAAAATTCAAGAAATATTTGAAAATTTATGTTTTGCTTTCTCATAAGATTGTTGAAGAGAATATTTTTCTATATCAAAAATTCATTCAGCTTCTTTTGGAAGTTTTTGAGACCAATTTAAAGTATTTAGATAATCAATTAATTTATCAATAACAAAAAATAAAATTGTTATAAAAATAATTATATAAAAATAAGTGTTATACATAATTTAAAAATAAAAAATAAATTTAACCAAATATATGTAATACTTATTTTTTGTAAAGTAGAGTTTATTTTTAAAAAATCTAGAAAAATATTTTTATAATCTGTCAAGTGAATAAAAATAAAAAAATACATAAAATTCTTTACAAAAAAAAAATATAGGATAGAATGAGACGGATATTTTTTAACTAAAAAAAATGGAAGATATAATACAAAAATACAAAAAAAAGAAAAAGATACAAAGTCTTTGAATTATAATTACCAGCCTGGCTTTAGCTATATGATTAAATGTGTTTGTATCAAATACTGACAGCTGAAAATATATAAAAGCAAGTGTACTAAATAGCAATATTTGAGTAGAAAAAAAATCAGATTTATACCTTGAAAATATAAAAAGTTCTTGAAATTTAATAGTTAATTTGAAATCATCAAAAGAAATTTTAAAAGCAAAAAGTATTTCATTTTCGCTAGTTTATAATAAAGATAATGTAATCTTAAAAAGTAAAAAAGCTAATTTTGACTGAGTTGAATTATTAAATTTAGTTGATAATGATTGATATAACACAATCATATTAAATTTTAAAAATCCAACAAACATAAAAGCTTGAGATAATATAGTAAATATAATTTTAGAAAAAAAAGAAAATAAACAAGAAAATCTAAATTTAGTAAATTCAAATATTACAGATTCTGATAATAATTTGTTTGTATTATCAACTTCTTGAGTAGACTTTTAATTTGCAAATATAACATAAAAAAATAAACTCTTTGAAAAGAGTTTATTTTTTTATGTTATATTTATGAAAAAATCAAAAATTCTTGTTTTTAGTTTTTTAATATTAATAGGAATCTATTTTATATTTCCTTATTTTATAAAAGTTGAAATTAAAAAAATTCCTACTTCAACTATTATTTTAGATGAAAATTGAAATGAATTATGAGAAATAATAGCAAAGGAAAAATATAGACATATTGAAAAAAAATTAAATGAATTTCCAGAATTTCTAAAAAAATCAATTGTAAAAGTTGAAGATAAAAGATTTTATCTTCATTCTTGAATTGATTATATTTGAATAATAAGAGCTTTAAAAAACAATATCTTTGGCTGAAATATGCAATGAGCTTCAACTATAGAAAATCAAATTATTAGAAATAATTATTGGTTAAACCAAAAAAGAGATTATTTATTAAAATTAAAAGAATATTTTTTAGCATTAGCTTTGGATAAAAAATATTCTAAAGATGAGATTTTAGAAATATATTTAAATAATATAAATTTTTGATATTTAAATTATTGAGCTGAAAGTGCTTCAAGATTTTATTATAAAAAGTCTTTAAACAATCTAACTAAAGCAGAAATTATATGACTCATTACAATAATTAAAAATCCAAATAAATATAATCCTATTACAAATTTATCAAATTTTAATTCAAGATTTAAAATATTAGTAAATAATTTATATGAAAATAAAGTTATAACTAAATCTCAAAAAGATGAAATATTAGCAGAAAAATTAACTTTTTATAAATGACAAAAAAACTCTCTACCTTATATCGTTGATTTTATTAAAAATTCACAAAAAGAAATAAAAAATGATTGAAAAATTATTACAACCATAAATTATAATTTAACAAAAAAAATAGATGAATTAGCTAAAACAAGTTTAAAAAGTTTAGCTTGGAAAAATGTTTGAGATTATGGAATTATCATAATTGATAAGAAAACTATGGATTTAAAAGTAATGATTTGATGAAATAATTATTATGCAGAAAACTGACAAGTAAATTGAAGTTTGGCTTTAAGACAACCATGAAGTGCTTTAAAACCTTTTTTATATACTCTTGCTTTTCAAAATTTAGCAAAAACTCCTTCTTCAACAATTTTAGATCTTCCAGTTAGTTATCCTACATCTGACGGAAATATTTATGAACCAAAAAATTATTCGCTTAATTATGCTTGAGAAATAACTTTGGCTGAAGCACTTTCTCAAAGTATAAATATTCCAGCTGTAAAATTACTTAATGATATTTGAATAAATAATTTTATGATATTTTTAAAAGCTGTCTGAATAACTTCTTTAAATAAAGATAGTGATTTTTATTGATTATCTTTAGCTTTATGAAGCCCAGAAGTTAGTTTATATGAATTAACAAGAGCTTATTGAATATTTGCCAATAATTGAGATTTTTGTGATGTAAATTTTATTAATTTACCTCTATCTCCTATCTTTAAAAATATAGAGAAACAAAAAAGTTCTTGTAAAAAAATTATCAAAGAAAAATATATAAAAATGGTTCAAGAAATTTTAACAAATAGATACTTTAAATTAGCTTGATTTCCTATAAATTCAAATCTTGATTTTCCAGATAGAGAAGTTTTTGTAAAGACATGAACTTCAAGAAATTTTAGAGATAATTGGGCTTTGTGATATACTAATAATTACATAATTTGAATTTGGGTTTGAAATAAAGATGCAAGTGAAATGTTATGAGTTTCTGGAGCTACTTGAGCTTGAGATATTTTTAAAAAAGTAGTTTATGCTTTAGATAATAAAGAAACAAATTCAAAAATTATTTCTCTTGATAAGCAAACAAAAAATTATATAAAAATTATTTCTCCACTTGATAAAAGTATTTATGAAATAAATACTTGAATTCCTTTAAAAGCCCAAAAAATAAAATTAAATTTTAGCTCAAATTTAATTTATGATAAAATTGTTTGGTATATCAATGAAAAAATATTTGACTGAGAATTTTTAAGTATTGAAGATATTTGAAAAGATACAATTATAAAAGTTGAAGTTTATAAAGATTGAATTTTAATTGGAAGTGATAAAGTTATAATTAGTAGAAAATAAAATCAAGTATTTAAAATAAACTATAGACTTGGAAAAAATTTATTTATTAGTATTTTAATAGTCTTCTAAAGCAAACCATAGTGTTTTTTAAAAAATCTAATTTTTATATTCATTTTTTTGTTTTTTTATAAAAAGTATGATAATATTACCTTGATTTATAAAATAAAAACAAAAAAAAATGAATAAATTTACTTTTTGAGAAAAATATTATATACATTCAATAATATCAACTTGAATATTATTTTTCTTTTACTTATTTTGAATAAATAATTCTTTTTTGTATAGTTCAATACTTGATTATAAAAATATCAAATCAGATAAATTTAGTTGAACTATTTATCCAATTGAATTTGTTCCTAATCCTATAAAATTAAGTTATGATGAAAGAAAAAGAAATTATAATGATATTGAATCAAAAGATTTTATAAAAACTCCAATTTATAATCCAAATATTTTTTGAAAAAATATTGAAAGTTTAGATACAAATTCAGATGAATATTCTCAAACTATAACACAAAGAGTTATATATACAGTTCCATATATGTGAGATTATAATTTTGATTATAAAGAGTTTGCCTGATCTCACCCTTGAATTGATATAGTTGCTCCAGAATGAACTCCTATAAAAAATATAGCTGCCTGAGTTGTAGTTGATATTTGATATCAACCAGCTTGATATTGAAATTATGTTTTAGTTAAACATAATTGAGTTCCATTACCAAATTGAAAAACATGAGATATTTATAGTCTTTATGCACATATGTCAAAATCAATTGTTATAGCTTGAAATAAAATTGATAAATGAGAATTAATTTGATATGTATGATATACTTGAGAGGCAACCGTTTCACATCTTCATTTTCAAATAGATTTAGAAACAGCTCCATTTCACCCATATTGGCCGTTTACAAGCAATGATATGAAAATGGCAAATGTATGATTTTTTGATTGAGTAAATATTTGACTTGGTAGAGAAAGTGCTATTTTATACACTATAAATCCTTTAAAATTTGTAAATGATAATTTAACAAACCTTTCAATTTTAACTCAAAACACAATTGTAGAAAATGAAAAT
>JAQUKG010000077.1 GCA_028719245.1 Candidatus Altimarinota bacterium | reverse complement strand
CTACTCAAATTAAATCATTTTTAGTTATTTTTAAATTTCAAGATAATTGCTCTAATACACTATTGGTAGCTTTATTTCAGTAAGCTCAAGGGTTTCATTGGTAATAAATTTTCATAAATTATAGATTAGTTTGTAGAAAATAATATATAGAAATATACTATTTTGAGAATATTTTATTTTCCAATTTTAAAGACTCTTTATGAATTTCATTCCAAATATTTTCTATAAAATATTCTTCAATTCAAAATTTTCAAGCATTTTTTTTAATTTTCTCTAAAATTTCTTGCCAACGAGCTGGTTGCAATGTAGGTATATTATGAATTTTTTTGTATTCTCAAACTTTTTTTACAACTTCCAATCTTTTAGCGAAAAGTTCAATTATTTCAGTATCAATTTCATCAATTTGATTTCTATATGTTTGTAGTTCTTGCATATCTTTTAGTTATTTTTATGTTTAGTGGATTATATATTTTTTAATAAAAATGCAATTTTATAATTTTTTAAGTCAGATAGTAATAAGTTAGATAAATTTATAAATTATAAATTTTTAGTTTATAATACATATGAATTTATTTTTTAATTTATTTGTATGAGTGAAAAACATAAGGTTGAAAGACCAAAAGAAAAGCCAAAACAAGAAAAACCTAAATTACCATATGATGGGGAAAATTATGTTAATGCTTTTGATTTATCAAATATGGAAAGAATAACAGAAAATATAGTAAAAAATGCTGAGAAAATGCAGTCTGCATATGAACAGTTGATAGAAGAATATGATTATGTTAGAAAGAATCCAAATGGTTGAGAAAATACACAAATAGCGTTAGGTAATATAAGAGAAATTAAATGATTTTTAAAAAATACTTTACAAGTTATAAGAATTGATATTTCTCATATACCAGAAAGTAAGACAGAATTGAAAGCTCAAAAACAGAGAATATCAGAAGCGATGGATAAATTTGAACAGAAAATTAATGAAACTATACTAAATGGAGATAATTCTATAGCAAAATAAAAACCAAAGCTTGTTTTTATTTTGCTTCTAAATCAATCCAAACAACCATAAAGGAATAATATTTTTTTCTCAGACAATTATATTATCTAAAACTAAAAAAGAATTTTCTTTTTTAGTTTTTATTTGTTTAAAAGTTTTGTTTTCTCCTCATATTTCCACTATATAATCATTAACTAAGAAATCTCAAATTTTACTAAAAGATATTTTATTCTTAGAATTTGAAATAGCATTTACAAAAAAAGTTTCTCTTAAAAGTCAAAGTTTTATTTCTTGTAAGATATTTGAATTTATAGCATAGAGTATATTTGTATTGTCTAGATAAATTTTAGAAGTATTTTTCATAATATTGTAGCCATAAACATCTTTTAGAAGAAATTTTATAAGTCATCAATTTTCAAGAATCTCTAGATATGTGTTTACTGTTTTATTGTCTATTTGTAGAGTTTTTGAAATCTTATTTGAATTTACTTCTCAAGGATCTATTATAGATAAATAGTTTAATATTCTTTTAAAATAACCTAGATTTTCAGTTTTTAGGTTGTAAAAATTTGCTATATCATCATATATAGTTTTATTTATAGTTTCTAATATTTTAAAGTTATCTTTTTGTTTTTCATTTACATAATATGGATAATATCAAATTTCTAAATATTCTTTAAAATATTTTATAATAGGTATATTTGGCAAGTTTTGGGATACTTTGATATGATTAATTAAGATATCGTTTAAAGTAATTTTTTGTATATCTAGTTTATAGTTGTAATTTATAAATTCTCTAAAAGTAAATCCATTTAGATAATATAGTTTAGCTCTTCTTGATAAATCATAATTTCATCATTTTAAATCAATACTTGAACTTCAAGAGAAAATTATTTTCATATTTGGCAAACTATCATATATATTTTTTAGTTCTTGTTGCCAGTTTTTATATTTATGTATTTCATCAATTATTAGTAAATCTCCATCATAATCTCTTTTGAATTGTAAAGTAAATTCAAATAAATTGTGTTCTAAAAAATAAATATTATCAGCAGAAATATATAAAGACTTTGATAAATCTTGAGATTTAAGGTATTTTATTAAAATAGTTGATTTTCAGACTCATCTAGGTCATATAACTCATATAAGTCTTTCATTAAAATCAATTTCATAAAATAGTTCTCTTACCTCACTAAATATATTATCAAGCAAATATTTTTGGACTTCAAAAAAATGTTTCATATAGTAATAATTAGAGTATATTCCAAATAGTTATATATTTTTTTAGAATGAAGTCAAATTTATTATCTTATTCTATCTCCTTGAATTATCTAAAAGCACTAAATCAAGTAAATCAATAGCACTCATAGCTTCAATAACTGGAATGACTCTTGGAAGTATGCAAGGATCATGTCTTCCAGATATTTGAAAATCAACTTCATTTCCATGTACATCAACAGTTTTCTGTTTTGAATAAATACTTGAAGTTGGTTTAATTGCAACTCTAAAAATTACATCTTCTCAAGTTGTAATTCAACCTAAAATTCAAGAGTAATTATTATGAGGGGAATATATTTTTCAATTTTTATTTTCAAATCATTCGTTATAACTTTCTCAAGTTAAATTTACTGTATCAAATCAAGCCCCATATTCAAAACCAAGAACTCAACCAATTGAAAGCATACTTGAAGCAAGAATTGATTTAATCTTTCAAAAAACTGGCTCCCCAAGTCAAGCAGGTGGATTTTTTATATGACACTCAATAATTCAACCTACACTATTTCCATTTGAAGCGATTTCTTCAACATACTTTATCATTTCAGGAGCTTTTTTTTCATCGGCAGTTCTTAAAATATTTTCTTCTATAAAACTGTAATTAATATTTTCACATTTATATTTTCAAACTTGCTTAGTAAAAGCAAATATTTCTATTCAAAATTTTTCTTTCAAATATTGTTTTGCAATTGCTCAAGCTATAACTCTTGATAAAGTCTCTCTTCCAGAACTTCTTCAACCTCATCTATAATCTCTAATTCAATACTTTAAAAAATAAGTTAAATCAGCATGATTTGGACGAAATAAATCTTTTATATTATTATAATCTTTTGATTTTTGATTTTCATTTTTAACTATTATAGTTATTGGATGACCTGTTGAGTATCATTCAAATATTCAAGACAATATTTCAAAGTCTTCGTCATTTTCTTTTCTTTGGGTTGTAATTTTACTTTGTCCAGGTTTTCTTCTTCATAACTCATAAGCAATATTTTCTAAATCAATTTTAAAATTTGCTGGTAGTCAGTCAATAACTACTCATAATGCATTTCCGTGAGATTCACCAAAAGTAGTTATACGAAAAAGGTTTCAATGTGTATTCATAGATTTAAATTAGTTATAATATAGCCAATTATAACTTAAAAGATTATATTAAAAATAAAAAGTAAAAAAAGATTTGACAAGACTAGTAAAATATGTAAAAAAATTAAATCTATTAATAATTAATAATCTTAGTATTTTTATTATACTCAAAGTGTCCGGTTTAATATTAGAATTTTTAATTTTAAAAAAATCTTTTGTATTTTATTTTTTTTTAATATAATGAGTTCTTAACTTTTTAATTAAATTTAATTTATGACAGAAGATTTAAAAGACGACCAACAAGAGGAGCTTTTTGTATCTCTTAAAAAGGGTTTTTAATATACTTAAAGAAACTCAAGGTTGTAGAAGTGATATTAAAAAATTAAAAGAAGAATTTTTAGATTATATTAGTTCTATTACTTCTTTAGATAAATTAGAATACTTTAAAGAAAAATTAAATGGAGTTATTATAGCTTTCACATCTACTACAGGTTTTATCAGTTCAGTAGAGACCACTAGCTGAGGAGAAGGAGTTGCTTTATCAGTTGATTTAAATTTATATATTCATTTTATAACTCCAGTTCTAGTTGCTATTTGAGTAAAAGAATGAAAAATTAAAAGTTCTAAATGAAAATCTACTGTTATCAAAGGAATATCTTTAGGAATTGAAGAAATTTTAAGCACATAAAAATTAATTCAAGTAAAAACAAAATAAAAACAAGCTTCGCTTGTTTTTATTTTGTTAACATTTCTAAATCTTTCCAAAATTCTGGATAAGTTTTACTAACACAGCTTGGATTTAAAATATTTAATCCTAAAATAAAAGTGTTTAAAGTTCAAAAACACATTGCAATTCTGTGGTCGCTATAGGTTTCTATATCTATATTTGTAGAGATAATTAATGAATTATCTCTACATTTTTTATATTCTCCAATTTTTATACTTTCACTATCACTTTGAACTTCTATTCAAAGCTTTCTTAATTCATCTCTCATCGCATCAATTCTAAGACATTCTTTTAGATTTAAAGTTTTTAGTCAAGTAATTGTGGTAATTCAAGGTAAAAATATACTCATAATCATAAAACTCATACTTACATCTGGCATATTTTCAAAATCAACTTTATAGTTTTTATATTTACTTAAATCAACTTTATTTATTCAAGGAGCTTTTAAAATGGTAGTTTCTCATTGAGAAGTATATGCAAGTCAAAATATTTTCATTTCATCTAGAAATTTATAATCTCATTGTTTAGAATTTTTTCAAATATTATTTATTTCTATTTCTCAACCGTGAAGTGCTATATAACAAGCTATATAACTTAAAGCTGAAGCATCTCATTCTATTAAAATTTCATTATTTATATTTGTAGAGATAATTCATGAATTATCTATACCATATTCCTGCCTCTCAACCTTAAAATATTTATAATCCATATTCTCAACTTTTACTCAAAAACTTTTCATCTCATTTATTGTGATATCAATATATGGTTTACTAACCAAATCTCAAATAACTTCTATTTCAAGTCAGTTTTCTAAAACTGGTGCTATTTGAAGTATGGAAGTGAAAAACTGGCTAGAAGAATTTCCGTTCATTTTTATTTTATTTATATTGTTTTTTAGTTTTCTTTTAACTTTTACATATTCTCAAGGTTTATAATCAACATTTATTCATAATTGTTCTATTCCATCAAATAAATCTTTTAATGGTCTTTCTAAAAGTCTTTGCTCTCAAGTAAAAGTTATTTCTTCATCACAAACCAAAATTGCAACTCATAAAAGAAATCTGAGACAAGTTCAATATTGTCATAAAAATATAGATTTTTCTGGAGTTTTTAGTTTATCAATTCAACCATTTA
>JAQUKG010000076.1 GCA_028719245.1 Candidatus Altimarinota bacterium | reverse complement strand
AATTAACTGATTTAAGGAATTAAGTCAAAGTTTAGAATCAATAGTTCTTTCTGAAGTTAAATAAATTGGTGCTGGAACTACTCAAGTATTTATATCTTGAGATAATTTAGTTGCTGTTTCACTAGTGTAATTTCAAGTAATAACTGCTTTTCAAGTTAAAATTGCATCATTTACAGTTGGAGCTGTAAGCATTTCTCATCAAACAAATATTGCTATTTGTTGTCATTTTAATCTAGTTGTTAACTCTCAAAAAATTTCAGCTCACTCTTGATTAAAAGTTAACTCTACCATTGGTTGGTAAGCTTGATTATATTGAACTGAAGAATTTACAAAATATTTATCATTTAATATTCTTCACTTAGAATCTATTGCTGGTTTCTACTCTGATGTCTTAGCTGAAACAAAAGCATAATCAAAATCAATATTATCACCAGAAATATTTTTTATGTCTAAAATCCAATATCAAGGATCTGAAATTGATTTTACTTGATTATTATCAATTGAATAAGTTTCAATTCAAGTTCAAGTTAAAATTTCTTTATAAATTCAAGTTTTTAAATTTTCTTTTTTTAAAGTAAAATATTTTTTAGATAAATCTGCTAAACTTCAAGTTAAACTTCAAGCAAAAATATTTTCATAAGTATCATGAAATTTTGCTTGAGAAACAGAAAAATCATATTTTGATGTTAGTGCTTCATTTAAAAGATTTTGAGAAATATATCTTCTTTCTTTAATATCTTCTGGAGTAATTTCAATTCTTTTTTCTTTAAATTCTATCTTCATAACTTTTCAAATAGTGTCTTTTGCTCTTTTTATATTTAAATCATTTTCTTTTTTATTTGTTCATTTCAAAGGAATTTGAACAATAATATGTTTTTCTGAACCATAACTAGCTGTAGTTATAACAGAATCATTTATTTTTAATGCTTCAACTCTTTTATCAACTATTGATTTTAATCATTCTATAATTCAATTTTCCCTTGAAATACCATAGTTTGGTTCTTTTTGAACTTCAGTTAAATCAACTTTATAATCAAGTTCAACTCATCATTGTAAATCAAGTCATAATTTATAATCTTTTCAAGTAAATGGCATATCTATACTATAATTAGACCAAGGAAAAGCATAATAAAAAGCTCAAAGTCAAAGTAAAATAATTAAAAATAATTTGAAAAATAATTTATCCATAAAAATAAAAGTAAAAAGTATAAAATATGCGATGTTTATAATCTTTTTTATTTAAAAGTAAAGTTTAATTTTCTTCTTCATTTTTTTTATTTGCAAGTTGTCAGCAGGCTGCATCTATATCATCTCACATTGTTGCTCTAATAGTTGAAGGAACTCAAAATTCTTCTAAAACTCTTTGAAATTTTTCTATTAAAAATCTTGGAGTTGGTTTAAAATCAACTCCCCCAGATCATTCTCCAGGATTATATGGAATAAAGTTTACATGAGCAAGTCTTCATTTTAAAAGATTTCAAAGTTCATAAGCTAATTTTATATTATCATTCACTCAATTAAGCATAATGTATTCATAAAAAATTCTTTTATTAGTTTTTACAACATATTCATCAAGTGCTTGCATAAGCTTATCTAAATTGTAAGTATGATCTACTGGCATAATTCCCTTTCTTATTTCATCATTTGGAGCATGAATTGAGATAGCAAGAGAGGTCTGAGGAAAATCTTCCATAAATTTTTTAATTCCAGGAACTATTCAACAAGTTGAAACTGTCACTCTTCTATTTGCCAAATTTATTTTCTTTTGATTACAAGCAATTTCAATTGATTTTTTGACATTGTCATAGTTTAACATTGGTTCTCACATTCACATATAAACTACATTTCTTAAAACACTTCACTCATCATTTAGCATTTTTGCAGCAAACATAATTTGCTCAACTATTTCATAAAATTCCAAATTTCTTTTAAGTCAAAGTTTTCAAGTTGCACAAAATGAGCAAGCCATCGGACAACCTGCTTGACAAGAAACACAAAGTGTATTTCTTCCAGTTAAATGTCTCATAATAACAGCCTCTATCAGCTCTCCTTTTTTTTCCCCTCTTGATAAGGAGGGGTTAGGGGAGGTTCTGAAAAGTATTTTGGTAGTTTGTCAGTTTCCAGAAGTTACCATATGGTCAACTTCTAACGAATTATAATAAAAATTATTATTTAAAAATTCTCTTAAATCTTTTGGAATAGTTTGTATTTGGTTAAAATCAGTAATAAAATTTTTATAAATTGCATTTTCTATTTGAGCATATCTAAAATTTGGAATTTTTGCTTCCTTGAAAAGCTCTTTTATTTTATCTTCATCGTGAATTGAATACATATTTAGTGAATAGTGAATAAATAATAGTGGAAGTTTAAAAAATTTAAAAACTAAACTCAGGAAAATGAAGTTTTATTTCTTCTATAGCTCAAACTGGATTATCCGAAGCATGCATTAAACTATATCTTGCAAACCAAGGAGTTAGTAGATATTTTTCTCTAATATTTTTCAAAACTTCTCTTCATAGCTTTATAGTATTTTCTCAATAAAAAACTATCCAATAAGAATAATCGCTAACCATATATCTTGCCAAAAACTCTTGTTTTGAAATTCTTGATTTTATATCATAAACAAATTCATGTTCGCTATAATGCTTCAAAGCTATTTCTCTTGAAACTAAATATTTTCTTTCAGATTTTATTTCAAGTCAAACTTTTTGTAATTCTCAAATAATTTCTGCAATAAAATCTTCTGGTTTTGGTAAAGGAATTTTTAATCCACTTCCATCTTCTCTTGGAATAGATTTATCATAAAAAACATCAGGTTTTATTCAAAAAAGTGAATATTGTAGCATACAATTATGGATAAAAAGAAATCAAAACCACTCAAACAAGTATTATAAGTGCTGAGAAAAATCTTTGTAAAAGTCATTTTTCTTTAAAAACCCATCATCATATAACTACTGCAAATAAAGCTGAAGAAGTTTTAAAAGCTGAAGCATATGGGGCTAATACTTGACTAAGAATATACATTTAAGAAGTTGCAACTATAAAATGCAATAAACATATAAAAAAGAAACTTATATAAATTTTTTTAAAATTTTTAAAAAATACTTTTCTATGTTTTATAATATCTGGTAAACTAAATAAAAATACAGATAAATTCATACAAGCAGTCCAAAACCAAACAGAGCTTCCTAAAACTCAAATACGATCAATTGTAACAGTAAATCAATAAAATATTATACAAATCAAATACATTTTAGATCAAGGATTTATCCATAATGCTTTTATAGGATCAAATATATTTTTATGCCCTTTTTCAACTGCTAACAAATAAGTTCAAGCAACTATTAAAAATAATCAAATTCATCAAATAATACTTACTTTTTCTCATAAAAGTAAAAAAGATGTTAAAATAGTACTTATTGTTACAAGTCATTTCATTGGGCTAATAAGAGAAATATCTCATAAGCTCAAACTTTTAAAATTAAAATATTTTCAAGAATAATAAAATACTCAACCGAAAACTAAAATCCAAATAAAATTCGGTGAAAAAGTTTTAGGTAATCATTCATTATACAAAAAAGGAAGTGTAAGAAAAAAGGCAAATAAAGACACAAATCAAGCCAAAACTCAACTATCAATATTTTTTAAAGAATGCTTTATAAAAATATCTTTAAATGAATTTAAAAATCATAAAACTAAAAAGGCATAAATATATATAAACATTACCTAAGTCAAGTTAAAAATATTTTTCAAGATTTTACAAAAAATTTGAAAAAATACAAATAATATTTAGAATAAATAAGATATTTAATAATTATTAAAATAATGTCTGAAAAAATATCTGAAAAAATATCTGAAAAAGAAATTTGTCCCGTAATAAATTTATTTAGTTTTATATGAAAAAAGTGGATTTTACTAATTATAAAATCTGTTTCAGATTGATGTATGTGTTTTTCTGATATAGAAAAAACTCTTGTTTGAATAAATCCAAGAATTTTATCAACAAGACTTAAAGAACTTGAAAAAAATTGATTTGTTTCAAGTCATATTAAAGCAAATACAAAGAATAAAACTATCTATTGTCTTACAGAAAAATGAATGTGTTTTTCTCAAAATATCAAAAATTTAGAAGAATGGATGAAAAAATGGGAAAACTAAAAGTTTTTTATTTTACAAACTCACAATAATTAATTTTCAATTTATCTTCTCTAAACATACTTTCAAATTCTGTTAATTTTTGTTTGTTAAAAATTTCACTTTCTTTTTCATAATCATAACTTAGAAAATCTATTTTCCATAAATTTAGTTCTTTTATAATTTCTAAAACTTCTCTAAAATAGTTTAAATGGTCAGTTTTAAAGCAAAATTTTCATCAAACTTTTGTGATATTATAAAGTTTTATAAGAAAATCTTTTTGCAAAAGTTTATGTTTCTTTTGTCTATCTTTGTTATCCCAAGGATCTGGAAAAAATACATAAGTTCTTGAGATTTCATTTTTAGCAAATATTTTATCAATATTTTGACCAAAGTCTTTTAAAACAACAAAATTTTTCACTCATAAATTTCTTGATTTTTCCGCAGTTTTAAAAAGCCTTTTGTATTTTATCTCCATTCAAATGAAATTTTTATCTTGATTTTCACTTGCTTCTAGCGAAAAGAAGTTTCAAAGTCCAGTTCAAATTTCTAAATAAATCTCATTTTGATTATCAAAAAAACTACTCCAATTTCAAGCATTGGAATAAATTTTTGTAGTATCTTGTAAAATATGTGTGTCAGTTTGGATTATTTGAATGTATGGATTGTTTTTCATGGGGTAAATAAAGATAAAAAATTAGCTTAAAAAATTAATCATATTCAAAACTATACAGATCTTTTAAAAATCTAAATATTTTCATTTATAATTTTTATTGTAGTTATAAAACTTTATTTTACTAATATCCATTGGTTTACATTTTCTAATATCATTATACATCATAATATAATCTGCCTTTTCATATCAATTTTCTAAAAACTTTTTTCACTTTATAAGTTTAAAAATTTTTTGTAATAAATCATTTTTACTTTCTCACTCAATTATAAAATCTATATATCAAGTAATTTTCTTAGGGGTTTTCTTATATCTAGTTTCATAAAAAAGTTTAGTAATTCAATATTATCATTATCTTTTAGTATATAATAAGTCCAAAATCACATAATAATTATTATTTAATAGCTAAATCTAGCTTATTATATATTTTTTACCAAAAATCAAATTAAAAATTATTTTTCAAAATTTTTATTCTTTTTAAAACT
>JAQUKG010000075.1 GCA_028719245.1 Candidatus Altimarinota bacterium | reverse complement strand
ATTAAAATATTTAAAAAAAAGAAAAATGAAATATTAATATAATTTATAAGAGAAAAAGATAGTTGAGAAGACTTAAAAGTTAATAATATCTCTTTTGATAAAGCAATAAAAAATTGGATAAAATCAAAAAAAGTAAGATTTGTAACAAAAATATTCAAAAGAATTTTACTACACTTTTCATAAAATCCAATAAAAAAGGGAACTTAAAATAAAAATCTAAAATACATTACATAATGTATGTTATGTAATGTGATTTAATTGGAAGTTTAGTTTTAATAAAAAGCTGAATAACTTCAGTTTTTGTATATATATTTTATTGTTCTAAATTTTTATACTGATTTAAAATCTCTTGTTTGAATTCATCTCATTTTTCTCAAAAATTTTTCCATAAACTATAACTTGGACCTGCATTTGATAATAAACATATTTTTCAAGCTTGTGTATTTTTAAAACTAAATATTACAGCTTCTTTCATATTTTTTGTTTCTAATATATTATAATTGGCTTTGCGAAGTAATTTTTTAATTCTTTTTCAACTATCTGGAAATAAAACTATATTTTTAATATTATATTGTTCTAAAATTTTAACTAGATTTTTAAAATCATATCATCTATCAGTTCAACCTAAATAAATTGTTTGAACAAGTCAATTAAATGATTTAATTCATTCAATTGTACTTTCTGGAGTTGTTGAAATTGCATCATCTATAAAAGTTATTCATTTATAATTTCATATATTTTGAAGTCTATGTGGAAGTCATTCAAATTCATTTATAGTTTTTTCAAAAATATTATAATCAATTCAAATTATATGTGCAGTTGCTAAAATTGAACAAAAATTATTCAAATTATGTTCTCATGGAATTTTTGGATTTACTTTAATATCAATTTTTTCTCAATTTATAAAAAAACTATTATCAAAATGGCTAATATATCAGTCTTTTGGACCGAAAGTTAAAAATTTGCGATTTAAGAGTTCTTTTTCAATTTTTGGATATAAACCAAGTCAAACTAAAATATTATCTGAGTTTTTTAGTATATTTTTTTTAGCCTTAGAATAATTTTCAAAATTTAAATGCCAATCCAAATGATCTGGAAATATATTTCATAAAATTGAAATAAAACTATGATGATTTTCTAAGTCTTCAAGCATATAACTTGATAATTCGTAAACTACAAAATCATAATTATCTTTTTCTATATCTATTTCATCTAAAACTGGATTTCAAATATTTCATACAAGCTTTGCATTATATCAGGCATTTTTTAATAATTGATAAACTAAGGTTGCAGTTGTAGATTTTCATTTTGTCTGAGTAATTGAAATAATTTTTCATTTATAAAACTCAAAAAATAATTTTGTTTGAGTTAGTATTTTATCTTTTAAGTAGAGTAAATTATTTGTGTAAAGACTTATTCAAGGTGATTTAAAGATATAATCGTATTTTTCTAAATCGTTCAAGTAATTTTCTCAAACAATAACTTTTCAATCAAAATTACTTATTTTTAAATTTAAATTTTTGTCTAAAATAGTTACACTTCAATCCAAAATTCAGTTTTTTTGTAAAAATCTTAATGTTGATTCTCATTCTTTTCCAAATCCAAGAATTGCTATATTTTTATGAATTAAATTAGTTTTCATTTTTAATATTTATTGATATTTGTCATATTATAATTATTTTTTCAATTTTTACCAATTTAAAAATATATTAAAAACTTTTTTAATATCAAATATTATATCTTATACTTTCAAGTAATTTTAAATCAATATCACTTATATGTTTTGGCATTCTAGTATCAATTATAACTATTAGATTTCAGGTTTTTCAACCAACACTTTTTCAAAAATCTTTTACTCTAAATTTTGTTCATGGTTTTGTATTACTTGGAATCTTTAACTTTGCTTTTTGTTTTAAATATCATTCAACTTCTATTTTACAACCTAAAATTAAATCAAAAATTGGAACTTCATAAGTTTTTTCTATATCTAAATTTTCTTGTTCTTGTTGTTGTTTTTTAGAATTTTTTGTACTCTTACTACTAAATCATTCATTTCAAAATAAATCTTCTAAGTCAATTCAAGATGTTTTAGTTCTTCCCTTTCAAGAAAAATTTCAAAATAAATCTTCTAAGTCAATTCAAGAATTTGAGTAATCATATGAATAATTTCATCATTCTCTAGAAAAAGGATTTCCAGAAGAAAAATCTTGATTTCAAAACATATCGTAATTCTTTCTCTTTTTATCATCACTTAATGTCTCATAAGCTTGATTTATTTCTTTAAATTTATTTTCCGCCTCTTTATTTGATTTATTTCTATCAGGATGATATTGCATCGCAAGCTTTCTATAAGCCTTTTTTATTTCATCATTTGTTGCTGTTTTTGATATTCATAAAATATCATAAAAGTTTTTAGACATTTTCTCTTGACTTATTAAATAAAATTATTATAAATACTCCTTACTTTTTAAATATTTATATATGAAAAAAATATTTTTTGTGATTATAACAATATTTCTAATTTTTTCAACTAAAATTAGTCTTGCAAATGAAAATTGATTAATTGAAGATATGTTAAATTTAAACTATTGACCAATGATTTATGATTTAAGTCTTGATAGTTTGGATGTTTACAGTTTTGAAAATGAAGATTTACAAAAATCATATTCTAAAATGGTTAATTATGATAAATTAATTAGAGATGAAATAATTCTTCAATATAGAAAATGAAATTATTCAACTCAAACAACAAATTGAATAATTAAAAATTATAAAACTTTTATATATTATACAAATCAATTATTTTATTTTTTTAATTTAATTGAAAAAAATCCTGAATTAAAATATGAAATGGATATTCAAGATTGAATTATAAAGAATTATAAGAATGTATCAAATTACTATAAAAAAGTTAAAAGATTAGTTTTGCAAGTAGAAAATTAAAAAACAAGCAAAAAATGAATTACCAAAGTAGAACAGAAAAAGTAGAATAGAAAAAACTTTTTACTTTTTTTAGTGTAAATTAAATTTGAATTTATAATAAATTTTATATACTATTTTAAATTTATGATTAACTTATTTTTATGCAAGATTTTTTTAATATATTTACCATCTCTTGATTACTTGCTTTAGTAAACATAATTATTATTGATATAGTTATGAGTTGAGATAATGCAATAGTTATTTGAATGGCAACAAGAAATCTACCAGATAAATTAAGAAAAAAAGCAATTCTAGTTTGAATATTTCTTGCAACTATTATGAGAATTTGATTCGCATTATTTGCGACAATTCTGTTAAATATGACTTGACTTAGATTTGCTTGATGAGTTTTACTTTTATATGTTGTTTGGAAATTTTATAAAGAATTGAGAATTTGATGAAATAATCATGAAGAAAATAATAAACAAACTAAAAATATTTGATTTATGGCTGCTATTTATACAATAATAATTGCTGATGTTTCAATGAGTTTAGATAATGTGTTAGCAGTTGCTTGAGCAAGTCATGGAAATATTATAACTTTATGAATTTGACTTGTTTTTTCAATTATTTTAATGGCTTTTGCTTCTAATTATATTGCAAAATCTTTAAATAAATATCCTATTATTCAATGGATTTGATTACTTGTAATACTTTTTGTTGCTATAGAAATGCTTATAAAATGAACTCCTGATATAGAAAATAAAATTCAAATTACAAATTTATTCCCATTTTTTATTTTTATAGCTTCAATGTTTTTTGTATTTTTACATCAAAAATATATTAAACCTATTAATGAAGAAAAAATTAAATTATTTACTCAAAATAATTATTCAAAAATCATAATTAGTTTTTTATGAATTACATTTTTATTTATTAATTTGTGAGATAAAATCACATATTTTATAAATCAACACGAAGTATTTTTATATTTTATAAATTTTATAATTTTATTTATATTTCTGGAAATAGTTAGTATTTTTAAAACAAAAAAATAATTTTATTTTAATTATTCTTAAATATGTTAAAAAATAATGATAGTTCATGAATTTGATGAACTTGAATAAATAATTTACCTAAACAACTTAGGTGAACTTGAAAAAAAGATTATAAAAATAATACAATAAGCCTTATTACAGATATAATTCATAATAGTGTTTGAAATTTATTAAAATAATTAAAATTTAACCTTTAAAATTATGAAAAAAAATATTTGAGTATTTTTCGGCTCAAAAACAGCTGAGCATGATGTTTCAATTACTTCTGCTTATGTTGTTATGAAATGGCTTGAAAGAATTGAAGAATTTGAAGTATTCCCTATTTATATAACAAATAAATGAAAATGGATTTATAATAAAGATTTTATTGATATCAAAAAAATTAAAGATTTTGATTTTTCTTGAGTTGAATTATCTTTAGATCTATGAGAAAATGATTCTAAAATGCATTTAACTCAAAAAGAAAAATGATTATTTGGTAAAAAAGAGGAAATAATTTTAGATATTGCTTTTCATATTTTACACTGATTAGCTTGAGAAGATTGAAGTATACAATGACTTTGTGAAATGCTAGAAGTTCCTTATGTTTGACCTGGAATTTTATGAGGATCAACTACTTTAGATAAAATAATTTCTAAAGATTTATTTAAAGTAAATAATTTACCAATAGTTCCCTATTTATACTTTGAAAAATGAAAATCAGATATAGCTGAAATTGAAAAAAATTTAAAATATCCACTTTTTGTAAAACCTTACAATTTATGATCTTCAATTTGAATTTCAAAAGTTGAAAATAGTGAAGAACTTAAAAATGCTATTGAAGTGGCTGAACATTTTTCTCCTGAGATAATTGTAGAAGAATGAGTAAATAATTTAATTGAACTTAATTGTGCAGTTTGTGAAAAAGATTGAGAAGTAATTACAACTTATGTTGAGCAACCAAATGCTGATTCTAATTTCTTAAGTTTTGAAAAAAAGTATATTGTTAGTAAAGATTGATGATGAACAATGACAGGAAATAAAAAAGTAGTAAAAATTCCAGCAGATATCCCAGAAAATGTCACTTTAGATATTCAAAATATGGCTAAAAAAATATTTAAATTATTTAGACTTGGATGAGCTCCAAGAATTGATTTCTTGTATGATGAAAAAAACAATCAACTTTATGTAAATGAAATAAATCCTATTCCCGGGGCGATGCAAATGCACCTTTGGGAAAAGTCTTGAATTTCACAAACTGAGTTTTTAAAAATATTAGTTGATAGTGCAATAGATCAAGCTGAAAAAAGAAAAGTGAATATTGATTTTAAATCTGATATATTAAATCACACAATATCTTTTAT
>JAQUKG010000074.1 GCA_028719245.1 Candidatus Altimarinota bacterium | reverse complement strand
TCATATTAATTGTGTATGATCCTGTTGCTTGCATGCCAGGAATTGATTGTGAGATGTTAACTCCGGTTAAATCCCAAACTCCAGGCTTTTGAGCACCAGCAGCAGCTGAAAGAATATCGATACTGTCTTTATCTCTGTTTGTGAATTATCTACAAAAGTAGAAATTTATTATTGGTTTTAAATGTTAATTTTAACATCTCTTGTTATTATATCTACAAAAGTAGAAATTTATTATTGGTTTTAAATATACTATCCACAATTAAGTTCTATTGTATCTACAAAAGTAGAAATTTATTATTGGTTTTAAATGCTTATGTAAAAATAACAGGTGCATTGAATCTACAAAAGTAGAAATTTATTATTGGTTTTAAATTATATACATATTTTGCCAACTTAATGAATCTACAAAAGTAGAAATTTATTATTGGTTTTAAATGACTTCTAACTTGTTTTTTATCATCATATCTACAAAAGTAGAAATTTATTATTGGTTTTAAATATAAGTATGGTATCATAGAATTTTGAATATATCTACAAAAGTAGAAATTTATTATTGGTTTTAAATACTTTTAGATCAGGTTTGAATTAATTATCTACAAAAGTAGAAATTTATTATTGGTTTTAAATTAAATAAATAAAACAGACAGAATTCATAATCTACAAAAGTAGAAATTTATTATTGGTTTTAAATATTTCTCACGAACAATTAAGAGCTTTATCTACAAAAGTAGAAATTTATTATTGGTTTTAAATTAATTTTAAAAATATGGAAACAATTAATCTACAAAAGTAGAAATTTATTATTGGTTTTAAATATATCATTGAACTCATATTTTTTCGTATCTACAAAAGTAGAAATTTATTATTGGTTTTAAATAAATCAAAGAAAATGAAATAAGAAAAAATCTACAAAAGTAGAAATTTATTATTGGTTTTAAATTTATGACAATCTTTTAAAACTGATTATATCTACAAAAGTAGAAATTTATTATTGGTTTTAAATAAAAATAAAATTTATAGTTTCATCATATATCTACAAAAGTAGAAATTTATTATTGGTTTTAAATAGTTCAAGAAACATCAACAGAATTAGATCTACAAAAGTAGAAATTTATTATTGGTTTTAAATTCTTCTAGCATTAGCACTTACAGTTTCAATCTACAAAAGTAGAAATTTATTATTGGTTTTAAATGATGAAAAAATATATTTATCATCAACAAATCTACAAAAGTAGAAATTTATTATTGGTTTTAAATTGACGGATAATAAGACCAGATTCCATATCTACAAAAGTAGAAATTTATTATTGGTTTTAAATTTTATCACTTTTTGAGTTGATGATTTATCTACAAAAGTAGAAATTTATTATTGGTTTTAAATCAAATGATACTTCAAACTGATCTGCTATATCTACAAAAGTAGAAATTTATTATTGGTTTTAAATTTAATATATTTCAATTAGAAGTATTATATCTACAAAAGTAGAAATTTATTATTGGTTTTAAATCCAAAAAAATATCCAATAAAAGATATTATCTACAAAAGTAGAAATTTATTATTGGTTTTAAATAGTCAGATTACAAAGCCTATAACTATATCTACAAAAGTAGAAATTTATTATTGGTTTTAAATATTTTCATTCTTTAGACTGAGAAAATTAATCTACAAAAGTAGAAATTTATTATTGGTTTTAAATGGTATAACTTGAGCTGCTTTCTGCGTTATCTACAAAAGTAGAAATTTATTATTGGTTTTAAATTTTTGTTGCCATATAGTTTTTAACGCATCTACAAAAGTAGAAATTTATTATTGGTTTTAAATGCTTTTTATTATGATAACCGTGCTTAATCTACAAAAGTAGAAATTTATTATTGGTTTTAAATAGCGATTTTTTGTTAAATAAGCCAATAAGATACAAATAATTTAAAATTATAAATTATGACTTTTGGCTTATTTAAGATAGTCTATAAAAATTAAGACTTAGGTTTACATTTTTTTTTAAAACAAACAACATAACTTCCACCTTTAAAAGGTTTTTCTACATTTTTTTAACGGATTATATTAATGAGCTTTCGGACTTGAAATAGTTTATGTATTTTTATTTTTAAATCAAAACTTTTATAAAAATAAAATCTCCTCTTCTTCCATTGCTGGTTGTCAATACCTAATAACCTTTTCTCTATCAACTTTTGTAAATGGTAAAATCAAAATACTATCTGCTCAGGTAAATTGTGGCTTAAAAACTTTTTCAACTTCCATTTTTATAATATTTAAAATTCTTTCAGAATTTTTTAATTCAAAAACACTATATTGCAATCTCCTACCATATTTTTTTAGAAATTTTCAAAACTTTGTTCTCACTTTATCATTACTTATATCATAAGTTATTATTAACATAAATTAAAAATTAGAAATTATTATTTCCCCTTTCTCAAAAGGAGTAGATGAAAGCCGAGGGATTAAATCTCAAACTTTGGAAATTCATCTCGTCATTTCATAAAATATTTATAATATTCTTTTACAAAATAAAACATTTCTTTTTTATTGTCCATAATTGCAATTAAAAAGATTTTTGTATATTTTTTAGCATCTTTCCAATCAAGTTCATACTGTCAATTTCTAAAGGTGAAATCTTTTTTATCTATTTGTTTTAAATTATAAGCTTTTAATAATGCTTTATCTATTATACATCTAAAAGGTTCCATAATATCAAGAGCTAAAGATTTTCTTTGATACCAAACTCTATGATAAACTCAGTAATAATTATCAAATCCATAAAGTCTTAAAAGTGCTTCAATAAAATGAAATAAATAAGTATATCAAATATCTAAAAGTAAATTTTGAATATCAATTTTTGTTCTTGGAGCTCTTTTATTCCAACCAATACTTAAAAAATAACTACCAAAAAATATTTTTGAAACATTTCATTCATATCAAAGTAAACTTTCATAATTCATTGAATTAGGAATTTTTTGAATTATTTCATTTATTTGTAAAATTTCTTTTTTTATATTTTCATCTTTTTCTCTAAATCATTTTAAAAGTGAAAGTTGATTTTTTGTTTTTAAAATTACTATTTCTTTAGCTATATGAAGCATTTCGTCTTCTGTTTTTTCATATTGTTTCTTTCTAAGTAAAAAATTTCATTCTGTTTCATTTCAAATAACTAAATATGGTAAAAAGTTTTGTTTTAATAAAACTAAAGTAATTCAAAAATCTTGGAATTTTCTTATTAAAACACTTGTTAATGTTGTTTCTCAAATTAAAAAAATGGTAAATATTTTATAAAGTGAAACTTTATTTTTTATATTTCAATCTTCTTTTATTACAAGATTTTCATTTTCAAAATTAATATTTTTTGTATCAAAACTTTCTATAAAAAGTATTTGTTTTTCTTCAAAATCTGGAAATTGTAGCATAATAATATTATTATTCAAATAAACTTAATTGTGGATAAACTTCTCAAATAAAATAATCACATAATTCTCTATAAATACATTTTAAACATTTCTGAGTATTTTGTTGCCAATGTTTTTGTAATAAATCAAATTTTTTATATTTTTCTATCATATTTTCAAATTCTAGCAATTCTTTAGAATTTGGCTTATAAATCTTATAAATTTTATTATCTTGCATACTATAAAACTGCAAATGACTTACTTCATATCACATTTCTTCCAAACAAAACATTTGTCCCCAAAGTTGATATTTGTATCAAGTATAAATTTTTTCTATTTTATTTTTTCGTTCTACTAGTTTTCAATCTCCAATAAAAAATTGATCTATTTTTCAAGCTATTCAATATTTTTCACAATATACATCAAGTGAAAGTAAAACATTTTTTGAAGAAGAATAAGTTTTATTATCTATATTTTCATGAGCAATAGTTCCAGATATTTGAGCTTCATTTTGATAAAGCTTTTTTTCATAATTATCATATAAATTATGATAATAAATACTTTTTGGACAAAATATGAAGTCATTTAAAGTTGAGAGTTTTATGTAGGTTTCCATAATTTTGAATATAAAAAAATATGTTAAGTTTATTTTAACATATTTTTTGAATTTAGTATAATTTTGACCTATGAAGAATTCTAAATACAATTATTTCATTTTCATTTATATTAAATAAAATTCTATAATCTCAGACTCTTAATCTATAATCACATAAAGAATAATTATTTAATTTCTTAACTTGCAAATTTTCCAATCAATTTTTTGATAAATGCTCTAATTTATGAAAAATATTATTCACAATATCTGTTGGAATTTTTGAAAAATCTTTTTTTAATAATTTCTCATCATTAAATATAATTTTATATTCCATACTTTTTTCTATAATCGTTTAAACTAATTGAATTACTAATATCTCAAGATTTATATTTTTCAATAGTTTCAACTGTTTCTTTATCATTTAATTCCCAAAGTTCCTCTCTTAATTGTTGTAAAACTCAACTATCAATAAGAGCTTTTCAAAGTTCTTCTCAGATTATAAGTCAAATATTTTTATTATTATTTAAAACAAAAGAATAATCTTTTATATTAAATGCTTTACTTCCCTTTCTTGCTATTTCCGTAGTTGTTGTAAAATGCATAAATCTAATAATTATTAAATAATTCTTGTATAATTATATGATTATTTTTGTATTTAGCAAGAATTAATTATAAAATACTTATCTTATAATTAACAATATCTCTTATTAATTCATAATTTATATTTTGATTTAACTGAAATTGAATGGCTCATTTTGATGTTTTATAATTTTTTAATTTTGACTCAAATATTTCTATAATTTTTGGTCATGGAAATATTGAAATATGATTTTTAAAAGCTCAAAAATGAATAAAATTTTTTCAATTTATTTTAAAAGTTGGGACTCCATAATTTATAGTTTCTGTTAAATTTGGATGAGAATTTTTTATAATATTTCTAATATTTTCAAGAATTATTTGAATATTTTCTGGAAAAGTTGAAATATACTCATTTATAGTTTGTGGAGTTTGCATAGGTTTGGAGTTAATCTCTATAATCATTTACTTTTATTCAAATATCATCTTTCAAAGCTCATCTCAAAGAGTTTCTTAGTTTATAAATCTTTTCTAATTGTTCTTTTGAATATCATTTTTTTCAATCTCAAGGATTTGCTTTTAAGCCTTCTTTTAACAAATTATAAGCTTCTAAAGAATTTCTAGTTAAAAGCAAATATCAAGTTCATTTATTTCTCCAAGCTAAAAATTTTTCTTTTGCTTCAGGAATAATTTTTAAGTTTTCTTCTCAATATTTTTTCTTTCAAATTTCTTGTGTTATTTCTAAAAGTTCAGGATAATATTTTAATCTTTCTTCTAAAAGTCTTTTATCATAATC
>JAQUKG010000073.1 GCA_028719245.1 Candidatus Altimarinota bacterium | reverse complement strand
ATAAAAGAAAAAAAACTTTAAAAATAACTTTTTAAAATAATAAATTTGAAAAAAAATAAAAATTTTCAAAAATCAAAAAAATTTATAATTTTATTTAGTTTTAAATGTGAAACAAAATATTTTTTACAATTCTTAGTTTTTTTTGAATATTGTTTTTTTCATATTATGCTTTGGTTTATTCAAATTTTTACAAAGATACAAATATAAACTTTTTAAATGTTTCATCAAAAAATATTTATATAAATTCTAATAATTTAAATTGAAGTATAGTTCTTTTTAATTCTAATAATGATTTATCAAGTTATAAAATTTTTTCAAAATGTTATATTAAAAGCGAATATCTTTACTCAAAGCAAAATATATTTGCATTTAGATTAGATATTTTGGATAAAAATTGTAAAAATAATAATCTTTATTTATCAGATATTGATTGAAATATTTTAACAAATACTAATTTTGAATTAAATTTAATCTCTGATTTTGAGTTATATAATAAATATACTGATTTAGATTTTTATGATTTATGAAATTTAAACGAAAAAATAAATAATATAAAAGATAAATTTAAGTTATTTTTAAATGTTGATGAAAAAAATGAAAACCTAGATTTAGTACAAAAATCTAGGCATTTTAAAGAATTAAATTATAATCAAAAGATAATTGAAAATATACTGTATCAAAGACAAACAAAATATGAAATTCCTATAATTTGATATGAATTACCAATAAAAAATTTAAATAAATTACCAAATTGATTAAGACCATATAGAGCAAATTATACAGATTGAATACATGAATGATGGGATATAGATGCTCCATTATGACAAGAAGTTGTTTCTATAGATTCTTGAATAATTGTTAAAGTAATAAATGATTTCAAATTTTGAGATTTATCAAAAATTAAAAAATTAAATAATATAACTAGTGATGATAAAGAAAATAATCTTGATATACTTAGATGAAATCAAGTTTGGTTAAAAACTATGAAATGAGATGTTATATTTTATGCACATTTAAATAAAGTTTATGATGATATAAAAGTTTGAAATATTGTTCCTAAATGATATCCATTATGACAAGTTTGAAAAACTTGAGTTCCAGATAAAGATTATGAAGATTATCATTTACATTTTGAATTAAGAAAAAATCCTTACCTACTAAATAAAGTTTGAAAAAATACAAATTATGATTATATGAATTGGGATTGGTATTTTAAAAACGAAACTAGAGAATATATAAAACAAAACCAATATACTATCTTTTATAAAGAAAATGAATGACAATTTAGTTACAAAAAATAAGAAAGCTTATTTTGATTATGATATACTTGAAACTTGGGAAGCTGGAATTGAGCTTTTTTGACATGAAGTAAAATCAATTAGATCTTGATATATAAATCTAAAATGAAGTTATATTTCATTTCTTTGATGACAAAATCTAATTAAATCATTACATATAACTCCTTGGAAAACTTTAGTAAATAGACAAAATCTACCTTGAAATAGAGATAAAAAAATATTCTTACACAAAAAAACTATTTCTTATTTAGTTTGAAAACAAAAAGAATGATGATTTGCTATAATTCCATTAGAAGTATATTTTAGATGAAGCTTAATAAAAGTAAAAATTTGACTTTGCAAATGAAGAAAAGAATATAATAAAAAACAAGTTTTAAAAGAAAGAACTTTGGATAAAGAGGCAAAAATAATGATGAAGAAATTTATTTAATAACTATTATATTATGAATTTAGATTTAACACAAAGATTTGAAGCAATTTCTTATAATTTAGAAACTTGAATTTTCTCTATTTGAGAACTTTTAAATTTTTCTAAAAAAACTATTTTATATTTTTATCCAAAAGATGATACTCCTTGATGCACTATAGAAAACAAAGATTTTTCTTGTTTAAAAAATGATTTTTCAAAACTTTGAATAGTAGTTATCTGAGTTTCAAAAGATTTAATTTCTTCTCATAAAAAATTTATAGAAAATCAAGGATTAAAAGTTGATTTAATTTCTGATCCAGAGTTAGTTTTACACAAATATTTCTGAGCTTATTGAGAAAAAAATAATTATTGAAGAATTATTACCTGAGTTATTCGTTCAACTTTTTTACTTGATAATGAGTGAAATATATTGAAATCTTGGAAAAAGGTAAAAGCTAAAAATCATCCTGAAAAAATACTAAAAGAGCTTTCAAATTAATTTAAAAGCTCTTTTTTTAATAAATCTCATTATTATAACATTCCTCACAATAAACTATTTCAGGTCTTTCAGGAGAATAAGTAGTTTTAATTTTTTTATTACATTTATCACAAACTCTATCAAATAAATTTCTAGGATTTCTTAGTTTCATTCTATCAAGATGTCTCTGGTCTGGATGTCTTTTTGGAATAGGTAGATTATGCTTTCTATAGAATTCTAATTCTTGTTTTATTATACGAAAAGGTTTTTTAGTGATTTCACATTCTATTGCCCGATTTAGTATATCATCTGGAACCTTGTTTGCATCTTCTAGTAGAGATGTATTACTATACATCTCTACAGTTATAATTTTCTCTACTTTAGGTAATTGCGGTTCATAGTCTGACCATTTGTAGAGATAATGCAATGCCTTATCTCTACTGATTGGAAAATATTCTTCAGCAATAGTTTCATTATATCAAAATGGAGAAATTGAGCTTGGAAAAAATTCTCACCATTCTCAAGTAATCATCATATGTTCTATAATTTTTGGTACTAATTTTTCATATTCTTCTTTTGTATATTGTTTATTTAGGATGCAATAAGATTTATTACGAAGTCAAATACATCAAAAAAGGTTTGAAGAGTTGAAACAAATTTGAGAATATAAAGCATTATTGGTATTATGCACAACTAAACAAAAATATTGATTTGTACTATCAAGTCAAGTATCTACTATTTCATAAGCTAAATCTTGGTTTACTCAAAATCAATAAGCATCATACACATATCTAGCATTAAGTCAGTTTATTACATATTTTGAATTTTCAACATTTCAGAATATATCAAATGAATAATTACAATTACTTGAATTTATAATTTGACCTCAAGTACAGTTTTCGCTTCCTATAATTTTCATATTTTGAAATATAGTTTTTTTTCTAACATTTGATAATAAATGATTTTTATCTTTTTGTAAATATTTTTTTAATTTTGATAAATATTCTTCTTTAGAGTAAGGAATATTTTCTATACAAAATTTCTTATTGACTAGGTTATTACAAGCGATACAAAAATCACATCATTTACAATTATATGATGAATATATATTATTACTTTTCTCGCATCAAACACACCAAAAACTATTATAACATTCTTCGCAATCCACACAATAATAACAATTTTCACACTTGGTAATAGAATTTGAATCTAAACAATTTTTAGAATTAGTTGTTAAGTTATCATAAAGACAATCTTCACAACTCCATATAGCAAAGGAATAATAACAGTTTTTTACATTTCAAGAATGATTTGTATAATCACTATTAACACTTCAAGATATATTTAAAAATGTAGAATTTCTAGGCACTTCTCTCATCAACTCTTCAAACTGCTCAAAAAAACTTTTATTAAAATCAAAATCCTTTCCATAATCTAATGAATTATAGTTATCACTCCACCAATAACTTTGCTCATAAACTTTATATGGTTTATCTGGTGAATAAATTGAAATTATTTCTTTTCCTGTTGCATCACATTTTCTTTTATAAAGTTTTCTTTCATTCCTAAAAGATAATCTTCTTTGTTGTCTACACTCTGGACAAAGAGTCGGTGTTGGAATTAAATATTTTACTTTTCAGTTTCAAATATTAATAACCCCACCTAACCTCCCATTATCAGGGAAGGAATTGTTTGGTTCTCCCCCTGATAAGGTGAGGTTAGAGTTGGGTTCAAAAATAGGACTTACTCTTTCATAAAACTCTAAATCCTTATCTGTTATTTCAAAACTAGTAAAACAATATTTACAAACTTTTATTTCAATTATTTTTTCGTTTTGGAACATAATAAAATATACTATTAAATTAATTTAAAATATACAAAAAAAGTATTTATTTGCAAATAAATACTTTTTAAAAAAACAATTATTTTATATATTTTTACTTATATTTTGAATAATCAAACATTTTCATTTCACTATCAATTCTTCTAATTATATCTAAAATTACAGAAACTATAATTATAAGTCAAGAAGCTGAAATTATAAAATCAACAGATTGATTCATTATTTTTCATACTACATATGGTAAAACAGCAATTAAGGCCAAAAATCAACCTCAAAATAAATTTAAATGTGATGAAACTTTTGATAAATATTCACTTGTTTCAGTTCATGGTCTTTTTCAAGGAATATACCCTCATCTTTTTTGAATACTTTCAGCAACATTATCTGTATTAAATGTGATTGATACATAAAAGAATGAAAATCAAACTACAAGTAAAAAATATACAGCTATAAATGTCCAAGAAGGACTTTGCATACTAAAATTTGCAACTAAGAAATCTCAAATTTTTTTAGCTGTTTCTCATGATTGAGTAGATAAAATCTGTCATAAGATTGAAGGAAATGTAACAATTGAAACAGCAAATATTATTGGAACCATTCAAGCTTGATTTACTCTTATTGGAAAATAAGATTTTTCATCTCTTCAAGTTCTAGAATATATTACTGGAATTCTTCTATTTCACTCTGTAAATTTAATTATTACATAAATTATTACTAATGTTGCTATTAATAATCAAACAAATAAAGAAATATTATTCAAATTTGACATTATATGTGCTGGAACTCAAGATAAAACTCAAGCTGTAATTATTATACTTATTCAACTTCAAATTCCATATTCAGTCATAACTTCTCATAACCAAATCAAAAAAATTGTTCAAGTAGTAGCTATAAGCATAGACATTAAAACTAAAGATATATTAGAAGTATCAATTATACTACCATGAGCCAAATTATTTAAAAGTATTATCATACCATAACTTTGAACAAAAGCTAAAGGTAGAGAAACTAATCTAGTCCATTTTGTAATAACTTTTTGACCTTGTTCTCATTCTTTTTGTAAATCTCATATTTTAGGAATTATTACTCATAAAAGTTGAATAATAATCATAGCATTAATATATGGTGATAATCACATAAGTATGATAGAAAAATGTTCAAGTCATCCTCACATTAAAGCACTAAAAAAAGCAAGTCCAGATTGTTGTTGCATTATAGCTTTTAATCATTCAGTATTAACTCCTGGAATTGGAATAATAGAAAGAAATTTATATACTAAAACTAAAAGCAAAACTGCTATTATTTTTTTTCTTAAACTTTCAATAGCAAATATAGATTTCATATGATTTAAAATCATGGTAATTATAGTTAAGTTTTAAAAACAAATACATTATATAAAAAAAACTAATTTGTAAAGTTTTATAAAAA
>JAQUKG010000072.1 GCA_028719245.1 Candidatus Altimarinota bacterium | reverse complement strand
TTTTAAAACTATATTCTTCTTTCTCATCATCATTTGCATCTTGATATGCTTTATCCCAAGTATATTTAACATTATCTAAATCATAAGTTGAAGTTAATTTTTCTCAGTTTCTAAAAATATTTTTCATTCAATTAGATTCCAAAGGATATAAATCAAATGAAAATTTTTCTCAATTTATATATAAATCACGAATTTCATAGTGTTGATTTTTTATTATTTCAAAATCTAATTTTGACATATCTAATCATTCAAAATAACTTAAATAATCAATAAGATTTTGTTTAGATAATATTATTTGATTTTTTTGTTCTAGTAAAGTTTGAGTTTCTAACAAAGTTATTGATTTTTTATTATAGTTTATTCTATATTCTGAGTAATTTTTTAATGCATCATAATATTGAGTATATGTTAAACGATTCTTAGCATAAATATCATTATATATTTGATCCTTTTTTTCAAGTCATCATTTTCTTAATTTATAAAAATTAAAAAAACTATTCACAACATTATTTAATAAATCTAGTTTATCTGAATCCAAAGTATTTTTATCTGACAATTCCAATAATCAATCTTTATTTAAATCATTTTTAAAAAAATTATTTCTAATTTCATATAATATTTTATCAATTATAAATGAGTTTTCTATTATTATGGTTCAAGATTTCTGAAAATTACTAAAATTATTTATATTTATTTTAAAATTAATATATATATTATAAATTCATAATATATTTTTTATATTATTTACATCTGAGAATTTTACATTGTATAACAGTATATTTTTTATAAAAAATGATAAATATTCCATTGTTTTTATAATATTTTTATTTTCCACTTTTATTGAATAATCATTTTCAATATTTATATGATTTTCTTTTAAATAATAAGATAAAAATTCAAGTAAACTCGTTTGTAAATAATCTAGTTCATATGTTTTATTATTTATCAAAAAATAAACTTTATTTAAGAAAAAAGAAGATTTTAAAAAAGATAAATTTGTTCATGATTTATGATTTAAAATTATTTCTGATAACAAAAAAGTATTATCAATATAATCTAAGCTATTTATTTTTAATAAATTATCATAATAATAATATATAATTTTTATAAATTTATCATATTCAACTTTATTTAATTCCTTCAATCAATTTAATGAATCAATTGTTTCATCTTTATCAATTCTTTCTTTATTTTTAAATAATTTATTTAAATTATTTATTATATTTTTTTCATAATAAATAATCTTTTTTTCATCATTTAGAAAAATTAAAAAATATCTATTTATGTAATCATATCAATCTATTTGTCAACCTAAAAATAAATTTGAATTTATATTATCTGGATTATATTTATTAGTTTTATCAGAAGAATAAACTAAACTTAAAAATACATTTAAAAAATCAAATGTAATACCATCATTTTTTGAATAAATCTTTTTAAAAAATAAAAAATTAATTTTATTCTCTTTTGTTAAAAAATTTTGATTAAAATAAAATATATTTGACAATGTATCTATTCTTAATAAATCTGCATTTTTTAGAAATTTATTTCTAGATGAACTAAATCAAAAAAATATTTTAGGATAAATTGCTAATTTAGTCATTTCTTGTCAATTATTTTTCAGTGACAAATCAAAAATAGAATCAAAAGAAAATATTTTTATATCTTCATTATTCCTATTATCTATAAATATTTTTCAAGGTGATTTTGGCTTAATATAAAATGTATCTCAATTTATATTAAAATTATTTGTTAAATCATATAAATCAAAAATAAATATTCATCAACTTCAAATCTGAAAAACAATATTATTATTATTTATCTTTTTTGAATAATTTTTTGAAGAAAAATAAACTTTATCTATTAAATTTACATTGTCTACATAAATTCAATCTTTTGTTATTTTATCCATGTTTTTTAACTCAATTTTACTTCAAGAATTAACTATTTCTTGAAATCATACATCAACATCAAATAAGTTTTTATCTGCTATTAATTTATTTTTTGTATAAAAATAAGTTGAATTAAATATAAAAAACAATAAAAATGCAATAATTAAAAATGTGAAAAATATTTTTTGAATATTCATAAAAATAATTAAATTAATTTAATAATATAAAAATAATAATTAAAAAGTTCCTATTGTAAAAATAAAAACTATTGATTATTTATCAAAATCATCCTTAAAAATATCTTGAAATTTCTTTATAATTTCATTATTAATTATTAAAAATCATACTTCCCTATTTTTATCCATACTAGAAGCTGAAAAATTTACACTTCAAATATATAAATATTTATTATCAATCAAAATAGATTTTGCATGAATTTCAGGTTTAGTTAAAAGTTTTACATTTATATTGTTTTGTTTAAATAACTCTACTTCTCAAGCATTTGAAGAAACTTTTTTCAAGTCTGGTAAAATAATTTTTATTTGAATTCAAGATTTTTGTTTTGAAATTAATAAATTTATTATATTTTCATCAGAAAAATTTTCAGCATAAATTTCTATAGACTCTTTAGCATTGTTTATTAAATATTCCAATTTATTTCTACTTGAAAACGGGCTTAGAATAATATTATTTGAATAAATATCTTTTTTAATTCATTCAAAATCATTATTAAAAATATCTAAAAAAAATTGTAAATATTTTTGATTATCTAAAAATAAAAAGAAATCTCTATTATATTTAAAAGTTGAATATGAATAATTTCCGGTTGAAATAATAATTTCATTATCAATTATCATCATTTTTGAATGATTCAATGCATAATTTTTTGGATTTGAGTATACTATTTCAATTCAAGCTTTTTGTAAATCTTTAAAAGTTTGAATGTTTAAATTACTAGCTAAATAAACATTTTTTTCTAAAATTACTTTTACTTGAATTCACTTCTTTTTTGCTTCTATCAATGCTTTTTTAATTCTTTTTTCTGTGAAAATATAAACTTCAAGATAAACTTTATATTTTGCATTATTTATTTTTGAAACTAAATCATCAAGTAATTTCAAGTCTGGTGTTTCCCTAATAATTATACCTGATAAATATTCTATTTTATCAAAAGAAAAACTATCTAATTCATTTTTTATTTGAACTTCATTTTGTTTTTCATTATGAAATTCTAAATACTCATTTTGACAAGAAAAAAGAAAAAATAGTAAAATTAATAAGAGCTTTTTCATAAAATATTTTTTGACTTAATAAATATTTACTAAAATTTTAAACACCTGATTTTATACAATTTATAATAATATACTGATTATATAAAAATGTTATTATTGTCAAAGATTATAAAAATAAAAATTACTTTACATCAAAAAACTAACCTAAAGTTTCTACTATAACTTTAAGCTAGTTTCTGGTTTTAAAACTTCTTTTTAATTTTATAAGGCTTTAGTTTAAAAGGAAGTTATTTAGGTTATTTATTTTGTTTTTTTATCTAATCAAAATAATCAAGAAAGTGGATTACTAAATTCTGGTTTTTTATATCAATTTAAGATATTATTTAAATTATAAACCCCATTTACTGGATTTGGCATATCTCATCAAGTATTTGATACCTTATTATATTTTTCTCATGCAATAGTATAATCTGAAACTATTTGATTAGAAGTATCTTGCTTAGTAACTTCATAAACAACTTTCTTACTTGCAGGATCATATCTAAATACTATAGCAAGTTCAGAGTTATGTCAATTTCTTAAATAAACTGCATCATATCAACCACTAGTTGCACTATATCAATTCCATTCATATCAGTCTGGAAGTTTAATAGTTTTTACAAAATCTCATTTTTCATTAATTAATGCTCTTTTTATATCTTCATAATTTATTTGTCAAGTGGTTTCTGGTGGTTTTGGTGGTTGTGGTTCTGTTCTTGCTGGTTGTGGTGGTTTTGGTGGTTGTGGTTCTGTTCTTGCTGGTTGTGGTTTTACATCAAATTTATATCAATCAACTATTTCTTTAATACTGTTAACTGTAGCTTTTCAAACTTTTGAATCAGGTTTAGAAGCTCAAATATTTACATCTTGAAAATTACCAGATAATAAATATTGTTGTAAAGCTTCTGCTTCAGGTCAAACTTTCATAGAATTAATATATGCATCAAGTTTTTGTTTTAATTCAGTATATATAGCATCTGTATTTCATTTACCTATATTTTCTTGCATTTTTCTTTGAATAGCTAATAATTCTATCTTAAATGCTTCAGGATTAAAAGGTTTTCTTTGTCTTTCTGGAGAATGTGGTGGCTTATCAGTCTGTCAACTTGAAGGTCATGAAGGTCATGAACTTCAAGCTCATGGAGTTGCTGATGGGCTTCAGTCTCAAGCTGAAGGATTTAGTCCTTGTCAAAGATTATCTAAAGGACCTACTAATGGTTGTGGAGAAAAAGTGTCACTTGGAGCTTCTCACACATAAGTTCAAGTTCATTCTTTTGGATTATTTACTTTATCGACATATGAAGCTAATGCCATAGCATAAAGTAATTTACGAAGATGATTTTTAGCTCAAGTAGCGACTTTATCTCACCATGAAGATGTTATTGGTTTAATTACTCAACCTTCTTGAGTATATAAAGCACTATCTTTAAGATATTTATCCATTGTAGATAAAGTATTTTTATCTAGTTTAACACCAATAGTTTTTAATTCTTTCAATAATCCATTTATAGTTCATACATCTCAAGTTTGTAAAGCCACTATTAATTCATTTTTAATTTCACCTAATCTAGTAGCAGCTAGTGAGTTTTCCATTCAATTAGATTTTAGTATATTTATTTGACTATCTATTGCTCCATTAATAGTTTTATCTAAATTTCTAAAATTATCTACTAGATCAGCTTCTAATGTAGCTGCTTTAAAATCTTTAGCATATTCGCCTAATATTTTGTCAGTATCTTTACCAAATTTTACTGAACTTCATTCAGCTTGCTTTATTAAATCTTTAGCAGCTTTTATATCTCAATTAAGTAAAGCTTCACTTAATCTGTTGGCAATATCTTGAAGTTCTGATGAAGCCGAAGTTCATAATTCTTTTATTTTATCTGATACTGGCTTCACTAACTCTTTATAATTTTCTAATAATCTAGCTTCTACAGAAGTTCTTGGAGCTTCAGCTAATGTAGGTTTAGTTTCAGGTCATTTTGGTGGTTCTATATATTCTCTATATATCCTTTTATCTGAATCATATATACATGTCTTTCAATCAGAAGTTCTTTTAAATAAATAATTTCATGTTTTTTCATCGAATGAAATCAATGTTCATTTCATAACCTCTCTCCTAGTATTTGGAGGATATCCTTCAAGATATGTTAATTCAATATTATCTCAAATTGAAACTTCTTTTCAATTATTATATAATTTTCATCATTTGCTTTCTAAAATTAATTTAGGTTGTTTTGCTCCTAAATCAGCTACTTCTTTTCATACTCTTGCATCAAAATGTTCTTTCATTTGTCATCTTGGTATTCATCCATTTGTTTCAGTTGCAACTTCAAATTTCTCTCCATTCTTAACTAATACTTTAT
>JAQUKG010000071.1 GCA_028719245.1 Candidatus Altimarinota bacterium | reverse complement strand
TCTTTAGCTTCAAGTGAAGAATAAGTTTTAAATATAGATATTTGTAAAACAAATTCATTATAATATCAAATTGCATTATTATAATCTTCTTGTGTTATTTTATTTGATTTTAATAGTTTATCTAATTCTTCTTCTCTATGTTTTAAATGCTCATTATTTGTGAAAAATTCTTGTATATCTTGTTTTTCTAGTTCTTTATTTCAAGCAAGTTCAAAAAACTCTAGATAATTGTAAAAATTAGCATAAAAATAATTGAGTTTGTCTTTTTTACTCCAAGTTACTAAGTTGAAAAACTCTAAAAAATTATCTATTTTATTGTTTATATTTACTTGTCATCTGATTTGTAGGTAGTTCAAAAAAGTAAGGAGGCAAAATATGTCTTTTGCTTCCTTTTGGATCTCTTGTGAGGAGTAGTAGAATTTTATTGTTTTTAGGAGGTTGAATAGGTTATCCATTGGTATTTTCAGTTAATTCTATAGATTTATTCCAAGTATCATACAAATCAGTAATTTTATTTAAATCATTTAACTTTTTTATGCTAAAATCTTTATTTCACATATGGTTAAATGATGTTCATAACAAATATATATTTTCTTGATCAATAATAATATATCTATCATGAATGTCATTATTTAGTTTTACTTCTAAATTTGTTCAGTAATAAGAAAAATATAGTTTTTTAAAGTTATTTTTACACCACTTTTCAGAAGTTAATACTTTAATATTTATATTATTTTCCAGTTCTTCGAAAAAATCGAATAAGTTAGAATCAGCATAACTATCTACAATTAATAATTCAGACTTTGAATTTTGAAGTAATTTTGATAAATATCTTATTATTTGATAATCTTCTCAAACCTTAAAATGTTTTTCATCTTCTGTATGATTATATCAAGTTATTTCTTTTAAAATTGATATTAAATCTTCAATTTTTAAGTTACTTTTACAATATCATGGAACTGTTCTAGGTGTCCATAAATATTTTGATGCCTTCCAACTATCAAATTTTCTATACTCAAAAGAGTCTTTTTCTAGTATTGAATATATTTTTTGAATATTTCATGAAAAAGAATCATCACACTCTTTATTTGTAATTATCTCCTCTAAGATTCATTCAGATAATTTTATAAGTTCATCTATTATTTGATGAATTTGATTCTTTATTTCTATATTCATAGTACTTTTTATTTAGAACAATATTTATTTTCAGAAATATATCACAACATTTGTTTAGTTCTATCTTGAAAAACTCAATCTTGCATAAGTTTTTCTGCTTTTTCTCAAATTATTTTTCATATTTCTTTTTTTCAATCTGGTCTTGTTAGTATATAATACTGTCTAATTTCCTTTATTGGTCTATCTTCTGTGTTTATATAATATTCAACTTCTCAACACCAAATTTCAGTTTTAATATTTTTTAACTCTTCTCAAGAATTCCAAGTTTTTATCAATTTTTCTCAATCTTTTAATTTTGCAGTCAAATATCTTTTTTTATCTCAAACCCAATTTGTGAATCATTTTACATCAAACATAGTACATTGAAGAGTTGATATAAATGAACAAGCATTTTGATAATCTCATTTATTTAGAAAATCTATATATTTTTCAATTATTTCTCATCAATCTAATTTTTCTGTATTAACATCTTGAGGATTATAAATATTTGTATAGTTATATTTTAAATCATTTATATCATTAGTTAAAGTATTAACATTTGTTAAAATATTCGATATTGGAATTATAAGAGTATAAAGTCATAATAGCAATCATAAAATAGATGATAATAATGCTATCAAAACATACCAATTTTTATTTTGAATTTTAACATCTTTATTTAAATGATTTTTAAATACTTTGAACTTTAATTTAAAAAATGAAAGTATTTTAACAATATTTTTATTCATAATATATACTTAAATAACTAAATTATTTCAAACTATCCTCCACAACTCTTACTTCTTCCTCACTCAAACCATACAATTCATAAACCATTTTATCAATTTCATCTTCCAAATCTTTTTGTTCTTTTGGAGGATTTTTAGGATCATAAAAAGGTTGTTTTGTAATCTCTAAAATCTTATCAACTTTTTCTATAAAAGGTTTTTGTTTTTCTTCTGAAAGTTTTGGAATTGGCAAAAAATCTAAAGCTGGAATTGTAATTTGCCATCATAAAAATAAATTACCATAGAAAAAGTTATTAAATTTAGAGTTAAGAATAGCTAAAATATATTCTAATTTTAATATATCATTTTTAAGTAATCATATATAAACTGTATTCAGGGCATAGAATTGTTCTTTATCAATAGTTCAAGCAATTGTACTACTTCTTCTTGGAAAAATTATCTTATCAGATAAATAAATTCTTTCTTCTCTTGCTCTATGTAATTTGTTGGAATAACATATATATTTATTTTCTAATTTTTCAGAATAATTATTTTTCCATTTTAAAATATCTCTTCAATCTAAAACTTTTTTATAAGATTCATTGACTTTTTCATTAGAAAATACTTCTTCTTTTGCTTGTCATGAATAGATAATTCATTGTTGTATTTCTAAAAAATCTTGAAATTTTGTATCAATATTTAATCCTTTTAGTATAATACTTGTATTAGTTTTAGTTAAATTAACAGGAAATAATAAATCAGGCAATTCTAAAATAGAATTTTGATTTATATAATTTCAAGTTTCGTTTAAGTCATTTAATATTTTTATATTATTTATTTTATTGTCTGTTTTTTGTAAACATAAAACTATAGTATCCACAGATGCATTATCAAATACTTGTTTTCAAAAAGTATTTATGTAAATAATATTTGAATTATCTATTATAAATTTTCTATTATGCCTATATTCTGTATGAGAACATATTCAATCAGGAATTATAAAAGAAAGTATTCATCCCTTACTTAAAGATTTAATTCACTTTTCAATAAATAAATTAAAAAGATTAAATCTTCAATTTCAGCTTTCGTAAAGTTTTTGGAATTTTTCTTTTTCTATTTTTTCTATTCACTTAACACTTACATACGGTGGATTCCCAATTACTATATCAAACTTACTATTTCACATCATCAAACTTGGATCAAAAAACTCTGCACTATGATTTGAATTGAAAGGTTCATAAGTTTCAAGTTGCTTTGTTCTTTCTGATTTAGTATTGTACATATCCATTACTAAATTCTTTCAAATTCATAAAAATTTCTCTATTCTTGCTTTTGCCTCCTCTTTATCTTTATTTCAGTTAGCATTATAATAACTCACCATATATTTTCTAAGAGTTTCAACATTAATTTCTTTTACTCATCATAATTTTAAACTACTTTGTTCTTTTTCTTCAGCTAAAGGTATCAAAGTATTTGCACAAACAAACTTAAATTCAAAATTTGGAAGTGGTTCTGGAGTTTCTTCATCTACTACCAAACTTAGCCAAAATCTAAGCCTTGCAATATCTATTGCACCTGCTGAAATATCTACTCAATAAATATTGCTTCATATAATATCTCTTTTGATTTTATACATTGAAATTTTCCCTTGTTCATTTTTGAATTCATCATTATTCATTCAAAATGTTTTATAAAAAGTTCCATAAATATAATATCTAATCGTACTTATTTCATGTAAAATTCACATAGGAAAAGCTCCTGAACCAATTGCTGGATCAAGAATTTTTACTTTTTTTAGAAGTAAATCAACTTCTTCTATAATACTTGCTAGTTTATCAAATATTTCTTCTATAATATCTGCTTTTGTAACTAAAAATTTTTCTTTTAGATCAAAAAGTATTCTAATTTTTTCTTCATTTTCTTCTTTTTTCCCTTTTAAATTGTTTAAAAGATATGCAACTAGACTTTCCTTTGTCATATAGTGAACAATCTCACGAGGAGTGTAAAAAGCCCCGAATTTCTTGTTTAATTCTTTGTCTATTTCTATTTTTTTCTTACTTTCATATATTTTTACTATTTCATCTATATTTTCAGGACTTATAGAGATCATTTTTTCAAAGATTCTACCAAGCATTTCAGGATCGATAGCTATATCACTATCATACAAATCATCTTCATCTATCGTGAAATTATATAGATCAAAAGTATCTAAAATACCATTTTTTTCTGTATTTGAAAATATATCATTTGAAATTTTTGATTCAAATTTTTCAAAATCATAATCAGATTTAAAAAGTCATCAATTTAAATAAGGTATTCTACATTTAAAATTTAAATCATAATCATCATTATCTATTCTTGAAGGAGAATTTAATCAATCATAAAATAAATGTTCTAAACAATCATTGTAAAAATTTCAAGTTTTTTCAAAAGTTATTTGAGTTCTATTTTCACATAGCCATCTCATAAAATCTTTTTTTCAATCTCACCAATTTCAACCTTTTTCAACTCAAAGCCAACCTTTTTTTTGTATAAAATAAAGAAAAATTATTTTCCCAAGTAAATTTTTTGTAAAACTCACTAATTCTAACTTTTTTTGATTTTGTAATTTTACTAATTCTGGTTCTTTACTTATCTCGCTATAAAGTCTTATATAAAGAGTTAAATAATCATTGAAAAATTCTTTTCTTACTACTTCTACATCAAATCTTGAAACTAAATCTTTGAAATCTGTTATAGTTTTGTTTAAATATTTTTCTGGAGTTCTTGTTTTTTCTCAAACTCAAAGTAAAAAACTATATCTTTTTGGATTAGAAGTTTCAGTTTCTCACCATGTTTTTTTAAGAGTTAAAAGTGATAATCTCCAAGAAGAGCTATCAGCACTATAAAAAACTATTAAAGCATTTTGCACTCATAAACTTTCCATGATTTTAAAAGCATCTCTTGTAAGAGTGATTCTTGGATCATTTTTTGATTTTTGTTTGATCTCAAAAATACTTATTTCTTTATCAAGAGTTATTTTACCAAGCTCAAAACAACTACTTTCTTCAAAGAAAATAGTTTTTCTATCAATAGAGATTGGTTTAATATTTTCTTTTAAATTATCCTGGAAAAGTTTTACTCTTAGATAATTCAAAAAATCTCTTCTGTTTTCTAAATTATATGCTTTATCAAATATCATTTATTTTAAAAATTACATGCTAATTACATACTATCTTGGCTTAAAATAAGGAATTGTATTCTAGAAAAAGTCCTTTAGTTACATGCCGGTTACATAGATTATGCCCAATATGGAATATATTCATTATTTTTCTCTCAAGGCTTTATTTTATTATCATCAAGTGATAATTTTATTATTTTTGAAGCCATAGGATAATTTTTTTCTGAAATATTAAACCTTTGTCTTAAACTACTATTTGTCATTTTTTCTTCTCATGATAAATACTTCAAAACACAATGCTGATAACATGCTCTTATTTTATCAGATTCAGTCATATTTCTTAATTCTCTATGAGAATATAGAGTAACTCTTGTAAATTCATCAAATATTTCAAATTTAGGTGCTGGTAATTGGAATAACTCAATATTTAATATAGCTCTATCAACTCAAGAACCACTTTCCTCACAATATCAAAATCTTCTCATTAAACTTGCTAAATCTTCATTTCTAGATTTTGGAGGATGATCCATAAATCTATCAACATCAATTAAAGGAACTCATGGATTAGTTATTTCAATTCTATTATTATAAATTTCTATAAGTGGTCAAGCTCATGTAATTGAAAAATCTTGGTGAATTATTGAGTT
>JAQUKG010000070.1 GCA_028719245.1 Candidatus Altimarinota bacterium | reverse complement strand
TTTGAAATTGAAAAATATATAACTGAATATGTAATGATCTTACAGCTTGATGTGCTTGACAAGATACAGATTGACAACGGTTAGTTCCATCAACAAATTCAACATGTTCTAAAAGAATATTAACACTTTCAAATTGAAATCAGATATGGGATTTTGCTTGAAATGTTTGGTCACATGTAAATAAAGCAAATACAATTGATGGAAGTAATTATAATGTCTGACAAACAAGTGTTTCTTGATGTTCAACTCCAACACTTTGGTCAGAATGGAGTAGTTGTATTGATAAAACAAACTCATCAATAAACTGAAGTTATAACTCAAATCAATGAATATGACAAATATATTATAGTCAATGAGTAGCAAGTAATATATTCCTTCGTGGAGCTAGTGCTAGTGATGGTGTTGGTGCTGGAGTTTTCACTCTTCACTTGTCTTGGACTACGACGAATTCTCTTGGTAGTGTTGGCTTTCGCTGTGCTTATTAGTGTAATCTTTGAAGGCAACTTGTTTATTTTTACTTAGGGGAAAAGAATGGTATATTGATAGAGAATTCTAGCAATATACCTCTACATTTTTAGAAAGCAAGCCAAAGTAAAAATGGTTACTATTTACTTGCTTTTCGTTTTTTGTTTCTTTTTTTTGAAAAAAGAAAAAGATATTTAATACTAAATATATGAAATTTTTAAGCAATGAAAATTTAATGCTTTCTTATAGACAAGCTAGGAAATCAAGAAAAAACAAACAAGAAGTATATTTATGGGATTTGAATTTTGAAGAAAATATTTTAAATTTAAAAAGAGATTTGGAACTTTGAACCTACATTCATTCAGAATATAAAAATATTATACTTTTTGATAGTAAAAAAAGATATATAAGTTCTCCAAACTTTAGAGATCATATAGTTCATCATATGGTTCATAATGTTATTTATCCAGTTTTTGATAAAAAGTTTATTAATACTACTTATGCTTGTCGTAAATGATATGGTAGTCATTTGGCTATAAAACATTTAAAAGAAATTTGTAAAAAATCTTCACCAAGTAGTTATTATTTGAAAATGGATATTTCAAAATATTTTTATTCAATCAATCATAATACTTTAAAACAAATTATATTTAAGCATATAAAAGATATTAATCTAAGGCTTATAATAGAGGTAATTATTGATAGTTATAAAACTAGAAATCAGTTTGATAGTTTATTTGATATAAATTCAAAATATAGAAAAAATTTATATAAATGATTACCGATAGGTTCTATAGTTTCTCAGTTATTTGCAAATATATATTTATCAAAGTTAGATGCTTTTATTAAACATAATCTAAAAATAAAAGATTATTTAAGATATATGGATGATTTTTTGATTATATGAGATAAAAATACTTTGAATAATATTAAAAATGAAATAACAAATTTTGCTTATAATGAACTTGATTTAACAATAAATCCTAAAAAAAATAGTTTTAATTTGGTTTGTGATTGAATTAAGTTTGTTTGATATAGAGTTTATAAAAATAAAATATATGTTTGAAAATCTACAAAAATAAAAACAAACAAGTTTTTAGATACTTTGCAAAGTATAAATTTAAATAAATTTTTAGAAAATGATATTAAAAAGATAAATTCTAGTCTACAATCAAGATTCTGAGTATTTAAACATAGTGATTTTAGGCTAAGTTATTTTAAAAAAAGGGAAAATATCGATATTCCTTCGTGGAGCTAATGCTAATAATGGTGTTAATGCTGGAGTTTTCACTCTTAACTTGAATCGGACTACGACGAATTCTAATGTTAATGTTGGCTTCCACTCAGGCTTTTAGAGTAATCTATCATAGTTTTATATATAGCAATGTTATATATTTATAGTTGGTGAAGTAGATTACAGATATTTTTCCTGTTTTGAACTTTTTCAAACAAAGTAGAAGAGACAAAAAATTTTTTGTCTCTACAAAAAACAAATACATCTTTTTAGATGATTTTGTTTTTTGTAGGGAACGATTGCATCGTTCCTTTTTTCGATTGCATCGTTCCTTTTTTTAACGGAATGAATATTTTTATTGGAATGAATATTTTAATGGAACGATGCAATCGTTCCCTACGGTTTTAAATGAAATAAAAAAATTATATTATAACCAAAATAAAAATGAAAATAAAAGAATTTTATGAAAATATGCATTGTAAATATCCAAATAAATTAAAGATATTTAAAAAATGAATATTTTGGATATTATTAGAAGAGGAAGCTTTTTTTATGTCTAAATATTTTAATTTTAAAATTACTTCTCTTGATAAGTCTACAATTAAAATATGATTTCCTAATTCAAGTAAAAGTAAATGGTTAAAAACTTTAAATGACAAAGATATTTGATATATTCTTATAGAAAAGCCAAAAGATGAAGATTTTAAAATTTTACAAATAACTATTTGAGATTATTATAGCTCTATTTTTTCTATAAATTTAGAAGATTTCTTATTAACAAAAGATAGAATTTTATGACTTAAGAAATTTGATCTAGAAGATAAAAATGAAAAAAACTTTTTACTTCAAATAAAAATTGAGGAACTTTATTTACTCATGTCTCAATTATTCATAAAATTACCAAAAAAAGAAAGATTTTATTTTAGAGATAAAATTGAAAGAATATTTTTAGATACTTTGGAAATACTTTACAAATATAAGTATAATTTAGATGATAGAAAAAACTTATAGAAATTATATTTTCTAATGTTATTATACTTAGAGAGTTTTGTAGAATGTTATACAATTTATCTATTATAAAAAATGATAATGTATATTTGAATATTTCTGAGAAATGGCTAGATATACTGAAAATATGTAAATGAATAAAAAATAAAATGTAAATAAATTAAAATTTGCAAAAAGTTTTTAACATTATTTTTTAAGTAAAATTGAAAAAGATATTAATTGCAAATATAATGTGTTTGTTATTTTACTAGATTTTGTTTTTTAATATAGTAATTATCTTTATTTTAAGGCAAAAAGAATGTATACAAAAGTAGAACATTATTTATTTAACAAAAAAATATGAGTATTGAAAATGCTATAGCATGTATAGATATATGAAGCTCTAAAATTAGAACAATAATTTGAACTTTTGATTGAGAAGATAAAAAAAATCTTCACATACTTTGAGTTTGAATTTCGGAATCTAATGCTATTAGAAAATGAAATATATTGGATATGGAGGAATTTAAATCTAATTTAGATAAATCCTTAGAAGAAGCTGAAAAGATGGCATGAGAACAAGTTCATTGAGCTTTTATATCTTTTAATTCTTCTTCATTTGAAGTTGATGATAGTAAATGAATTATAGCAATATCTTGAGAAGAAATCGAGGCTTGAGATATTGAAAGGGTTTTAGATATGGCAAAAAATTGAAGAAATATGCCAAATAGAGAAATTTTAAAAGTTATTCCAGATAATTTTGTAGTTGATTTAGAAGATTGAATAAAATCACCAATTGGTATGAGTGCTAGAAAATTAGAAGCGAAAGCTAATATATTTTCTATAAGTTCAAATATTTTGAACAATATAAAAAAATCTATTGAAGATGTTTGAATTGAAGTATATGATGTTTTCCCAAATTTGATTTCAGCACCAGAATGAGTATTAACAAAAAGACAAAAAGAATTATGAGTAGTTTGTATTGATATTTGAGCTTCAACAACTTGAATAACTGTTTATGAAGAGGGAAGTTTAAAGTTTTCAAAAATTATTCCAATTGGCTGAGATAGTGTAACAAATGATATTGCATTATGAGTTAGAACATCAATTGATACAGCTGAAAAATTAAAAATAGAATTTTGAGAATTAAATTTAGATAAAATAGAAAATTATAAAGATATTGAAATAGATTTATCAAAAGTTGCTAAATGAGAGGAATGAATTGTTTCATCAGTTTATTTATCAAAAATTATAACAGCAAGATATGATGAAATATTTTATTTTGTTCGTGATGAATTAAAAAAAATCTGAAAGGATTGAATGTTGCCAGAATGAGCAGTTATTGTTTGAAATTGAGCTAAAATGAGGTGACTTATTGAAATATCAAAAGATATTTTGAGATTACCAGTTGTTATTTGAGTTCCTGCTTGTGATGACTTAATTGCTGATACTTCAATAAACGATCCTTCGTTTGCTTGAGTATTAGGAACACTTATTTTAGCTAATAAATATAGAGATGCTAGAAATGTAATTTCATTTAATTTTTATTCTATATTTGCTTCTATTACTAAAGTGTTTAAAAAATTACTACCTTAATTAATTATTATTTAACACATATTATTATGATAAAAAAAGATGATAAATTAAAAAGACTTTTGTCTTGACAAGCTATTTCTTGACCAGAAGAGATTAGAGTTTCAAGTTATATAACTCCTGTTGCAACTATAAAAGTTGTTTGAGTTTGATGAGGGTGAAATAATGCTGTAAATAGAATGATTCAAGAAAAATTAACTTGAGTAGATTTTATAGCAATTAATACTGATGCACAAGCACTTTATAGTTCTTTAGCAGAAAATAAAATTAATATATGAAGAGCTACAACTTCATGACTTTGAGCTTGAAGTAATCCTGAAATTTGAAAAAAATCAGCTGATGAATCTTATGAAGAAATTAAATCAGCATTAGATTGAGCTGATATGGTTTTTGTTACTTGTGGTTTATGAGGTTGAACTTGAACTTGAGCTGCTCCAGTTGTGGCTGCAATTGCAAAAGAACTTTGAGCATTAACTGTTTGAGTTGTGACTAAACCCTTTTCTTTTGAATGAAAAAGAAGAATGGATCAAGCTGTTGAATGATTTAATAAATTGAAAGAAAAAGTTGATGCTTTAATAACAATTCCAAATGATAGAATTTTAAATATAATTGACAAAAGAACTCCACTTAGTGATGCTTTTTCAATTATTGATGAAGTATTAAGAGAATGAGTTCAATGAGTTTCTGATTTAATAACTTCACCTTGATTTATAAATCTTGATTTTAACGATTTAAAATCAGTTATGCATAATTCTTGAAGTGCTTTAATAGGTATTGGTTATGGAAATTGAGACAATAGAGCTGTTGAAGCTGCCAGAAGTGCGATTGATAGTCCACTTTTGGAATTATCAATTGCTTGAGCAAAATGAGTAATTATAAATATCACTTGATGAAATGATTTAAGTATGTTTGAAATAGATGAAGCTGCAAAAATAATTACTGAATCAGTTGATGAAAATGCTATAATAAAAATCTGAACTTCTTTGGATGAAAATTATACTTGAGAAATAAAAATTTCAGTAATAGCAACTTGATTTGATGAAGATACAAACAAAAATTTTTCTTCAAATATATCTACTTCAAAAGTTTCGCCATTTGCTAGAAAAATAGTTTGAGAATCAAGATCTCAATCAAGTATTGTTAGAGAAACTCCAAAAGAACAAGATGATTTAGATGTTCCAGCTTTTTTAAGAAAAAAGATATAAAAAAATTTGACTTAAAAAAACTTTTTTATATAATCCACTCACATTTTTTCAATGCGAGGGTAACATAAAAGAGTGAGTGTACTAAGGCTTCAACCCTTGGGTGTGCCAGTTCAAACCTGGTCCCTCGCTCCATAATGAAATGTAAAAATCAATTAGAAATAGTTGGTTTTTTATTTTTTTTTATTATATAATTTTATTTATAGAGTTATTTATATTTTATAAATTAGTGACATTTTAATTATATAAATCACAATTATTTTTATA
>JAQUKG010000069.1 GCA_028719245.1 Candidatus Altimarinota bacterium | reverse complement strand
GTTTTGCTTCTGCCTGTGTTGCACGAAATAAGTTTGCTGCAAGTTCTTCACTTCACATATGCTCAAGAATTTTTTGAGATTTTTTAAGTCATTTTTTTGCATGTATTCAAGTTGCATCAAGTCAGTTATAAAGCCCCATATATCAATAATTTGTAAAAGGTCAATAATTTTTTACTCATGCTTTATCTGCTGTTTGAGCCAAAGACGAATTATGTTTTTTCATTTCATCTCTTAACTGTTTTCTTCTTGTATCCTCCAAATATTGCTCTTGAAGTTCTTGTTTTCTTGTTTGTATAGCAAAATATTTTTGTCATAATGCTACCATTTCTTTTGTAGAATCTGCATTTTGTATAATCAAATAACATGCAAAACGAGAAAGATAAATATTTTCTATTTCTCTTTTGGCTCAAGATCCTATCTCAACCATTTCGCTCACATCAGCGAAATGGTCTTCAACTTTGTTTTTAGAATTTTTACAAGATTCTTTTGCTCTATTTATAGCTGGTATAAATTTATTATATTCACTATATTCAAGTATCTTATAAAAATCTCTAGCAGACCAATATTCTTGTCAGAATTCATTTATTTTTTTTATGTTTTCAAAAATATTTTGTTCCATGATTTTTAAACTTATTAATTAAAATCTTGTAAAAGTAATTTCAGTCCGTGACATTTTGTCACACACTTAATTAATTTGTAACACTTAAATTTTCATTAAAATCCTAGCTCTCTTAAATAATCATTCATTTCTTTTTCAGTTTCAGAGAGTTTTTCATTAAGTTCTTTTATTTCTTTTTGAACTTCAGTTATTTGAATTTCTTCTTCTTCCTCAAAAGTATCTACATAACGAGGTATATTTAAATTAAATTCATTTTCTTCTATTTCTTCTAAAGTAGAAACATAACTATATTTTTCTTCTATTACTCATTTTCCTAAAACTCAAGTATGAAATTTATCAAAAGTATTCAATATGTGTTTAATATTTTCTTCTGATAATTTATTTTGATTTTTTGCTACTTCATATTCACGACTTGCATCTATAAATAATACATTTTTATTATTGTCTTTTTTTCATTTATTAAATATCAAAATTACAGCAGGAATTCAAGTTCAGGAGAAAAGATTTGCAGGAAGTCATATTACAGCTTCAAGTAAATTTTCTTCAATCATAGCCTGTCTTATTCTTCACTCACTTGCTCATCTAAATAACACACCATGTGGTACTACTACTCATACTTTTCAAGTTCAATCATAAGTAGTTTCTATCATGTGTGATATAAAAGCCCAATCTCATTTACTTTTTGGTGGCACTCACCTCCAAAATCTGTTATATCTATCTCATGAGGCATTGTCAGCTCCCCACTTATCTAAACTAAATGGTGGATTTGCTACAACCGTATCAAATTTCATTAGAGTATCTCATTCCTTAAGTTTTGGATTATTTAAAGTATCTCACCAACGAATTGTTGCATTATCAAATCAGTGTAAGAACATATTCATTACAGCAAGAGCCCAAGTACTTCAGTTGTTTTCTTGTCAGAAAAGTGCAAAGTTATTTGTTCAAACTTCTCTTCAAGCTTTTATAAGTAATGAACCTGATCAACAAGTTGGATCACAGATTTTTGCTCAAGGTTTACTTTTTGTAAGTTTAGCTAGTAGTGTTGATACTTCTGAAGGAGTATAGAACTCTCAAGCTTTTTTACCAGCATCACTAGCAAAATTTGCAATTAGATATTCATATGAATCTCCTATTACATCATTTCATTCTAGATGAGATGGTCAAAGATTTAGTTTTTCATTACTAAAATCTATGATTAAATTTTTAAGTCTTGCATTTTTATCTTTTTGATCTCATAGATTACTACTATTGAAATCTATATTTCTAAATATTGAAGTACCATCTTCACTACTTAATTTTTCTCTATTAGCTTCTTCAAATTCTACTAAAGCTGTATTTATAAGTTCTCAAATATTTGAATCATTTCTATGATCAAACAAATAATCAAAAGACGAAACTTCAGGAACTATAAATCTATCATGTTTCAGTGCAAACTCTACTCTTTCTTTATCTCAGTTATATTTTTCTAGATAAATATTATATTTATCTTTATAAACATCACTTACATATTTTATAAAAAGCATTGTAAGAATATAATCTTTATATTGAGATGCATCTATTACTCAACGAAATGTACCACAAGCATTCCAAATAATTTGATTTATTTCTTTTTGTGTAACTTTATTAGTCATTGTCATGATTGTTATATTGTAAAATTATACTATTTATTAGTTTATCTTTTTTTATCATAAGATTTTCTAATATTTCTATTTGTTTTTTATGTAAATCATATAAATGAAGCAATTTTTCTTGCTCACTTATTGTTATCTTTCATATCTCAAAGTCATCTATTATTTTCTTAGATATTGATTGAACTGTAGTTCATGTTAAATTATTTTCTCTAAAATATTTTGAAGCTTGAAAATTATTCAATATTAAAGCTATAAACTTAGGGATATAATTTTTTTGTGAATTAAGTCTAATCACTAAAAATGTAGAAGATGCTACACATGGTCAGTATTATGACCTATATACAGTTGCAAAATTTCTAGTTCATTTGGCAGAAAAAAGAATATCTCAATCCTGCAATAAATGTTTTTTTGATATTTCTTCTTGTTTTAAATCAGGAATAAGTGATTCTCTTAGATCTCCATAATCATTAAAATGTTTAGCTTGGAGATAAGTTACATTACCTTTTTTTCAAGTACGAAGAAATACTCAAGTTTGTACAACTGCAATATCTTTAACTTTATTTTTCAAAATTTATTTCTTAGTAGTTAAAATACTGAAGTTATAGAAAGTATATTCAAAAGAGATATTTTGTCAAATTTATTTTTCAGTATTCTCTCTACTGAATTTTATAAAAATAACAAAAAATAGGTATTTCTACCTATTTTAATGATTTTTTTCAATTATTTATTTTCTCTGATCATAAAGTGTAATTAATTCTTTTACATCAGCAATTGTTGATGGTCTATCATCTAGATAATCATTAAACTTAAATCATTTATCTAAATCATCTTTTATAAATCCTGCAAATTTAGAATCTTTTAGAAAAATACTATTTTCTTCAACTAGTTCTTTTCAATTATCTTGAAAATGAGGTTTATCAGTTTTCCATAAATCATATCACCAATCTATTTGGTATTTTTTAGCAATTTCAGATATTTCTTTCCATAAGTAAATATCGTTTGGATAAAGTTCTTTTCAGTTAAAAGCAATATCTATTGCAAGTCATTTTGTATGCTCAGAATCCTTAGTCCATGTTACTGTTTTTCAGGGAGTAGTTCGTCATAGAGAATATAGATAATTTTGTCTTTCCTGACTTCTCCAGCTTTCAGTTATGATAATTTTATCTCAAACATCTTTTAAAAATAATTCTACTTTTTCCTTGAATCTAGGATTCAATTTATCTAATCATTTGTATATTTGTTCCATGTTAGTTGTTTTTAAAATATAAAAATCAAAATAATCTCACAGCTAAATAAACAAGATTTCTTTCTACAAATCACGATCATTCAACTTTTATTGATTCACTTAGTGTTTTATCAGCAAAGTATCTATTTGGTGTTGCAAATAACTGTTCTTTACTATTTGTGTCAAATGTAACTCTTAGTTTTGATATTTCTTGATCAAAGCTTTCAATATCATTTGATATGATTATTTTTGAATCTTTTGAATACAAATAATCATGTAAAATGTATCAAACATATTTTGTAGGAGAAAATATGTTTTGTAAAAACCTAGGAATACTTCAAAAGTCGGTTTTAAATCATTTTGGTATTATTATAAAACTAAGTTTAGTTTCATAATTTACATACCATGGGATAAAGCCAACGAATATTGAAGATGAATTACTTATATCAAAGATAAGGAATTATCTCCTCTAAAGTGAAAAGTGGTGCATAAAGAAACTTGAGTAACTATGTGTACTTCATTATTAAAAAAGAAGTATATTTATTTTCACATACATTCTAGAAATAGAGATGAGGCGAAATTATGGTATAATCAAGATAATTTAGTAAAAATATTTGATGAAAATATATGGCTTTATAGTATTCCTTGAAAATATAAAAAAGATGTTAAAGAATGAATCGAAGATTTTCACACAGAAAAAATTGCTTATAACAAAAAGAAAAGGGATACTTTAAATTGAAGACTTACAACATTGCAAAACGAAAAGACTTCTCTTATAAAAATGAGGTCAAATTGAGAGATTACAGCTGAAGAGTTTATTGAAATGAAAAATGGTTTAATAAGTGAAATTCAAAAAATAAAGGATCATTTAATCCAAATTGATACTCATGACGATGAAATTCTAACAAATTTTCAAAATATGGTCGAACTCCTAGTAGACCTCAATGACAAGCGGAAATTTATGAGCATTGAGCAGAAGGTCTGAATCATAAATAATATTGTGGTCGAACTAAAAATAGACAACAAAAAAAGGCTTTATATTGAGGAAAATCCTTTCTTTAAAGCCCTTCAAAAAATTAATTCTAACAAATGGTGGAGCCAACGAGATTTGAACTCGTGTCTTTTGAGGATAACCTTGCACATCTACTATTATAGTTTAATTTTAATACTTTTTTAAATAAAAAATAAACAAAAATTCTAAAAAAGAAAATATTCTATTTATACTAATATTTACAAGAATAATTTAAAACCGTAAGTATTAGACTTGAATTTATAATTTAAAATCTCTCTCAAGTAAAGTATTTTAAATTTCGTAGTAGACCAATCGGTGCTCATCTATAAAAGAAGACTACTATTTACTTAAGTTCTAAAATTTGACTAAGCAAAAGTTGGAGCAAAAGAAGGAGTTAAAGCTTTTTTAGCAGAAGCCATAAACCTAGAAAGTGCAGTGTTTGCATTTATTGTTGTTTATGTTGATTAAAGGAAGTCATAAACATATCTCCCTAATAGCATACAAAATCACCTAAATCTCAAAATAGAAACCATAAATGACCCCGTAAATTTATTATATTTATTTTTTAAAATTTACAACTTTCATATAGTTTTTTTAAAGTGTCACTAATGTATAAAATAGAAATGTCACTATTTTTAAAATAGCATAATTAAAATTTATATTGCAAATAAAAAATATTTTATAAACTCTTTATAATAATTATTAAACTATTAATATGCAAAAAATATTAATAACTTGAACTACTTCTTGAATTTGAAATTTTTTAGCTACAAATCTAAAAGATAATTATGAAATAATTTGAGTTTGAAGATGAAAAAATAATATTGAATGAATTGATTTTTTTTGTTGAGATTTAAAAGAAGAATATTTTTTAAATAATATTTCACAAAATATTTCTAAAATAGACTATTTAATAATAAATGCTTGAGTTTGATATTTTGATAAATTTGAAAAAATTAATTTAAAGGAGCATAAAGAAATATTAAATATAAACCTTATTTCTCCAATTATTTTAACCTCACTACTTTTAGATAAAATTAATTGTTGAATTATTTTTATTTGAAGTGTTTCTTCCAAAAAATCAGCAAAATTTTGAGCAAGTTATTCAGCAAGTAAATTTTGACTTAGATGATTTGCTATGAACTTGAAAAATGAATTAAAATGATTAAATATTTATTTAATTAATCCAAAAATTGTTAAAACAAATTTCCATAAAAATTCAAAAATTGAAATAGTTTGAAAATATGAAGAAACAAAAATTGAGATAATTTTATCAACTATAAAAAATATTATAGAAAAAAAAGAAAATAGATTTGAAATTGATTTATAAA
>JAQUKG010000068.1 GCA_028719245.1 Candidatus Altimarinota bacterium | reverse complement strand
CTATTGTAGATAATATTGCTATTATTGTTATTACTACTACTAATTCTACTAAAGTAAATGCTTTTGTAGTTTTTAAGGTTTTGAGGAATATTTTTATGATATTTTTATTTGAGAGTTGCATATTTTAGAAATTAGGAATTAAAATATAACGGTTGATTTTAAAGAACTTAAAAAAACAGATATTATCTGTTTGATTTTTACCAAACAAATAATAATCTGTTTTTTATACAATAGATTATTTCATTTATATAGCTTGTTGTAGCTTGTTGTAGCTTGTTGTAGCTTGTTGTAGCTTGTTGTAGCTTGTTGTAGCTTGTTGTAGCTTGTTGTAGCTTGTTGTAGCTTGTTGTAGCTTGTTGTAGCTTGTTGTAGCTTGTTCATCTAAATTAATACTAATTAATAAGTAATAAAATTTTACAAAAATTATTTTATTTGTCAAAAAAAGAATTAATTTGATTAGCTTTAATATGGTTTAGCTAAAAAATAATGTTAAAAACTTTTTGCAAAATTACATAAATTGTGTTAAAATGGGAGGGAGATAATAAAATATAATACTAATTTATGAGTAATAAAAGAAATTATTTTGATTTTTGAGTAGCTTTAATAATAATCATTATTATGCTTTCAAATGTTATATTATTAAAATATTTAGAAAAAATAATAATAGAAAATTGAGGCTGAATTAACTGAGATGTAATTATATGATTTGTATTGTTTATTGAAGCAATTATCATAATCTTTATGATAAATAAATCATACCAAAATCCTATAAAAGAGTTAAATGAACATATAAATGATTTTATTAGTTGAAAGTCAAGATGAGAAAATGTAAATATAAAAACTAATTATTCCAACCCAAATATTAGATATGTATTAAAATTTTTTGATGTAATCTTGAATTCTTTAAAAAATATAAAAAATGAATTTATATCTGGTAAAGCTATAAAATGAGAAGTCCAACTAGCTAAAGAATTACAAGAAAAATTATTAAATAAAAAATTAGAAAAAATTCCTTCTATTGATATAATTGCAAAATCAAAACCAGCTTGAGAAGTAGGATGAGATAGTTATGATGTCATAAAAGAATGAGAAAATTATTACATTTATGTTTGAGATGCAACTTGACATTGAGTTTGAGCCTGATTTGTTATGGTAATGGTAAATGCACTTGTAAGCTGATTTGCAAAAATTTTTAAATCTTCTGCTCAAATATTAGCAAATACAAATGAAATTTTAAAACCTCGTATTAAATCAAATATACTTATGACTCTTTTAATGGTTAGATGGAACGAGGAAGAAAAAAGATTTTTTATGGCTTGAGCTGGACATGAATATTTAATTATTTATAAACAAGCTTTAAAAAAATGTTTTTTAATAAAATCATGATGACTTGCTTTATGAATGACAAAAAATATCCATAAGATATTAAAAGAACAGGAAATAAAGTTTGAAAAAGATGATATTGCTGTATTATATTCTGACTGAATAACTGAAAGTATAAATCAAAATAAAAAAGATTGATTAGAACAAATGTTTTGAGAAAATAGGTTAAAGGAAGCAATTGAAAATGCTCCAGATTTACCTTGAATAAACATAAAATCTGCAAGAAGTGTATTTAATAATATAACTATTATGTTATCAAAATTTATGTGATATAAACATAAACAATTTGATGATATAACATTGGTAGTATTGCATTATAAATGAGATAGAATTATTGAAAAAGATGTAAGTGAAGTTATTTTAGAAGATTTTATAACTGAATGGAATTGGAATACATAAAAATTAAAAACAATTAATAAATATTGTAAAGTATATAAAATTTTATAATAAAGATTTTTTTTATAAAATGACTTAAATTTTGAATTATTAAATAATAAAATATGGCAAATAGTTGAGATATAAAAGAATTAGTAGCAAAAAGATATTGTTGAGATACTGTTTGATTTGAAAAAAAAGCAAAACAGGATTTAATAGTGTTAAATAAAGAACCTGAACCTGAAATAAATGAATTATCTAATTCTCAAAAAATAGAAATAAGTCAAATAGATTTAGAAAAACCAACAACAAAACAAGAAGATAAATTAATATTGCAAGCAGAAAAGGAATATAAAGAGGCATTATCATATATAAAAGATATGATTTCACCTTCCTTTATGAAGATTTTTCCAGATAAAGTTAGAATAAATAATATATATACTAAAACATATTTTGTTTATGCTTATCCAAATTTCTTGGAATGAAATTGGCTTTCTCCAATAATTAATTGGGATACAAAATTTGATATGAGTTTATATGTTTATCCTATTGAAAGTTCTTATATTCAAAAATTTTTAAGAAAAAGACTTGCTCAATTAAACTCAGAAAGAAGCATAAATGCTGATAAATGATTAGTAAATGATCCTTGACTTAATGCTCAAATACAAGATGTAGAAGAATTAAGAGAAAAATTAACTAGATGACAAGAGAAATACTTTCATTTTTGATTATATATTACTCTTTATGCTGAAAATGAAGAGAAACTAAATCGTATCGGAAAAGATGTAGAAACTATTTTAGCCTGAAGAAATGTTTTACAAAAGCAATCTTTTCTAAGAGCTGAACAATGATTTATATCAACAGGTCCTTTTTGTAGAGATGAACTTTGAGTTTATAGAAATATATCAACAGGTTGATTATCAACAACTTTTCCATTTTCAAGCTCAACTTTAAGTCATGATGACGGAATACTTTATTGAGTAAATACTCATAATAATTCACTTATACTTTATGACAGATTTAAGAGTGAAAATGCAAATATGTGTGTTTTTGCAAAATCTTGAGGTTGAAAATCTTTTGCTGTAAAACTTGAAATACTTAGAAGTTTAATGATGTGAATTGATGTAATTGTTGTTGATCCAGAAAATGAATATAAAGCACTTGTAGATGTAGTGGGGTGAACTTATTTAGATGTTTCACTAAATTCAAGAGAAAGAATAAATCCTTTTGATTTACCGCTTTGAGTAAAAGATAAAGATATTAGACCTTGAGATTTACTTAGAGATGCAATAATAAGTCTTTTAGGTTTAATGAATTTAATGCTTTGAAAACTTACAAGTTCAGAAGCCTCAATTATGGAAAAAGCAATTGTTACAACATATAATTTAAAATGAATAACACTAGAAGATGATAATGTGGTTTGAAAAGAAATTCCAACTATGAAAGATCTTTATAGTGTTTTAGAAACTATGGATTGAGCCAAAGATTTAACTCAAAGACTTGAAAAATATACTACTTGAATTTTTTCATGAGTTTTTTCTGAACTTACAAATATTAGTTTAAATGAATGATTACAAGTATTCTCAGTTAGGGATTTAGATGATATTTTAAGGCCTACAGCTATGTATATCATACTTAATTATATTTGGAATAGAGTAAGAAGTTCAAATAAAAAAAGAATTTTAGTAATAGATGAAGCTTGGAATGCTATGCAATATGAAGATACTGCAAAATTTATTTTCGGGCTGGTTAAAAGAGCTAGAAAATATAATCTTTGAGTAACAACTATGACACAAGATGTTGAGGATTTTGTATGAAGTGGATTTTGAAAACCAATAGTTACAAACTCATCTATACAACTTCTTTTAAAACAATCTCCAGCAAGTATTGATGCTTTGCAAAATATTTTTAAAATAACAGATCAAGAAAAATATATTTTACTAAATTCTGCTGTCTGACAATGACTTTTCTTTGCTTGAAGTGAACATGTTTGAATTCAGGTTATAGCAAGTTATTACGAAGAACAAATAGTTTCAACTAATCCGAATAGATAAAATGAAGAGAAATCTTCATTTTTTTTAGAAAAGAAATCAAAAAGAGTCTCAGAAATTTGTAATAATAATAATAATATGCTAAAATCAAGTTGTAATTTAATAATCTTGATAAATTACTTTTATTATTTAATTTTAAAAATATGGAAGAATGATTAGGAGATAAAGCTTTTTCTTGTTGACCAGACAAATGAAAAAGAGATTTGCCAAAAGTTGATACGGACACTTATAATATCGAAAAAATATTTAATATATGAAGTGTTGATTCTAAAGCTATAGAATATATGGATAGATTTGGAGTAAAAATTGAACGCCTTGGACCACTTTGATATACAATAGTACTTCCTAAAGGAATTACAGCATCAATATCTAGTAATAATTGACCTAACAAAGAAGAATTTGATAAGAATGTTTTTATGATTTGAAATGATACTGTAGCTATTAAGTGATTAAATATAGATAATTTTGCAAAATGTTGACCACAACCTAGTCTTGCTTTTTATAATAGTGATTGAACTATAGATAATATGTATTTTATTAGAAAGTAAGATAATTGAAGAAATATTTTAAAAAAAGAAACAAAGATTGATATGATCCCCAAAAAGTAGAATGTAAAAAAAGAGACATTCTACTTTTTTTAGTGTAAAAAATAAATATACTAAAATATATTACTTAAAAAACAAGAAAGTGAATATTTAATAGCAAAATTAGCACTTTACGAAGAGTTTGCAGACTACATAAAATCATGATTACCATAAAGCAATAAAATTTGAAAAAATATACAAATTATCTTCAAAATTTAATGTTAAAATATTATGTAAATTATCTAAAGTTTCACTTTCTTGATATTACAAACACAAAAACTTAATTTTAACAAATAATACGAAAGAACAAAGAAAAAAATGAGATTATGAAATAATTAAAACTGAATTTTTAAAATTTCATAGAAAACATTGATATCGTATGATAACAATGAATTTAAAATCAAAGTGAAGAATTATAAATCCTAAAAAAGTAAGAAGAATTATGAGTAAATACTCTTTAAAAACAATAATTATATTAAAAAATCCTTATGCAAAAATAGCAAAAGCAACTCAAGAACATAGAACTTGTCCAAATATTTTAAACAGACAATTTAGATGATTGGAAGTATTTAAGAAATTATGAACTGATATAACATATTTGTATTATAATTGATTAAGATGTTATTTATCTATACTTAAAAATATGATTTGTAAAACAAAAATATTATACTTTCTAGATAAAAGATTTCAAATGGAAAAAAAATAGCCTCAAATTTTTGACTTATTTTTTTTAATATGGTAAGATTAAGTTGTTATTTTGATAAACCAATCAAAAACAAATTTTATATTTTAATTTTAAAAATTATGACAGATATACAACAAAGAAATTATGATGCAGCAAAAGATATTTCTATGATGAGTATAACTCAATCAACTGACATTAAAATAGCATTAGAAAATGCCATAAGACTTGCGATGAATAATGATAATAAAATATCATTACAAGAGTTAAAAGCTTTAAGAGATAAATTTAGTAAGCAAAGAAAGGAATTATCGGATGCTTTATCTAAACATTGTAATGATGTAACAGATGAAGCTAAAAGTCTTTTAGAAGAATTATCTATATCTTGCGGCCCTCAATTAAATCTAAGAGTTGAACAAGCAAAAGAAGTAGTAAAATCTTCATATGAAAAATTTAAAACTGATGTTTGAGACTTATTAAATCCTGTTAAAATTCAAGTAAATTTGAATCCAGAAGATTATGGTAGAAGATCTTATACTACAAATAATTTTGCAATAAATGGTAGTGAATATTTTTTAAGTGTTGGTAAGGATTCACCTGATAAAATTTATTTAATTAATGAATCTTATTGAAATAAGCAAACTATTATTTCAACAGGAAAAGAAGCAATTAAACAAAAATTAACTGAAATGAATCTCCCCGAGGCAGAGCCGTCGGGGTATCGTAGGTTCTACTAAAAAATCTTCAATTGTCACTCAATAATCTTCTTATATGACTTTTCTAGTCACTGATTTTTTACATATTCTCTGATTATC
>JAQUKG010000067.1 GCA_028719245.1 Candidatus Altimarinota bacterium | reverse complement strand
AATTGAATAAAAGATTGGTGTATATCAAGGAAACTTGATATTGAAGAAAAAGTAAATAATTATATATCAATTTATAATCACATAAAAAGTTTAGAAAATACTTGTTGACTTTTAGATGCAAAAGAAGCTTTTTGAAAAGATTTTAATAAAGTTTTTTTAGACGGAGTTTATTATGCAGATCAATACAAATGGATGGAATTTTGAAGATGAAAATTAGCTGAAATGACATTTTTTGCAAAACAATCACAAAATAAGGACTTAATATTAAATAGTATAAACGAAATTAGTTTAAAATTAAAATGCTTTATACAAAAAGAAAAGTTTGATGCTTTAGCTATAATTCCCTGGAGTATTGATAGAAAAAATCAACTTTTAAAATTTTTAAAAATTGATTTACAGAGGTTGTGATTACATTTTATAAACATTATAAAATATTATGAAAATGATATTGCAATTCCTCAAAAATCACTAAAAACCAGAGAACAAAGATTACAAAATGCAAATAATACAATATTTGTAGATGATAAAAATATTAAAAATTATTCAAAAGTTTTACTTATTGATGACTTTGTATGATCATGAGCTACTTTAAATCAAACTGCTTCAAAGTTAAAATCTGAATGAATAAAAAAAGTTTACTGATTTGCATTTGTTGGGAATCTAAATTTAGAATACGAGATAATAAATGAAGTATAATATTTTTTAATTATAAATTTATGCAAGATATAAAAATTTGGGAAGAAAAGATTAAGGAGAAAAGAAAAAAGACTTCATTTCATAAATTTTTTAAAGAAATTTGTAGCTGGTCAACTTCTACTTTTCATAGAAATGAAAAATATATTTCTAGATATCCAAGTACAAACAGAAGTCCAAAATTGGTTTCAAATAAAGAATTTAATGAAAATAGAGATGAATTAACTAATTATTGATTTGATTTTAATGAAAATAAAACCTTCTTTCAAAATTTTGAAGAATTATTTAAGAAAGTTCCAATTTCACCTACTATTTCTCAAATGGCTTGAGAAAATACTGATTTTTCTGATACAATTGTAGCTTCAAGTAATTCTTATTTAAGTAATATAGTTGTTGAAGATTGTAAAAATATTTTTTATTCATTTCAAGTTATTAATCATTCAGAAGATGTATTTAACTCTGTTAGAGTTATAGAAACTTCAAATGTTATATATTTTTCATCTATAATATATAATTCATTTAAAATATTTTATTCAAAAAATATAATATGAAGTAATAATATTTGGTTTAGTAATGCATTACAATGATGTAGTGAATGTATCTTTTGTGATAATTTAGAAAATAAATCATATTGTATAAAAAATAAACAATATGAAAAAAACGAATATTTAAAAGAAAAACAGGAAATATTAAAAGATAAAAATAATTTTCTAAAATACTATAAAGAAATAAAAGATATTTGAAAAAACATCTGATCAACAAACTCCATTTGAAGATATATAATAAAATCTGAGAATGTAGAAAATGGTTTTATAGTATCAAATACAAGAAATTGAAGAAATGTAGTTTTTGTTTGAATTGGAGAAAACTTTTATGATTTGTTTGATTGTTGAATGGAAGCTAAAGATTTTTATTGAGTTTGCGGATGATGAACTTATTCAAATAATGTTTATTGTAGCACACAAATAGAAACTTGTTCTAAGATGTATTATAGTTTTTATTGCAATAATTGTTCCTTCTGCCTTTGATGCATCTGACTAAAGAACAAATCTTTTTGCATTTTAAACAAACAATATTCCAAAGAAGAATGGTATGAATTAGCAAACAAGATATTCTCTCAAATGGATAAAGATTGAATACTTTGAGACTTTTTTCCTTGAGAATTAAATCCATTTTACTTTAATGACACGATGGCTTATTTGATAGATGATAGTTTTACTAAAGAAGAAGTAGAAAAAGAATGATATATGTGGAGAGATGAAAAAATAAAAGTTGATATTCCTGAGAATGCTGAAATTGTGGAGATGAAAAATCTTTCATCTTTTCAAGGTTTTGATTCAAACTGAAACTGGTTTATAAATCCTGAAATAATGAAAAAAGTTATTCAAGATGAAAACTGAAATATTTATAAAATAGTTCCTATGGAATATGAGTTTTTGATGAAACACTGACTTCCTTTGCCAGAAATACATTGGCTTGATAGGATAAAATTGGGGTTTAAATTTAAATAATAACCAAAAATATATGTCTAAAACTTTACAATATTTTAAAGAAATAACTAAATATCCAAGACCTAGTAAAAAAGAAGAAAAGATTAGGGATTTTTTGGTAAACTTTTTTTCAAAAAAATGATATAAATATATAGTTGATAAAACTTGAAATCTAATAGTTTATATTCCAGCCAAAAATTCTTTTTCAAAAGAAACAATTATTTTACAATCACATATGGATATGGTTTGTGTAAAAGATGAAAAAAGCAATCACGACTTTTTAAAAGATTCTTTAAAAATTTTGGAAGAAGATTGATTTTTAAAAGCAAAAAATACAACTCTCGGAGCCGATAATGGTATATGAATTGCACTAATTATGTCAGCAATAGATTTTGAAAAATATCCAAATTTAGAAATTATTTTCACAATTGATGAAGAAGCTTGAATGAGTTGAATTTTAGGTCTTGATTTTAGTTTATTAAATGGAACAAAAATTATAAATCTTGATTTTGAAGATGAAGACCAAATATGTATTAGTTCCGCTTGATGAGTTTGAATAAGTTGAAATAAAGAACTAGAACTTGAGGTTGGAAAACTACAAAAATATGAGCTTGAAATATTTTGAATGAAATGATGACATTCTTGAGTTGAAATAGATAAAAATAGATGAAATGCTATTTTGATATTTTTAGATTTTATTTCAAAATACAACTGAAATATTGAAATTTATAAATTAAATTCTTGATTTGCTCAAAATGTAATTCCTTCAAAAATAAATGTAATTTTATGAATAGAAAATATTGATAAATTTAGATTAGAATTAGAAAAATATATTGAAAATACAAAAAATATTTATGATTGTCCTGAGATATGATTTAGTATAAATGAAAATAACGAAAATATTTTGAAAATAAAAGATTGATTAAATATTTTAATTGATTTATTAAAAATAAAAGATTGAGTTTATAAAATTAGTGAAAAAATTCCAGATTTAGTTCAAACTTCTATAAATTTATGAATATTAAAAATTGAAAATAATATTTTAAAAAATATTTATTTAGCCAGATCAAGCAATAACGAAGAATTAACAGAATTAGTAGAAAATATAAAAAAATATTTGCAAGAAAAATGATTTGAAATAAATTTTGATAAAGGTTATTTTGGTTGGCAAGATGATCCAAATTCTCAATTGTTAAATATTGCAAAAATAGAATTTGAAAAAGAACTTTGAAAATCTCCAAAAGTTGTTGCAGTTCATGCTTGACTTGAATGTTGAATTTTAGTTTCTGGACTAAATAAACCGTGAGTAAATGCAATTTCTATTTGACCAAATATTTTTTGAGCTCACTCAACGAAAGAAAGAGTAGAAATAGCTTCAATAAAAAAACTTGAAAATATTTTAGAAAGAATTTTAGAAAAGTTATAATTTAATTTTTATGCAAACAAAATTACAAACCATAAAAAGGTTTTTGCAACCGATTAAAAAATCTCCTTTAGTTCATATAAGAGCTTTTGTTATATTTACAAATTGGGGGACTTATAGTGTTATTAATATATTCTTTCTTCAAGAAATAATTAAAACAATAGAATCTAAAAGTATAGATAAATTTTATTATGTTATATTTTTTTATATTTTATATTTATTATTTTTTTATACTTTTGAATTTTTAATGAGGAAGTATGGTTGGACAGAAGTTATGAACCAGATTATAAATGATATACAATGAAAATATATAAAGAAATATGTTAAGCTAGATAATAATCAAGTAGAAAAGTATTGAACTTGAAAAACCATATCTATAATTTGAAAATGATTTGATACTTGGGGAAGTCTTATAACTAATACATTAGAAAATTGAGCCTATATTTGTGTAAATATTGTTTTTACTATTTATATGTTATCAGTATTTAATATCTATTATTGATTTATTTTTTTAATAATAGTCTTTATTATGCTATTTATAGCAAATTATTTTAATACTATTGCTATAAAATATAGAAATAAAAGAAATGATTCAAAAAATCTTTATACAAAGCAACTTGTTAAAATCTTGATGTCAAAAAATGAAATATTTCAAGCAAATAAGGTTGATAAAGAAATTGATATATTAAAATTTTATTCAGATGAAAATATTTATTATAATAAAAAAATGGGTTTTCTAATTTTCTGACTTTTTCGGTTTCCAAATTTATTAGTTCTTTTAAGTTTATTGTTTTTATTTTATTATTTATGAGAAAAAGTGTTTTTATGAGAGTTAAATATTTCAACTTTTGTTTGAATTACATGAAGTATAATTATAGTTAATAAATCAGTAGAGGTTATAATTAGATTTTATAAAGATATAACAAAAGATTTTGTAATAATTCAAAACCTTTGGGATTTTTTTGATAACACACCAGAAATCTCCTGATACGAAATTTGAAAAGCTTTTGAATACAAATCTTGAGATTTTTGTATAAAAAATTTAAGTTATGGTTATAATGAAAGCAAAAAAGTTTTTGATGATTTTAGTTTAGATATTGAGTGAGGAAAGATTTTAGCGATTGTTTGAAATAGTTGATGAGGAAAAACGACTTTAATTAAATTACTTTCAGGTTATATAAGAGCAAATTCTTGAGAAATAATTATTGACTGACAAAAATTAAGTGATATTTCTTTAAAATCGTATTACCAAAATATTTGATATTTAACACAAGAACCAAGTGTTTTTGATTGAACCGTAAGAGAAAATTTGATGTATGGAATTGAAAATGTAGAGATAATTCATGAATTATCTCTACAAGAAAATTTAGAAAAAATAATTCTTGATAGTAAATGTGAATTTATTTATGAATTACCAAACTGAATAAATACTGAAATTTGAGAAAGATGAATAAAATTAAGTTGATGACAAAAACAAAGACTTGCAATAGCAAAAATTATGCTAAAAAATCCAAAAATTATATTTCTTGATGAACCAACTTCAGCTTTAGATAGTTTTAGTGAAGAGCAAATAACAAAAGCACTTCATAAACTTTTTGAGTGAAAGACTGTAATAATTGTTGCTCATAGATTACAAACCGTTAAACATGCAGATAAAATAATAGTTATAGAAAACTGAAAAGTTGTTGAAGAATGAAATCATACGAGTCTTATAAAACAAAACTGAATTTACAAAAAAATGCTTGATTTACAAAGTGGGTTTTAGTTTATATTTTAATTATAAAATTATGCAAGAATTACAAATTTATAGAGATCAGATAAATAATATAGATTCTCAAATTATAGAATTGTTAGCAAAAAGATTTGAAGTAGTAAAAAATGTTTGAATATATAAAAAAGCTAATAATATAAATCCTTTTCAACCTAATCGTTGGCAAGAAGTTTTAAAATCAAGAAAACAAAAAGCACAAAAATTGTGAATTAATCAAGATTTTATAGAAAACATTTGGAATGAAATCCATAAATATTCTTTGGAATTAGAAAAGTAATAAATATTTTGTCAATATCTTAAAAGTTGAATTATCATATTTTTTCCTATAATCACCGTTGCCAATTATTATTATATTTTAATTCATAAATTTTAGAAAGATGAATAAAAAATTATTAGCTTCATTAGCACTAGTTGCTATGTTAACTTTAGCTTCTTGTGGAAAAGCTCCTGAAGCTCCAACTACTGATACTACTGTTGCTCCAACTACTGATGCTACTGTTGCTCCAACTACTGATGCTACTGTTGCTCCAACTACTGATGCTACTGTTGCTCCAACTACTGATGCTACTGTTGCTTCAACTACTGATGCTACTGTTGCTCCATCTACTGATGCTA
>JAQUKG010000066.1 GCA_028719245.1 Candidatus Altimarinota bacterium | reverse complement strand
AAAACAAAAAAGAAAAAGATATAAATATTTTTGAAATACAAACTGATAACAATTTTTATAATGATTATTATCTTTATTATACTGATTTTGAAATTTGGAAAGATTACAATTTAGTAAGAAATTTTATTACAAAAAAACAAGTTCAAACTGATAAGTTTAAGCTAAATTTTGAAAATTCTCAATTTTTAACTGGTTGGGATAAAGATAAAGAAAAAGAAAGACTCTGAATTATATTAAAAAAAGATGAAAAATTTTATTTAGGAGTTTTTAAAAATAATAAAATTCTTGATAATTATAAATATGAAGTTTGAGATTTTTATGAAAAAATGAATTATAAACAATTAAATAATGTTTATAGGCAACTTCCAAGATTTGCTTTTTCAGATTCTAAAAAAGAAGTTTATTGAATAACTTCAGAATTAGAAAAAATAAAAGAAGAGTTTGATATTTTTCAAAAAAACAAAGAAAAATGAGAAAAATTTGATCAAATAAAATTAAAAAAACTTATAAATTGTTATAAAAAATGATTTATAGAAACTTATGAGAATGAATTTGATTTAGAAAAAGTTAAAAATACAGATTATACTGATTTAGCAAAATTTTACGAAGATATAGAGAAGAAAACCTATAAATTAAAATTCTCAAAAATAGATTCAAATTTTATAAATGAAAAAGTAAAATCTTGAGATTTATATTTATTCCAAATTTATAATAAAGATTTTTCTGAAACAAAAAAGCCTTGAAGTAAAGAAAATATTCATACAAAATATTTTAAACTATTATTTGATGAGAAAAATCTTGAAAATCTTGTAATAAAATTAAGTTGATGAGCAGAAATATTTTTTAGAGAAAAAACAGATAAATTAAAAACTAAACTAGATAAATCTTGAAAAGAGGTTTTAGATCATAGAAGATATGGTCAAGATAAAATTATGCTTCATTTATCAATAACTTTAAATACAAATGCTTGAGATAGTTATTGATTTAATAAAATGATAAATGAATATCTAAATAAAAATGAAAATATAAAAATTATCTGAATAGATAGATGAGAGAAACATTTGGCATATTATTCAGTTATAGATAAAACTTGAAAAATTTATGAAATAGATACTTTAAATAAAGTAAATTGAGTAGATTATTTAGAAAAACTTGAAAAAATAGAAGCTTCAAGAAGAGATGCAAGAGTATCTTGGTGAGAAATAGAGAACATAAAAGAATTGAAAAATGGTTATATTTCACAAGTTGTAAATAAATTAGCAGAACTTATTATAAAATATAATGCAGTTATTGTTTTTGAGGATTTAAATCAAGGTTTCAAAAGATGAAGACAAAAAATAGAAAAACAAATTTATCAAAAACTTGAACTTGCACTTGCTAAAAAACTAAATTATCTTACTCAAAAAGATAAAAAAGATGATGAAGTTTTAGGAAATCTAAAAGCTTTACAACTTGTTCCAAAAGTTAATGATTATCAAGACATAGCAAATTATAAACAATCTTGAATAATGTTTTATACAAGAGCAAATTATACTTCCACTACTTGTCCTTGTTGCGGATTTAGAAAAAATATTTATATCTCAAATTCAGATACAAAAGAAAAACAAAAGAAAGCTTTTGAAAAAATAGATATAAAATTTGATGGAGAAAAGTTTATTTTTTCTTATGAAATAGAACAAGATAAAAAAGCTAAGCAAAAATCAAATAAAACAAGTTTTGCAGTAAATAGTAGTTTTTCAAGATTTAAATACAATACTTTAACGAAAGAAATTGATACAATTGATATTACTTCAGAGTTCAAAAAAATATTTGAAAATATTGATTTGTCTTGAAATATAAACAAACAGATTTTGGAAAAAGATAGTTACTTTTATAAAAGTTTAACTTATTATTTTAATTTACTTTTACAACTTAGAAATTCAGATTCAAAAAATAATATAGATTATATAATTTGTCCATCTTGTAATTTTCATAGTAAAGATTGATTTCAAGATTTACCATATAATGCAGATGCAAATTGAGCTTATAATATTGCTAAAAAATGAATTATTATACTTGATAGAATAAAAGAAAACTTTGAAAAACCAGATTTATATGTAAGTGATATTGATTGGGGTAACTTTACTCAATAAAATAATTTTATTTTTTTAATTTTAGGAAATATGAAAAATTTGCAAAATTTATATGAAGTAAGGAAAACTGTGAGGTTTTTAGCACAATGAAAAACTCAAGAAATAATTAATTTTCTTGAAATAGATAAAAAACAAGGTAATGATAAAAAATATGATTTACTTTGAAGCTTTTTATTAAAGTTTGAAAGTTTAGTAAGTTTAAATAATAAATTATTTTTTTATGAAAATAGTTGAAATTTAAAAGATAGTTTTAAAATAAAATATAAATTTTTACAAAATCATACTAAATATGATTTTTATGATATGCTTAAAAAACCTGAATATATAAGAGAGAAACCAAAAGATTATTCTTTTAAAGATTTAAATTTTATTGAAAAGTTTTTAAAAGAATACTTTGAATTATTAGATAATATTTATAATAACTTAAATAACTATCAATCAGCAAAAAAAGAAAAACAAAACAGATATAGAGAAATATGATTTTATTTACAAAAATTATCTTGAAAAAATATTTCTATTTTAAAAGACTTATTTGAATTTTTATTAAAAACGAACAAAAAGTATATTGATGATAAAATTGAAGAAATAAAAAAAATAATTTCAGAATTTGAAAAAGATTTAGTTGAACTTTTAAAAGAATTTTGACCGAATAATTGACTTGAAATAGCAAAATGAAGTTTTAATTATTATATTTTGAATAAATCTTCAAAAAGTTATTTTGATGATGAAATTTTAAAATTAAAAAATAAACAAAAATATAATTTACCTAAAGATATTTTTACATTAAAAGAAAGAGATAAACAAGATGTTTATTTAAATGAAACATTTTTTCAAAATATATGACTTTCAAAAAATGAATTAGAAAATATGACTTTAGAAAATGCTTATAATTTTCTAAAAGATTTTAAAGCAAAAAGAAAATCTGCTTTTAATCAATTTGTTTGAAATGGATATACTCATTATGATTTAACAAATAAAACAAAGTGAAAATATAAATATAAACAAAACTGAGAATTAAAAGAAGAAGAAATGTCAGTTGAACTTTTTGATGATATTTGAGAAACTCATTTTGAAGACTTTAAAAAATTAACTGATGAAATAAATGGTTTATGAAAAGAAATAAATGATATTTTACAACCACTAGACAAAAAAAGAAAAGATTATGAAAAAGAAATAACTAAGAAAAAAATAGAAGAAAGAACAGAAGAAGAAAATAATTTTATGAAATTATCAAAAAAAGTTCAAGACAAAGCAAAAGAAAGATGAAAATATTTTAATATTCCAAATGAAAAAATTTATACTAAAAATTATAAAAGTTTATGTGAATTTTATAAAAATATTGCTTTGAAATTATGATTAAACAAATCAAAAATTTTGTGATATGAAAAACAAATTGTTGATAGTGAAAAATTAAAATTTTTTTCTGTAATAGTAGAAAAATGAAATGATAAATTTCTTGTTTTAATTCCAAAATGATGAGAAAATCACCATAAAAAAGCATATGATTTTTTAAATGATGAAAAAAATAATAATTCAAATTGAAATATAAACATTTATAGTTTTAAATCTTTAACATTAAGAGCTTTACAAAAACTTTGCTTTAAGGCTGAAGATAAAGAAGTTTTGATTTGAGAAGAAAATTTAAACTCAAAAGAAAGAAATACTTTTATAAAAAATATAATTGATGAACTTTCTTGAAATCAAGAAACTCAAAATAAAAAATACCTTTATAATTGAAAAATTAAAAGATTTGATGAATTTAAAATTTATGATAAATATGAAAAAGATAAAACAAAATGGCAATTTAATGAAAAACTTTTAATTGAATTTTATAAAGATGTTTTAAAAACAAAATCTGCTAAAAAAGTATTAGATTTGAAAGATTTTTGACTTGATAATATTTTAAATGAAAATTTTGAAACTTTAGATGAATTTGAATTAACACTTGAAAAAGTAGCTTATGTAAAAAATATTACAAAACTTGATGAAAATTGATATAAAAATTTTATTGAAAAAAACAAAGCTTTTGAATATAAAATAAATTCTCAAGATTTATCTATAAATGATGAAAATCATAAAAACAAAAAACATACAAATTATTGGCTTGAGTTTTGGACTGATCATAACAAAAATAAAGATTATGATATAAGAATAAATCCAGAATTTAGTTTATATTATACTTTATCCGATGAAGACTTAAAAGATAAAAAAGAAAATTGATTATTAAAAGATTGACTAAAAGTTTGATTTAAAAACAGAAAATTAGAAAATCAACTTATATTTACCACAAATTTTAGTTTAAATGCAAATGAAAAATTACAAAATTTAGCTTTTTTAGAAACTCCAGATTTAAAAGAAAATATAAATAAATTTAATGAAAATTTAGAAACACATATATCTAAAAATGATTTATGGTATTTTTGAATTGATAGATGAATAAATGAACTTGCAACTTTAAGTATTACAAAATTTTTAGATACAAAAAATGAAAATCAAGTAAATAAATTTGAATTTGCAAAAATTAACTGCTTAAAATTAAAAGATGAATATGATAAAATACTTGATATAAAAGTTGATGAAAAATGAAATACAAAATATGAATTTAAAAAGTTAGAATTTGAAGACAAAAATTGATATAAAAGAGAATTTGCAGCTTCAAAAAATATTTCATATTTTTTACCAAAAATTGAGATTTTTGAATCTATTACAACTTGAATAATTGATTTAACACAAGCAAAACTTATTTGAGATAAAATTGTTTTAAATTGAGATAAATCAACTCTTTTAAAACTTAAAGAACTTTCAGCAAAAAGAAGACTTTTTGAATATCATAGAGAAATAGATAAAAACTCTGAATTTGAAGTTGTAAACAAAAATAAAAATTCTAACGGTTGATTATTTATAAAACTAATTAATTGAAATTATATACAAATATATTGGTTTAATGAGAATTTATCTATTACAAGTCAAGAAAAAAAAGAACTAAAAAACTATAAAGAGAATTTACAATCACAATTAATTGAAATATTTAAAAAATATTTAACTTTTTTAAGTGAAGAAAATAAATTTGAAGATTTAGAAACAATTTTAAAGATAAATCATTTAAGAGATGCTATTAGTTCAAATATTGTTTGAATTATAAACTTTTTAATGATAAAAAAATGATATTTTTGAAAAATAGTATTAGAAAACTTAGATGAAACTATTTGATTTACTTGATTGGAAAGAAATAAAACAAAAAATTGAAAATTTGAAAATTTGAAAGAATATACTTGAGAAGAATTAAAAATGATTGATTGACATTTTTATCAATCAAACACAGATATTTCAAGAAGATTAGAATGGTCTTTGTATAGAAAATTTCAAGAAACTTGATTTGTTCCACCAGAAATCAAACAATCAATATTTTTAAAAGATGATTTTTGAATAAATAAATTTTGAATTATTGAATTTGTAAAAACTTGATGAACAAGTTCTACTTGTCCTTATTGCCAGAATTGTAATGAAAATTTTTGAAATAAAGATTGACTAAAAAAACATCATGAAAAAAATGATTGTTGATTTACAAAACAATCTTGAGAATATTTAGAATTTAAAAATAAAGATAATTCTATAAATTATGATAGTATTGCTTCATTTACTATTTGAAAATTTGCTTTTGAATGAAAATTTGGTGAATTTGAAAAAAATAAAAAAATTATAAGCTACTGAGAATATAAAGAAAGTCATAATAAATTTGAAAGTAAAAATAAAACTCACATTATAGAATTTAAAAGAAAAAAATAATTATAATTTAATAAAAATTTATGGAACAATTATATATTTGAATAACAACTTGATTATTAACCTGAATAATTACATTTCTTGTAACTTTTTTTACAACAAGAGCAAATCTAAAACAAG
>JAQUKG010000065.1 GCA_028719245.1 Candidatus Altimarinota bacterium | reverse complement strand
AAAAAATTATTTTTGATAAAACTAAAACTTTGCTCAATTCTATCTAAAACATCCTCTTTATATATCATATAAATTTGATTAATAATAATATTTGAATATTATCAAAAAAGTTTGAGTAATCAAATTTATGTTATTAATTTTTTTTATATGTACCATTTAATAAATTGCGAAGGGAGAATTAATAGAAAATTATATATTATTAATTTCTTTAAAATAATTTGATTTTTATTTTTATTATTAATTATATTATCACTAGTTATAGATTTTTTATCACTAGTTATAGATTTTAATTATTGAATATTATATTTTATATTAATAATTTTTATATATCTAATGTTTATTAATTTTTGAAAACGTTTGCATGATATAAATAAACCTGCCTGGATATGATTTTTAATAATTTTATGAATGACTTGGACAATTACTTTATGAACTATTAAATTATCTATACAGCCTATTTATGAATTACTAACAATAATATGAATACCTGAATTATATAGTTCAATTATAAGCGGAATATTTGCTTTTATATCTATAGTTTTTTGATTAATTTTATTGTTTAAAAAATGAAGTGTTGGAGATAACATATATTGAGTTAACCCTCTTACGAAAACAAATAATGAGAAAGAAAAATTAATTATAAAAAATGATACTAAAATAGATGAAAAAATAATTACTGAAGAAATTGTTTAGCTAAAAATTAAAAAATCATAATTACATTTTAAATTATGATTTTTTTTATTAAATCCTTTGACTTTAAATAAAAAATAAATAATATTTAATCATATTAATTATTAATATACTAAACTATGAAAAAAATATTTTATATAATTATATTTATATTAATAACAAGAAATGCTTTTGCATTAGATAACAGTTGTTTTGAATATAGTTGAAATATTTCTCCAGTAGAAAGTAAAACTATAAAAGTAATTACAGACGATATAAATAATTATTATTTTCAAGATAATAGATTATTAAATACAAAAATATTATCAAGTTATGAAAAGAAATATTTTAGTTTTGAAATAAATTGAAATACATTTTCTAACTACAATCATACTTTTGACCAATATGAAAATTTAAAACAAATTACATTGCATTTTCCAAAGACATTACAAAAGTATACTTTTGGCTATATATTAGATACAAATAATTATAATGGTCATTTTGAAATTTCAAGAAATTGAGTTGAATGGAATAAAATTGAAGATGATATAAGAGATTATGATTTAGATTATTTAAAAATTACTTTTGATAATAAAGATTTAAAAAACACAACTATTTATGAATTAAGTTTTTTTGCAAATTGAAATAATGAAATTCTTGTAAATAGTCTATCAAAATCTGATATAAAAGTATTTAATAATTATATTTGTGATAATGATGAATTAAGAAAGTTAATAACAAAAACAAAGAAAACTGAGTATTTTCCAATAGATTTAAAAACAAAAACTTATAATGTAAAAATAGAAAGAAATCCAGAGTTTAATGAAAATCATATAATAGATTATATAAACAAAGATTCGGATAATGATTGAATTATAGATACTCAAGACAATTGTCCAAATGATTACAATCCAAACCAACTTGATTCAACAGCAAATGGGGTTTGAGATATTTGTAGTGATAAAGATAATGACAATATAAAATGAAATATTGATAATTGTCCAACCGTTTACAATCCAGAACAAGAAGATGAAAATAAAAATTGAATTTGAGATAAATGTGAAATAGATACTGATAAAGATTCTATATTTGATAGTATAGATAATTGTGTAAATATTTCAAATACAGAACAATATGATACTGATTGAGACTGAATTTGAGATAGTTGTGATAACTGTATGGAAATTTATAATCCAGATCAAAAAGACATTGATTGAGATAAAATATGAGATGTTTGCGATAAAAAAGATAATAGATATATAGAATCAAATAAAAACTTTTTTATTTGATTATTGATTAGTATTGTTGTTTTATTCTTAGCTTGAATTTATACTATGGTTAGAAAGTTAAAAAGTATGAAGAAATAGTTTTAAAATCAAATATTTTATTTACTAATTAAATTATTATGAAAAAAATTATATTATTTATATTTGTTAGTTTACTTACTATTAATTTCACTTTTGCAGAAAACTTAAGTTGTAAAGATGAAGTTATAGAAAATGCTAAAAATCCAGCATTTTCTATAGATTGAAAAAGTTTTACTTATGTATCAAATAGAGATTGAAAATATTTTGTTGTAAAAGATTGAGTTGAATGAAATAAATATGATAATGTAAAATTTCTAACATATTCTCCAGATTGAAAAAGCTTTGCCTTTATAGCACAAAAAGATTGAAAATATTTTATTGTAAAAGACTGAGTTGAATGAACTAAATATGATAGTGTAAAATTTCTAACATATTCTCCAGATTGAAAAAGCTTTGCCTTTATAGCACAAAAAGATTGAAAATTTTTTATTGTAAAAGACTGAATTGAATGAACTAAATATGATAGTGTAAACATTCCTACATATTCACAAGATTGAAAAAAATTTACTTTCTTAGCACAAAAAGATTGAAAATATTTTATTGTAAAAGACTGAGTCGAATGAACTAAATATGATAGTATAAAATATCTTACCTACTCACCAGATTGAAAAAGTTTTGCCTTTATATCAGAAGAAAGCTGAAAAAAATTTATCGTAAAAGATTGAGTTGAAATTAATAAATATGATGAAATAAGTTCTCCTACATATTCATCAGATTGAAAAAGTTTTGCCTTTATAGCAAAAAAAGATTGAAAATACTTCATTGTAAAAGATTGAATTGAAAATAATAAATATGATGCTGTAAGTATTCCTACATATTCATCAGATTGAAAAAGCTCAGCATTTATTGCAAGAAAAGATTGAAAATACTTCATTGTAAAAGACTGAATTGAAAATAATAAATATGATGAAATAAGCTCTCCTACATATTCAGAAGATTGAAAAAGTTTTGCCTTTATGGTAAAAAAAGATTGAAAATATTTTATTGTAAAAGACTGAGTTGAATGAAATAAATATGAATATGTAACTCCTCCTATATACTCTCCAGATTGAAAAAGCCTTGCTTTTTGAGTAAAAAAAGACTGAAATGTTTATATAGTAAAAGATTGAGTTGAAATTAATAAATATGATATAGAACATCTTTTTCAATACTCTCCAGATTGAAAAAGCTTTGCTTTTATGGCACAACAAAAAGACTGAAGAAATATCATTGTAAAAGATTGAGTTGAAATTAATAAATATGATGACATAGGCTTTTTTTCATATCTTCATCTTTCAGATTGAAGAAGTTTCATTTACACGGCAAAAAAAGACTGAAAAGATATTATTGTTATTCAAAATTGTTGAAATCAAACAAGTTCTATGCAAACTCAAACTAATACAATTTCTAAAACCACTACTTCTACAGAAAATATAAAAAAAGATAAACCTAAATACCTTAAACAAAAAATACTTTCAGCATATAAAATTAAAAAAGCAAATAAAGCAAACTATATAACTCAAATAGATAAAATAGTTTCTTCATTAACTCAAGATAAACTTGAACAGATTTTTGATAAAATTCAAAAACTAAAAACAAAAAATGATGTAATAGAATATTTAGAAGCTAAAATTTATTTAGAAATTAATAAATAATTTTAATATTATGTTTTGATTTTTAAAAAAAGAAAATATTAAACCAGACTTTGGTATTCTTAGTTTATTTCCTGTAGAGATTTTTTTTTCTGATAAAATTATAATGCCAAATCTTTGAAAACAGATTGTTTGAGATGAAAGATGTTTTTGTGTAAAAGATGAAAATAATAAATTTTATATTAATCACGAATATGGTCGTAATTGATATACATTTAGTGTAGATAGAAATTGAGTTAGTTCAGCAAATACACGGGATATTGGTATACAAAAGTGAATATTTCCTGAGAAATGGGAAGAAAATAAAAAAAAGATACAGATCTGATATGCTTGAAATAATATAAATAATAAATTAGTAAGACTTGAAATGTTGGATAAAAAGTATGTTCGTTTTTTTCGTCAATCAGACAATAAGGAAATAGCTATTATGAAATTTATTTATGACTACACTTATTGTAATTCTTGACCCATATATTCTTATAACATATTATTCTGTCCATTTTGAATTGAATCTCCAGAAATTATTCTCAAAACAAAGAATTGAAATAAAAATTTACTAAGTATTTCTTTACTAAAAGAAAATCAAAATATACTTTTTTTCCCTTTTAATAAAAATATAAATGGTGCTGTTTATAATACTTCTGTTTACATTAACAAAGATGATATTTTAATTTTGGATTTAGAAACTTTAACATGAAGATATATTTCTTATGAAAGATCTGATATATCAGACTAATTTTTATTTTATTACCCATTATAATTATGTATAAAATACTTAACCGTTTTGCTTGGTTTTTAGCAGTAATTGCTTGAATATCAATATTTGCAATTGATGAAGATTTATTTGTATTTTGAATTATTGCAATATTTGTAATTAAATTTCTTATTTTAAAAGAAAGTTTTATAAAATCTAATATTTTAGATTACAACAAACGACTTGAAGAAAGTATTTTAAGAAAAATATGAAATACTGATTTTAAGGAAAATAATAAAGAAATTTTAGAAGATGAAATAATAGAAAATATTAATTTAAAAGAACAAAGTATAAATTCATACTTAAATGAAAAAATAGAAACCCAAGAAATTCAACCTCAAATTATAGAAAACAAAATTGAAGAAATTCAAAAAGAACCTTCAAAAATCGCGAAATTTGTTAGTGAATTTTTTGCTGAAAATCTTATGGCAAAAATCGGTTGAATACTTTTAGCCATTTGAATAATATTTTTAATGAGTTTAGTTTATAGTGTTGTTTGAGAAGTTAAAAAAATAATTATTTGATTTGCAGTTTGATTTATAATCTATTTTATTTGAACTATTTTACATAAAAAATGATTTCAAACTGAATGATTTATATTACTTTGAACTGGTATTTTAATAAATTATATAGTTATTTTAGCTTGAAAATTTATTATTTGAGATAATAGTGATTGATTTTTAGGTTCTGGAATTACATTTTGATTTTTGATCTTAAATACAGTTTTTTCAGTTTTAACTTCATATATTTATAATTCAAAAAATCTACTTTTATTTTCAATAATTTTTGCTTTTATTATACCATTTTTAACTTGAAATAATGATAAAACTCCTTATTTACAAATCTGATATTGACTAATAATTAGCATTTGATGACTTATTATTTCAAATTATTTTAAAAACAAAAACGATATTTCAAGTTGTATGCAGTTATTTTTTATAAGTCTTATTTGATGAAATATATTATTTTTAACTTCACCTTTTTGAGATAATACTAATTATTTTGTTATAAAAATGATTGCTTATAATATACTTACATTTTTAGGAATATTTTTAGCTTATAAAAATAAGTTAGAAAAAAACATATTACCAACTTTCATTATTTCATTTGTATTTCTAGCTTTAATAATGTTCTCTTGAGCAATGTTAAGTAGTTTAGGAATACTTATTTGTTTTATAATTTGAACTATTTGACTTCTAATTTCAACAAGTTTTTTTATGATTGCTTGAATTTGAAGCTGACTTTTATATTTACTATTTTTACCTATTTTATATGTTTTAGGATTTATATTTATAGGTTGAGTTTGAAGTAGTGTAATATTATTACCTTTGTTTTTGGTTGTTTATTTATGAGTTTTTGCATTTTGAATTTGATGAATTTTAACAAGCACTTTAAAATATATTTTCTTTTCTATCATTTGAATATTTTTGATTATTTGAAATATTAATTTAAGTTTAAATCTAGATTTAAATATGCCAATTTTTATAGTTATGATGATAACTGGATTTTTATTTATGATTTCAACTTATTTTTTATCAAGCAAAAAAGATTTAAGTTATTTATACACTATTTGAACTTTAGCGAGTATATTTATATTCTGGCCAATAATAAAAATTACTTGAGAATTTACACAAGTTAGTA
>JAQUKG010000064.1 GCA_028719245.1 Candidatus Altimarinota bacterium | reverse complement strand
TATTTTCATTTTTTACAAAATATTCTTGATTATCTTTTAAATTAATTAAATTATTATTTATAATTTTTCAATTATCTATATCTTTTAATTTTTCAAAATCTAATTTTATAAACTTATCTTTTGAAAATAATATTTCTTCATCAAGTTTTTTTAATATATCAAAATTATCTAAAGTTTGTGAAAATGATAAATTTAATTTTCAAATTTCAGTTCTTCTTAAATAAGTTATATATCATCAAGTTTTCAGAATTTCTCACAAATCCTGAGCTATGCTTCTTATATAAGTTCAAGCACTGACTTTGGCTTTTAAATAAATTTCTGGATAATTAAAATCTAATACTTCAATATTATAAATAGTTATTTCCCTACTTTTTAATTCAAATTCTTCTCAATTTCTAACCATATCTACAGCTTTTTTTCATCAAATTTTAAGTGCTGAGTATTTTGGAGGCATTTGAAATATTTTTCAAGTAAAATATTTATCTAAAATATTTTTAATATTTTCTAATTTTAAATTATTTTTAAAATATTGTTTTTTTTCATCTGAAATATAAGTAATTTCACTTTCACAATCAAATGAAGAACTTATTCAATCAAGATTTATTTTAAATTCATATTCTTTTGTATCTTTTTCAAAATAAGGAATCAATTTTGTATAATTTCAAATAGCCACAAGTAAAAGTCATGTAGCTAGTGGGTCTAAAGTTCAAGTATGTCCCATTTTTTTGATATTTAATATTTTTTTTAATTTTCTTAAAACATCAAAACTTGTAATTCAAATAGGTTTATCAATTAGGTAAAAACAATCCATAAAAATTAGTTAATTTATTTTAGTTTCAAATTTAAATCATATTCATCTAACAGTAATTATTGGATCTTTAAGTCATCATTCATTTATTTTAGCTCTTAGAGAAGTTATATGAGTTCTTACAACATCAGACCAAATATCATTATTTATTCACCAAATATATTCTACTAATTCAGATTTTTTTATTACTTTATTTTTATTTAACATTAAATATTCCAAAATTTGAAATTCTTTTGGAGTTAAAATAATATTTTTTCAATTTCTTGTAATTTCCTTCAAATCTTGGTTCAGAGTAATTCACTCAAGAGTTATTTCATTTAATTTATCTGCATTATTACTTCTTCTAAGTAAACTTCTAATCCTTAAAATTAATTCCTTTAATGAAAATGGTTTTGTAATATAATCATCTGCTCAAGAATTAAATCATTTTTCCATAGTTTCTAAATCTTCTTTTGCAGTGAGCAAAATAATTGGAGTAGAAATTTTATTTAATTTAATTTCTTTAATAATCTCAATTCAGTTTATATATGGAAGCATAATATCAAAAATAAACAAATCATATTTATTTCTTAAAGCTTCTTTTAATCAAGATTGTCAGTCAGTTTTTAAATTAACAATAAAATTATTTTCACTTAAAAACTCATTTATATTTTCTCAAATAATTTTATCATCTTCAACTAGTAATATTTTCATATTTTTGACAGTTAAATTTTTAATAAATTCATTTTAATAAAATATAAGAAATATCAAAATAAAAACACTATCAATATAATAGTATTTTGTTAAGAGGTAGTTAAGGAGTTGTATTATATTATGTAGTAATTATAAAAATTGATTCTTTTATAATACCAATTCTCTTTGTCATTACAAAATTTTTAAGTTTTGCAACTTCTATACATAATAAACTACTAAAATCTGTTTTCATTATTCTATCAAACTCTAGTGCTATTTTATAAAAATATTTCTCAGTCTCTGTAATTTTTCTTTCAGCTTTTCATATATCTTTTTCTATTTGTTCTTGAGTCTTTCTTCTTCAATCTTTATCAAAATCTTTATAGATTTCAGAAGTTTCTAAATTATCAAGTCTATCCCAAAATTTCACTTCTAAAGCATCTAACATTACTTCTTTTATAAATTCATCATCTATTTGAGAATATCTTTCATTATAATGAAATAAATTATATATATAATTAAAATAATTAGATAAACAAGTAATTCTTCAAAATCTTCATTAATACATTCTCAATTTCAAGAAATCATATGAGAAAAATATTCATTATCTCTAACTGGTTTATATTTTTTTTCTAATTTTTTATATAATTCTTCTGCAAACTTTTCTTCTAAAGTTATTTTTTCTGGGTTAAATCTTTTATTTCTTAAATATTTATCACTCAATAATCATTTAGAGTTTAACACTCATGCAGATTCTACTATTTCAAATTTTTCAGTATCTGTTAAAGAATTTAACCATAAATTTTCAAGCCTTTTATCTTCATCAGTTAATGTCTCAGGAGAATTATATTTCTTCTCTAAGTATTCTTCTGATAAATAATCTGAATCTTCTGAAAATATTCATAAATCTTTTAATCTATTTAAATCATTCTCAGTTAATGAAGCTGGATTTTGTTGATGGTCTTTTATGAAACTAGTAAAAGGTTTCTTACTTAAAGCTGCAACTCATAAAGATACATGTTCTTCAAAATTTTCTGCTAATCATTCATGAGTTATATTAGTATCTTCTATACTATCGTGATGAAGTGCTATAAGTAATTTTTTTAAAGTAGGTGTTTTTGATTTTTCTAAAATACTATATGCAACTCTTAACTGATGTTCAAAATAATTTCCTCAATTATTTCTTTCTCTATCTTGAAATTTATGTTTTGCTCAGTTAAAGGCATGCTTCAATGCTTTTAATCTATCATCAACAAATTCTTTACTAATCACTCATTTTTTAAGATCATCTCAATAAAGAACTTGTTTAGCTTTAAATAAAAAAACTGTTTCATCGTCTAAATCAGCTTCTAATCAATCATTTAATTCCCTAAAAGCTTCGCTTAAACGAGGTTTCCCAGCACATATAGTAAAAACAGGAATTTTCATAAATAAATTTAAAATTAAGAACTTATAATATTTATTTTTGACTAAAATCAAGTTTATTTTAAAATAAAAAAAATATTATTAATATTACGAAAAATGTCTTTATTTAAAACATACTGAATTGTTTTAAAAACAACAAAAGTAAAAGAAAACGATTTTTTACTTGATGTTTTTTGTTATGATTATGGTAAACTTAAATTAAAAACTACAAAATCAAAAACCATAAAAACTCTTGATATTTGATATATTTTGAATTTTGAAATTGATGTTCAAAAACAAAATAAAATCCATGAAATAAAAAATATAAAAATAAAAAATGAATTTGATTATTTAAATAAAAATTACTTGATAATTATTAAATATTTAGAACTTCTAAAAATTATAAATGACAAATGTCCTTTATGAATGCCAATATTTGAAATATTTAATATTTTAAATGAAATTAATTTAACTAAAAATATAACTGAAGAAAAAATTATTTTTAGCCAATTAAAAATTCTAAATATTTTATGAGTATTAAAACAAGAAAATAATAATGAAAAAATACAAAAAGTACTTTCTTTTGTAAATAAAGAAAGTATTAAAAATATATTAAAATTAAAATGACTTAGTGAAGATGAAAAAAAAATATTAGAAAAAATTATTAAATTATCATAAAGTTTAATCAAATAATTTACATTTTTTATCTTTTTTGGAATATTCTTCAAAAAATGCTTTTTCATCTCAATAAGGTAAAAAGTCTTTATGATGTTCTGGTGAAATGAAATTTGGATTTTTTTCACTTTGAATTCAACACCAATATTTTTCTGTTTGAGCAACTATTTCTTTTATATAATTTACAAGTCAATTACCATAACTACAATAGGTACAATTTAATTTTTCTATAGGATTTAAATATGGTAATTTATGCCTATCAAATTTTATATATTTATTTCTATCAATTAATTCAAGTCAATACAAAGGAAAACAAATTCTATGATAAATTTCAATAAATATATCTAATACTACGAATCAAAAAAATACTGAATATATAAATGGTGCAGACAAAGTATGTCTAATAAACCTTTCAGGATATTTTAAATGTTCCATTATTTTAATAATAAAAAATTAATTAAAACTTTTATATATAAAAAAATTAAAAAATCAAGTAATAAATATATAAGTTTCTTTGCTAGTATAAAAAAATATGTTATAATCAAGGGAGATAACAAGTTAAACAACTAAAAATGAACACAAGCTGAATATTATTATTTTTACTATTAATAGTAACTATATTACTATATATATATATATTAAGAAAAAAAGAAAACCTTAAAAGAACTTTAAGGTTAGCTTTTTTGAGAATAACTCTTCCAAAAAAAAATTCTGACTTAGATGAAAAACAAGAAACTACAAAAGATTTTAAAGAAATGATTTGATTAATGGAACAATTATTTGCTAGTTTAAATAGTATTTTGTCTCACAAGTTAAAGAAAAAAATTCTAGGTCAAGATCATATAAGTCTTGAATACATTACTCATAACTGAGAAATACTTTTTTATGTAGTTTGCCCAAATGATTATAAAAATTTAATTGAAAAACAAATAAATTGATTTTATCCAGATGCTATTATTGAAGAAACTTTGGAAGTAAATATTTTTGCAAATAGAAAATATTGGGATTCAACATATATAAATACTAGAAAAAATTATTTTTATCCAATAAAAACTTATCAAAAACTAGAATCTGACCCTATAAATAATATTACAAATGCTTTTTCTAAATTAGAAGAAGATGAATCTGCTGCTGTTCAAATACTTATAAAACCTCTTGATGATGATTGGCAAGAAGAATGTCAAAATATTTCAAGTAAAATAATGGAATGAAAAAAAGAAGCTTTATTTACTTTAAACCCTATTAAAATAATAGTTTGATTTATAAATGCTTTTACAAAAGATGAAAATGAAAAAGATAGTTGACCAAAGAATAAAACTAGTGCTTTAACTCAAGAAAGAGCAAAAACAGTTGATGAAAAAGCTGATAAAATGTGATATAAAACTATCATAAGAATTATTACAACTTGAAATTCTAAATCTTGAGTAAAAACTGAATTAACAAATATTATATCAACTTTTAGACAATTTACTTACCCAGAATTTAATTGATTTAAATACACAATTAGACATAGAAATGATATTTTAGTTAGAAATTATATTTTTAGATATTTTCAAAAACCTTTATGGTTGAAAACTATGATATTAAATACTGAGGAATTAGCTTCAATATTTCATTTTCCACACATAAGATACAATAAAACTCCAGAAATAAAATGGCAAAATTTTAAAATAGTAAAAGCTCCAAGTGATATTCCAAAAGAATGAATTTTGATATGAGATAATATATATAGATGAATAAAAAAGGAAATAAGAATTAAAACAGAAGATAGATTTAGACATTTCTATATTATCGGGCAAACTGGTACATGAAAATCATCTACTTTACAAGTATTAGCAAGACAAGATTTAATTAACTGAAGTTGAATTGCTGTAATTGATCCACATGGAGATTTAGTGAAAGATCTAGTTTCTTTCATTCCTAGAAGTAGAGCTGATGATGTAATTATTTTCAATCCAGCTGATATGGAAAGACCTATTTGACTTAATCTACTTGAGGCTCATACCCCAGAAGAAAGAGATTTAGTTGCTATGGATGCTATGAATATAATGATAAAATTATTTTGAAATGAAGTTTTTGGACCTCGTATTCAAGATTATTTTAGAAACTGAGTTTTGGCTTTGATGGAATATCCAGAATGATGAGCTTTAACAGATATAGTTAGACTTTTTACTGATGAAGATTTTCAAAAAGAAAGAATTCGTCATGTAAAAAATCCAATAGTGAAAGTTTGGTGGGAAAAGACTTATCCTTCAATATGAGAAAGAGAAAAATGAGAAATGATTCCTTATTTTTCTGCAAAATTTGGACAATTTATTACAAATACTATGATGAGAAATATTATAGGGCAAGTTAAATCAAGTTTTGATATTTGAGAAGTTATGAATACTTGAAAAATATTAATGGTAAATTTAAGTAAATGAATACTTTGAGATATAAATTCTGAACTTTTATGATTAATTTTAGTTTCAAAAATACAAATGGCTGCAATGAGAAGACAAAATATGAATAAAAATGAAAGAAAAGATTTTTTTATGTATATAGATGAATTTCAAAATTATATTACTCCAAGTATTGAATCAATATTATCTGAAGCCAGAAAATATCGTCTTTGATTAATTTTAGCTCACCAATATTTAGGACAATTAGAAAAATCAGATGCACTTACAAAATCAAATTTAAATTTAAAATGAGCAGTTTTTTGAAATATATGAACTGTAATGTGTTATAAAATTTGACCTG
>JAQUKG010000063.1 GCA_028719245.1 Candidatus Altimarinota bacterium | reverse complement strand
AAGGTAAACTTTTTATAAATTCTTCCATAAATATAAAATCTATTTCTCAGTTTTTAAAAGGAAGTTTGATTTTAGTTTTTTTAATTCTTTCTTGATTAAATTTTCTTCAATAACTATATCTAAATTGCTCTAAATTTATTATAGTTTGTAGAAATAAAGCAATATAAGTATTCATCTCAAATTTTGGTATAAGTTTTTCTACATGATCACTTGCCGAAAAATTTTCAGATTGATAAGAACAGTATCAAACAGTAGCTGAGTCAATAGTTAAAATATTTCATTTGTCAGTCCAAATATTATAAAATCAGTCAACAGCATTATTTGAAGCTCTAGTTGTTACATAAGGATATTTTCATTCTCATCATTCTATCAATTGTAATTTTGGAGTTGTTTTTGAACCTTTAATATCAAATAAATCTTTTATTTGATATTCTTTCCAAAAATTAGTTTCTAAAGAAACATCATCATCATTTTCTTTTTTAAATAATTTTACTAAATTTTCATTTTCCATAATTACAGAAAATAAATCATAATCACTTATATCTCAATATTCTTTACGAATTTGATAAGAAATGAAATCTTTTACAGTTTTTTTAAAATTATTTTTTGTTAAATTTGAATAATTTGTTTCTACATAACCATAAGCACTCCATTCGTTATTATAATTGACTTTTTGTAAAACACTAAATCAAGTTTTTACAGTTTTTGAAAAATAATCATTCAACCATTCATTTTTTATATTTTCCCATTTTTCAAATCTATCTAATCTTTGATTTTTGTAATTAACATATCAATCATTTTCCCATAAAGCAAACCAACTTGGTATATTTGGATTATGTGGTTTATTAGCTTCAAAAATCATTATACAAGTATGAGTTCAAGCTCATTTAAATAAATCACTTGGCATAATCATAACAGCTTTTAATGAGTGTTTTTCAAAAATCTTTCTTCTTATTTCATTATCATTATTAGTACATTTTATAGGAATAATAGCAATTCAAATTCATCAAACAGACATTGAGTCTAAAAGCTTTAAAACAAAGCTTAATTCTTCTTCTCACTCTTTCTTCTGCGAATAAGGAGGATTTATAAGCCCTACATTACAACCAAACTTTTGAAGTTCTTGAGTTTTTATATCAAAAACATTTGATTGAAACATATTTGTTTTTCAGTCTCAACGAATAATCATGTTTGCAACAGCAAGAGCAAACATATTAGTTTGTGTTTCAACTCAAACAAGACTATTTTTATAAATATAGTCAATTTCTGCAACAGTTGGATCATTTTCGATCATTTTTTTCATGGCACTAATCAAAAATCATCCCGTTCAAGTACAAATATCTAAAACTTTTGAATTTTTATTTACTTCTGCTAAATCGCAAAATAAATCTGTAATATGAGTTGGAGTTAAAACTATTCAAAGTCATTTTCCATCTCAACCTGTGTATCTCAAAAACTCACTATAAAACTTTCAAATAATATCTATGTTATTTACTTTTTTTACAAAAGGATAAACTTTATTTTGAATATCAATTAAAAATTTATGTAATGAATTATTATCGTGACTTGGATTATTATGGTCTATTTCTCAAGAAGTTAGGTAAGTTTGAGTTTTTATAAATGAAAATTCTCAGATTAAAGTTTCAATTTTTGATTTTAAAATTCAAGATTTTTCAAGAGATTCTGAAATTGACTCAATAATTCTATTTGCTAATTTTTTTGGATTTATAATAGTTGGAATTTCTCTTACAAAATCATCATTATCTAAAGCTAAAAGCAAAGCTGCAACAAGCAAAGGCTTTTCAGCTTCTTTTAGTTTAACTTCATCTCTCATTTGATCATGAAGTTTTTTTGCATATTGCATTAGTTCATCTTCTGATAAAACAACTTTATCTTTTGCATGAAATACTTCAAAATAATCTTCATATTTTTGAAAATCAGAAAACTTTCTAAAAAAATATCTTTTGTCTTCTTTGTTCCATTGATAAGTTGAAATCCTATTTTCTTTTTCATCTCAACTTACTCAAATAGCAATTATATGAAATTTATCTTTTAAAAAACTTGCATAATGCAAAACTCAATCAACAGCAAAATCTTTTGGTTTATCTTTTTTTTCACTTTCATGATTTTTTATATGTGCTTTACATTCAATGACTATTAAAACATCACTATTTTTTGAAGTGATTATAAATTCAGGATATCAAGCCCCATTTCCAGATTTTGAAGCTTTAGACAAAAGATTTGTAATAACTTCATTATCACTTTTTTGTTCTTCAACCACAATATTTTCATCGTTTAAAAATCCAAGTTCTCTTAGTTTTTCTCTAACAAAAATTTCTGTTTTTCTCTCATTTACCATAATTTAAAATTAAAAAATTAATCTTTAATTTAATATAAATAATTTTTTTTTAAAAGCAAATTTATATATATATATATTATATACTTATTAAATCCATTTAAAATAAGCTTCTTCAAAAAGCACTTTATAATCCATAAAGTTTTCTTTAAAATCAGTATATCATTGTTGATCTGCTCACATATGTTTATCTCTTAAATGATCAAAATTTATATATTTTATACCATTTTCTAAACTCATTTTAAACCAATAATCCATTACTCAAGTTCAAGCTTGAAGAGTTTTTCATTCATTTGTTAAAAAAGCAACTAAATGGGCTGAAGAATTTCAGTTATAATTTATTACGGCAAGTCCAGCAACTACTTTATCTTTGTGATAACATAAAATATTTTTTATACTTCAATTATCATCAAATAATGAAATAGTTTTATGATATTTCATAAAAGAACTTTTATATGGTTGAGAAGTTTTAGCTTCTTTATAATGTTTTTGAAATGTTTCAGTATCAACCAGTTTTATAGACATATCAGGATTTTCTAGAAATTTCTTTCTAGATCTTTTAGATCTTTCTTTCCATTTTTTATAATATTCATTTTCTAAGTCTGTATATCAACTTGTTGTGAAATGAGAATTAAGCCGTAATTTTCTCCATCATTTTGGGATATTTATATCACTATATGGAACCCGAATAACAAATCATCTTTTAAATCAGTCTTTTTTTAATCTTTCTATGTTTGGTTCTTCATCTACTCTCTCAAATTTAGCAATTTGAAATAATCAAAGAATACTTTTTATCCATCAAAATTTATTGTTTGGTAAATGGTGAATTTTTAGTCAGCAATTCTCTAAATATTTTTTATAAATAGGTGATGTTGTTCTATAATAACCTTGATCTAAAGGCATTTGTGTTTTGTGTATTAGTTTCATTCTATTTAAAATTATCATCTAAAACTTCAAAGAATTTGTCAATATCTTCAAAAGTATTATAAATATAAAGACTCATTCTAGCCAATCATTTTATTTTTAAGTAATCCATAAATGGTTCAGTACAATGCTGCCCAGCTCTTATACAAACATTATTTTCTGCCATTTTGTCAGCAATATCTAAAGCATGAATTCCATCAATATAAAAAGAAAAAACTCAAACTCTATTTTCTATAGTTCTATTTCAAATGAGTTTGATATAATTTCTAGAATTAAATTTTTCTAAACTATATTTTATTAACTCTTTTTCAATTTCTTCAATTTTTTTATATCAACCAATGTTTTCAATATATTCTAAAGCTTTTAGTAAACTTATAGCTCCAGAAATATTTGGAGTTCAGGGCTCAAATTTGAAAGGTAAAGCTCAGCTTTTAAAACAAGTTTCTTTCACTTCATTTATTGCTCAACCTCAAGAAAAAATAGGATTGTATTTATTTAATAATTCGCTTTTTCACCATATTACTCAAAGTCAACTATCAGCCATTACTTTATGAGCTGTAAAAAACAAAAAATCACAATTTAACTTTTTTACATCAACTTTTATATGAGGAAAGCTTTGACTAGCATCAATTATAAAAATAGTATCTAGTCTTTTAAGTTTTCAAATTTCTTCTAAATTAAATATCTCTCAAGTAACATTAGAAACTTGAGTAATAGCTATTACTTTTACTTTTTCATCATATTTTCTTTTAAAATCTTCCAAATCTAAATCATAATTTTCATCAATCTTTACAAATTCAATTTCAATTCAAATTTCTTCTTTTAAAATAAGCCAAGGAACAATATTTGCATGATGTTCTACAATTGAAAGTAAAACTTTGTCTCAAGATTTTAAAACTTTGTTTAATCTCAGAGTTTGAGTGATAATATTTAAAGCATAATTTGCATTATAAGTATAAATTATTTCTTTGAAATCTGAAACTCACAAAAATTGAGCAACTTTTTTCTTGCTATCAAAATACAATTTTTCAGAATTTATTGATATATCATAAAGTCATCTATGAATATTTGAATAGCTATTACTTAAGTATTCACTTATTGCATCTATTACATATTTTGGTTTTTGACTAGAAGCTCAGGAATCAAAAAATATTAATCAAGGATTATTTTTGAAAATAGGGAAGTCTTTTTTTAAGTTTTTCATAAATATTTACTTAATTTTAAATTTTCACTATCATAAAAATAAACTTAATTTTATCAAGTAAAAGTAAAATAAAAATTTGTAATTTTAAAAAAGTTAAATATAATTCAAATTACTATAAAAAATATAGTATTTTTATTTCTTAATTATAAAAATTATGAATTTACTTGAAAGTTTAAAGTGGAGATATGCAACAAAAGTTTTTGATAAAACAAAAAAAGTTTCTCAAAGTGATTTAAGTGAAATTTTGGAAGCTTTTAGATTATCAGCTTCTAGTTTTTGACTTCAACCTTGGAAAATAGTTGTTGTAGAAAATCCCGAGTTAAGACAAAAATTATTACCAGTTTCTTGGAATCAATCTCAAGTAGTTGATGCTTCACATTTACTTGTTTTAGCTAGACTTGAAAATGTTTGAGAAGATTTAGTTGAAAAATATTTGGATGATATCATAAAAACTAGATGAGTTAAAAAAGAAGATTTAGCTTGATATGAAAATATGATGAAATGAGCTTTAAATTCAAAGACTACCGAAGAAAGAAATTTTTGGGAAATTAAACAAATATATATTGCTTTATGAAATTTACTTGCTTTTTTAGCTTCAAAACAAATAGATTCTTGTCCAATGGAATGATTTGATTCAAAAGCTTATGATGAAATTTTATGATTAAAACAATTATGACTTGCTTCTTGTGTGGTGCTACCAATTTGATATAGAAGTGAGGATGATAAATATTCACAACTACCAAAAGTTAGATTTGATTTAAAAGATTTGGTCATAAAAATGTAACTATAAGTAAAAAAATAACTTTATATTTTAATATAAAGTTATTTTTTTACTTATAGTTTATAAAATGTTTATTGTAATAATTTTTGATATATTCTAAATTATATAAAACTTTTTCATCATTTCAAGCTCAAAGTTCTGTTGGTTTAACTTTTAAAGAAAAAAATCAATTATATCAGGAAATTTTTAATCTCATCAAAAAACTTTCTAAAGGTAAATAAGAAACTCATCATCAAGCACATCAAGGTAACAATAAATCTTTTATTCAAGTTCTATCATTAAAATAAATATTTGATAAAGTATTTCATAAAATTGCTTGAGCTTTAATTAAATCAACTCATGAAGATTTATCAATACTAGATAAATTTAATGCTGTATCTCAGGTAATTTTTTTTAAATCAATTAAGTTACTATTTCTATATTCTGGAATAATAAATAAAAGAAATTTTTGTTCAACATTTTGTAAAGTAATTTTTATTCTTAAATCTTTTTTTAATTTTAATAAATATTTAGAAAAAAAATCCATATTTTTATCTGTAATATGTGGTGGATAAAAATTAATAATTTGTGAATTAAGAGTTTTAGCAATTTTAGCAATTTTATCAACTTTTTCTTGATTTAATCATTTATCTTGAGCTGTAATAGATAAAACGGGAACTTCAAAAGCATCACTTAATCATTTTAAATAATTTTCGTCTAGTGTATCAAAGTTTTTTTCATCAATACATAAGTCTATTCAATCATATTTTGATTTTTTAACTAGAGTGAATATTTTATGTAATCAATATCATTTTAAACTAGAAGTTGATAATAAAAGCATATGTAAATTAATTAATCTTAAATTTGGTTTATAATAACACAATTATTTAATTTTTACAAAATTTTAGTAAATTCTACTAAATCTTTTCTCTTCATCACATAAAAGGTCTTAAAACTTCTGGGATGATTACATCTCCAGAGCTAGTTTGGTAATTTTCAATAATTGCAATCAAACATCTTGAAAGAGCAATAACAGTTCCATTTAATGTATGAACATATTTAGTTTTTCATTCATCATCTCTATATCTAATTTGAAGTCTTCTTGATTGATATTCTCAAACATTACTACAACTTGTAACTTCTCTATATTTATTTTGTCATGGCATCCAAGCTTCTAAATCGTATTTTTTCATAGCCGGATTTCATAAATCTCAAGAACAAATATTTACTTTTTGATAAGGTATTCAAAGACCTTGCCGAATCTCTTCTTCAATCTCAACCATTTCATTATGAAGCTTTTGACTATCTTCTACTTTACAAAAACAAACCATTTCAACTTTATCAAATTGATGTCATCTTAATATTCCTCTCATATCTTTTCAAGCACTTC
>JAQUKG010000062.1 GCA_028719245.1 Candidatus Altimarinota bacterium | reverse complement strand
TGAAAATAAAATTACTAATATTATTAAAGTAAATGGCTTAAATATGGTACCAGTTAGGAAGATATAAAAAAAATAAAAAAAATTTGCTTTTAGTGTTTTTTTTTATAAAATACTCAAGCTTTTTTAATTTTTGGGTTAGTAGCTCAGCCGGTAGAGCAGCGCCCTTTTAAGGCGAAGGTCGTGGGTTCGAATCCCGCCTGACCCACCAATATATTTATCTAAAGCTAAAAACTCACTATAATAATTAGTGAGTTTTTTGATTTTATTAAAATATCTTTCTTCCATTAAATTACCATATTTTTCTCTGTCTCCATTTGCTTCTTTCCAACACGAATTATTTAAATTGATTTTTTTTAAAAAATAATATAATGTCTTGGAATTATTTTATTTTTAATTTTAAAAAGATGAATGAAAATTTAGATAACAATTTAAATTTAGATACTGAAAATGATATAAAATCAAATCAAATACCAAAAACATTTAGACAAGAATTACTTGATTTTTTAAAGGATTTAATAGTAATCGTTTGAATAGTTTTAATTGTAAGAACTTTTATTATTTTACCTTTTCAAATTAGCTGACAATCAATGTATGATAGTTATTATGATAAAGAGTTTATAATAGTTGATAGATTTAGTTATAACTTTTTAAGTGAACCAAAAAGAGGTGATGTAATAGTTTTTGATACGCATATTCCTTGAAAAGAATATTTTATAAAAAGAATTGTTTGACTTCCTTGAGAAACTTTAAAAATTGTTTCTTGAAAAGTATATATAAAAACTGTTTGAAGTAATGATTTTATTCAATTAGATGAAAAATATTTAAGTGAAACAAATTATAATGCCACATATGTTAGATGAGATGCTAGTGAATTTTTATATGAAGTTCCTTCTGGAAGTTATTTTGTAATGTGAGATAATAGAAATGCATCAACAGATAGTAGAGTATGTTTTTCTAGTTGTCAAATTTCTTGAAAATCAAATTTTATATCTAAAAAAGATATTACATGAAAAATTTTGGTTGATTTAGGTTATTTTAATTTTAAAGCATTTTGATATACAAATCCAGATTTATGAATAGATACAAAACCAAAATGGTTTTCATCTCCTTCAAGTTATGAATATAGCAAATAAGAAAAATATTGTTAATTTTTCTTATTTAATTTAAATATATATGCTATTACTTAAATTTTAATTGTAACTAAATTACTATTTTATAAAAATTACAATATGTATTAATTTTGCTGTAATATTAATTATATTTTTTTTTGACTATTTTAATTATTTTTATATACTACCGTTCGTATATTGTCTTTGGACGATACTAATAACTGGCCCCAAAAGTTATTTTATATTTATTTTAAGCTAAAATATGCCTATAATTGAATCTGCTAAAAAAGCATTAAGACAAAGTGAAAAAAAACATTCTAGAAATGAACACTTTAAAGATATGTATAAGGAAACTAGAAAAGCTTTCGAGATTGCTATTAAAAATGGAGATTTAGAAACTGCTAAAAATGTTTTTTTTAATACAAAAAAAGATTGAAAAACTGTATCATCAGGATTACAATCAAATATTGATAAATTGGTTAAAAAAAATATAATACATAGAAATAATTGAGATAGAAAAAAATCTAAATATTCTTTGATGATTAAAAAATTAGAAACTTCTTTAAAATCTTAATATAATTCATGAAAGATAATAAAAGACCTTTAAATGATGAAATAAAAGCATCAAAAGTAAAACTTATAAATGAAGAATGAGAAGCATTATGAGAAACGACTTTATCTGAAGCTAAAACTAAAGCTAAAGAATTAAATTTGGATCTTATGCAACTTTGAAAAGAGTGAGATTTTACGATTATAAAAATGCTTGATTATTGAAAATTTTTGTATAAACAAAAAAAGATTGACCAAAAAAATAAACAAAAATGAAAAGCTCCAGATTTAAAAACTATAAAAATTACTTTTAAAATCTGAGATCATGATTTGGAATTTAAAAAAAATCAAGCTGAAAAGTTTGCCAAAGATGGTCATCCACTTAAAGTAATGCTTGTATTAAGATGAAGAGAAAATCATTATGAAGCTATTGCGGCTCAAAAGATTGAAACATTTGTATCTATGTTAGAAAGTTTTTATAAAATAGATAAAAAGTTAGTAAGAGCTTGAAGTAATTTTATAGTAATGATGTTACCAAAATAAATATTATATTTTAATTTAATTATTATGACTTTAAAAACTAGAAGTTGAGTAAAAAAGAGAGTTAAAGTTACTTCTAAAGGTAAATTTAAACTAGCAAAAGCTTGGAAAAAACATTTACTTTCTGATAAAAGCAAGAAAGCTAAAGGAAGAAATAGGTATGGTTTAATAGCTTCATCTACTGAAACTAGAAAAATCAAACAACAATTACCTTTTGCATAAAAAATAAGTTATGTTTATTAATATAACTTCAATTTATAACTTATAATTAAAAATATGGTTAGAGTAAAAAGAGGTCTAATGACTAAAAAAAGGCATAAAAAAATTTTAAAAGCTGTTAAATGATATAGATTATTAAATTCTAAAGTATTTTCTAGAGCAAAAACTGCTTGGATGAAAGCTTGACTAAATTCTTTTATTGGTAGAAAAAGAAAAAAGAGAGATTTTAGAAGATTATGGACGGTTAGAATTAATTCTGCCGCTAGAGAAAATTGAACTACTTATTCTAAATTAATAAATGCTTTATATTTAAAATCTGTTAAACTTAATAGAAAAGTTTTATCAAATTTAGCAATTACAAATCCAAATGTATTTTCAAAAGTTTTGGCTTTTGTAAAGTAATAAAAAAGAATTTATTTCAAAAAAAAAATAGAATGTGAAAAACATTCTATTTTTTTGTATAATATTAAATTTTGATAAAATATTTCAAGTATTTAATTTTAGAATTAAAAAAATGTATCTTATTTAGAGTGAATTTCTTCAATTGATTTTGCAATTCCTTCTAAATATTTAAATGTGTCATTTTCTTTATCTTCTCAATAACATATAGGAACTAATTTGTAATTAAAGTTTTCTCAAAATACTATTAATGTAGGATAATTACATTCTCAATTTTCTACATACTCTATAGCAGAAAATCAATTAATTTTAGTAGGAAGTGGGTTTTTTGATAAAGAAACATTTTTTAAAGAATTAATAACATCTCAACTATTAATAGCTGGTGAAAATTCAAAAACATAATCATAATAAGTTGTAACATCTTTAGAATATTGATCTTTTTTAACATCTCTGTTTTTAAAATATATACTTTTATTATCATCCCTAATACTGTATTTACTTCAAAAGTTAATAGAAAAATCTTTATTTACATATTTTGTTGTTTCTAAACTTCAGCTTTCGGAAATAATTCATGTTAAAGTCTTCTCAGTAATTCAAGAACTTGTTTCTAAATTTCAGCTTCAAATACTATCTTGACTTTGATTTTTAATCTCAGAAATTACTTCTTGTTTAGAACATCATACAAGAAATAAACTACATAAGATTAAATTAATAACTAATAAATTCTTCATAAACTAGGTAAATTATAAAATATAAGTAAAAATATTATATTACAAATATGTTATATTACAAATATTAAAAAATCAATAAAAATTTACTTTTTGCAAAAAATCATTATTTTAAACTAAATTATTTATTAGAATCTAAAATTTACAACTATGTCTTTTGTTCACTTACATAATCATACACATTATTCAATTTTAAAATGACTTCCAAAGCCAAAAGATTATGTAAAAAAAGCTAAAAATCTTTGAATGTCAGCTGTTGCAATTACGGATACTAATAATATTCATGGTTGTCATGAATTGTATAAATATGCTATTGAAGAGTGAATTAAACCAATTTTATGAACTGAAATATATTTACAATCTTCACTAGACGAAAAAATGTTTCATAAAATAGTTTTGCTTGCTAAAAATTATGAATGATATAAAAATATTATAAATCTTGTTTCTCTTGCTAATTTACAAAGACCTTGAGATAAACCATATATCACTTTTGAGGAATTATCTAAAAATTCTAAAAATTTAATATGTCTTTCTGGTCCAATCTCTGGAGAAATATCATATTTTATTTTAGCTTGAATTACTGAAGAAAAAATTATTTCAAGAATAAAAGAGTATGAAGAAATTTTTCCAAATGATTTTTATGTTGAACTTTTATATCACAATGATATTCCAAAACAAAAATTAGTGACAGATACTTTAATAGAACTTCACAAAAAATATAATTTTAAAGTCGTTGCAACTAATGATTGTTATTACATAAACAAAGAAGATAAACAAACTCAAGATGTTATAATGGCTCTTTGAACTTGACATACAATTGAGAATCCAGATAGACAAACTTTAATTAATTGAGATTATTCTTTTTTGGATGAAGAAAATATGCAAGAATTATTTTGATTTTTACCTTCTGCTTTATCAAATACTTTAGAAATAGCAAATAAAATAGATATAAAGATTCAAACAGGCTGAATATTAATTCCAAAATATGAATTACCTGAAAGTGATCAAGAAATATATGATGAAGCTATAAAACTTGAAGAAAAAGAATATATTTGAATTTCTAATAAAAGGCAATCTAGATGAGAATGATTTAAAATTAAAAAACTCACTTCAGATGAATGGTATTTAAGATATTTATCTTATAAATGATTAAATTGGAGATTTGGTTATAATTTAACAAAAAATCAGATTTTTGATTTAATTAAAAAACTTAATGTTCCATGACTTCAAAAAAAATTAACTCAAACTTCTCCAGAAGAATTAAAATTTCTTTCTACAACTTATTATAGCGAAGAAAAAAAAGAATTTTTAAAAACTCTAGACAAAGATTTATTAGATAAAATAGAAAGACTTGAATATGAACTAGTTGTAGTACATGAAATGTGATTTGATGCTTATTTTTTAATAGTTGCTGATTATATAAATTGGGCTAGAAATAATGGGGTTCCAGTTTGACCATGAAGATGAAGTGCTGCTTGAAGTCTTATGGCTTATTTATCTTGAATAACAGATATTGATCCTTTACCATATAATCTACTTTTTGAAAGATTTTTAAATCCAGCCAGAGTTTCTATGCCAGACATAGATACAGATTTTTCAGATGATGGAAGAGATAAAGTAATTGAATATTGTAGAAAAAAATATGGTGCTGATAGAGTTGCTCAGATTTGTACCTTCTGAACATTTGCAGCTAGGGCTTCAGTAAAAGATGTTTGAAGAGTTATGTGAGTTGATTTTCAAAAAATGAATGAACTTGCAAAATTAATACCAGAAAAACCTGGGACAAAATTAAAAGATGCTTTGGAAGAAAGTTTGGAATTTAAAAATGCTTATGAAAATCCAAAATATAAAATAATTATTGATAATGCTTTAAAAATTGAATGAAATGTTAGACAAATTTGAGTTCATGCTTGTGCTGTAATTATTGCTCCAGAAAGTATGACAAATTATACAGCATTATCTCACCCTCCAAAAGATTCACAATCAATTATTACTCAATATTCAGCTTATCCTTTAGAAGATTTAGGTCTTTTAAAAATGGATTTTTTATGACTTAGAAATTTAACAATTATAAAAAGAGCTTTAAAAATTATTAAAAACAATAAATGAGTGGATGTAGATATTTTAAAAGTAGATAGAAATGATAAAAAAGTTTTTGAAGTATTTTCTAAAGGTGATACAACTTGAGTTTTTCAGTTTGAGTCTGACTGAATGAGAAAATATTTAATAGATTTGGCACCAGATAGCTTTGAAGATTTAATAGCTATGGTTTCACTTTATCGTCCTGGACCTTTAGCTTATATTCCAACCTATATTGATAGAAAATATAAAAGAGTTGAATTAAAATATATGACAGATGATTTAATAAATATTTTAAAATCAGCTTGATATAATGATGAAGAAATTGCAGAAGAAAAAAGAAAATTGGATGAAGATTTAGCTCCAATTTTGGATGTTAGTAATTGAATTGCTGTTTATCAAGAACAATTAATGTTTATAGTTCAGGTAATGGCAGGATTTAGTCTTTGAGAAGCAGATCTACTTAGAAGATGAATTTGAAAGAAAAAAATAGAAATTATTGAAAAATTAAAAATAGAATTTATACAAAAATCTTGAAGTTTTAAAAATTATAAACCAGAAACTCCAAAGTATATTTATGAAGAAATGATACAACCAGCAGCAAATTATTCTTTTAATAAATCTCATGCAGCCTGTTATGCTTTTATTGCTTATCAAACTGCATTTCTAAAAGCATATTATGAAGCAGAATTTTTAACGGCACTTATGATAAGTGATGAGGATAATATGGATAGAATAGTTTTGGAAGTTTGAGAATGTAATTCAAAATGAATTTCAGTTTTACCACCAAGTATAAATTTATCAATGAAACATTTTACTTATATTGATGATAAAACTATAAGATTTGGTTTAAAAGCTATAAAATGAATTTGAGATTGACCAATTGAAGCTATAAAAGATTCAAGAAAAGATTGAAAATATACTTCGCTTGAAGATTTTATTATAAGAGCTTGAAAAGATGTAATAAACAAAAAATCACTTGAAGCATTAATTTTATCTTGATCACTAGATGAATTTGGTGAAAGATGAGAATTATTTAAAAATATTGAAAATATTATAAG
>JAQUKG010000061.1 GCA_028719245.1 Candidatus Altimarinota bacterium | reverse complement strand
CTTGTTCATAGAATTGATAGAGATACTTCTGGAATCTTAATAATTGCAAAGAAAAAAGATATTTTAACAAAATTGGTAGATGATTTTAAAAATCATAAAAAAATAAAAAAAATATATTATGCTTTAGTTTTATGAAAACTACCAAACAAATCTTGAAAAATAGATAAAAAGCTTCTTCGTATAGAATGAGCTAAAAATGAAGATAAAGTTCAAATAAGTGAAAATTGACAAACTGCAATCACAAATTATAAAGTTTTAAATGAAAGAATAATAAAAACTTCTTCTTGAGATAAAATTATAAGTGAAGTTGAAGTTGAAATTTTAACTTGAAGAATGCATCAAATAAGAGTTCATTTAGCTAGTTTATGAAATCCTATTTTGTGAGATAATAAATATTGAGATAAACAATTTAATTCTTATTTATCAAAGAATTATTGATTAAATAGACAAGCTCTTCATTCTTGGAAAATAGAATTTTTTCATTATTGAAAAAACAAAATCCAAATTTTGGAAGCTAAAATTAAAAAAGATTTAACTGATTTTGTAAAGAAAATTTAGAACCAATTTAATCCTCAAATCATTGAGGATTTTGTTTTGCATATCAAGTTGCTTTTTCAAAAACATTTGCAACTTCTAAAAGTTTTTGTTCTGAAAATTGAGAAGTTAATATCTGAAGTCAAACTGGAAGTAATTTTTTTTCATTATCTTCACTTTTAGTAAATCAAGCTGGAACTGAAATACCAGGAAGTCAAGCAAGACTTGCAGGAATTGTATAAGCATCAGCTAAATAATCTTTTAGAGGGTCATTTAAATTTTGTCATATTTTCCAAGCAACATTTGGACTAACAGGACTTACTATTACATCAACTTTTTCAAAAGCTTTTTTAAAATCTTCTATTATCAAAGTTCTTATTTGACAAGCTTTTTTAAAATAAGAATCGTAAAATCAAGCAGATAATACATAAGCTCATAAAACACTTCTTCTTTGAGCTTCAACTCATAATCATTCTCATCTATTATGCATATAAAATTCTTGCATATCATTGTAAGGTTTATTAGAAGAATATCAATATCTAAGTCAATCTAGTCTTCAAAGATTTGTTGAAACTTCAGCTGGAACTATTATATAATAAGCTGCAACTGCATATTTTGTCATTGGAAGAGAAATATCAACTATTTCTGCTCAAAGCTCTTTTAATTTTTCAATTGCTTTTAAAATAGTTTGCTTAACTCAAATATCTAATCATTCTTCAAAATACTCTTTTGGTAATCAAACCTTCACTCACTTTAAATTTTTAGTTTCCCAAATCTTTGGATCAATAATATCTTTTACTTCAATAGATGTATTTTCTAGTTTATCATGTCAATTCATTATTTCGTAAAGTAATCAAGCATCGCGAACAGTTTTTGTAATAGTTCAAGGACAATCAAGACTTGATGCCATTGGCATAACTCAATATCTAGAGTTTCTTCAATAACTTGGTCTAAATCAAACTACATTACACATACTTGCTGGCTGCCTTAAACTTCAACCAGTATCAGTCCCGAGTGCTGCTGGAATTAATCAAGCACTTACTCAACTAGCTGACCCGGAACTAGATCCTCAAGAAATTCTTGTTAAATCCCAAGGATTTCAAGTTGGTCTAAAAGCTGAATTTCATCAAGTTGATCACATTGCAAATTCATCCATATTTACCTTTCCAATACTAGACATTCAAGCTTCTTTTAGTTTTTTTATAACAGTTGCATCATAAGGTGGAATAAAGTTTTCTAACATCTTTGATGATCCAGTTGTAGGAACTCATTTTTCACAAAAAATATCTTTTATTCAAAGTGGAACTCAAGCTAAAATTGAATTATCATTTTCCTTAAATCAGTCTTTATTTACAAAATTAAAAGCTCATAATTTCTCATCATATTTTTCAATTCTTCACACAAAATAATTCCAAACTTCTTTTGAAGTTATTTTTTTTGATTTTATATTTTCTATTATTTCTAATAAACTCAAATCTTTCATAATTTTTTAGGTTAAATAATTAATCTTTCTCATTATATTTATTTTTTTTAAAATAAAAGAAAAAAACTAAGTGAAAATATTTGACATATTATTAAAAATATAGTTTAATATATTTGTAATACTTATTGATGGTAAATAATTACCGAAAAATAAAATCGTAAAACAAAAATAAAAATAATTAAAAAGTATAATAAAAATTTTTCAATTTATAAATTGTAATTAACTTACAAAGTTATAAGTTTGGAACAAGGAGCGAGAAGATCCTTGAGAAAAATATTCGGAAGATAAGTATTACACTTAAACAAAACACTCTATACTATTCCAAAAGTAATATCGCAAAGGGAATTAAAAGTATAGAGTATTTTTTTTTGTAAAAATAAAAAAAATAAATATAATCCCACCACTTTATAAATTTTAACAAACTAATTATGAAATCTAGTATTAAAAAATTACCAAAATCTATTATTGAATTAACTATAGAAGAAAATAAAGAAAATATTGCAAAATATAGAAATAAAGTCTTAAATGATTTAAGAAAAAATGCTGATATAAAGTGATTTAGAAAATGAGCAAATATTCCTGAAGAAATTATTGTTAAGAATTATGGTGAAGATAGAATTTCAAGTCTAATGATAGATGAAGCATTAAATAAAATATATTCTCAAGCATTAAGAGAAAATAATATTTTACCAATTTCACAATGAGAAATCAAAGAAATAGTTTCTCAAGATCCTTTAATTGTAATAATGCATATTGAAGTTTTTCCTGAAATAGAAATTGAAAAATGATATAAAAAAATAAAATTACCAAAAACTAAAGTTTTAGTGAATGATGATGAAGTTGAAGCTACTTTAAAAGAGATTCAAAATAAATTTACAAAATTTGAGGAAGCAGGGGAATGATATGAACCAAAAATGTGAGATAAATTATACATAAATACTCAAGGTTTTGATTTGAATTGAAACAATCTTGAAAATACAAATATGGAAAATTATCCATTAGTTCTTTGAAGTAAAATTTTAGTTCCTTGATTTGAAGAATGATTGATTTGAAAAAAAGCTGGAGAAAAATTAACACTTGATATAGAATTTCCAAAAGACTATCATAATGAAGGTTTTAAAGGTAAAAAAACTAAATTTGAAGTTGAAATATTAAAAATAGAAAGTTCTATAATTCCTGAATTCACTTTAGAATTTATAAAAAATTTAAGATGAAAAGATTTAGATTTAGCTTGATTTAGAGCTTTAATAAAAGAAGAATTAATTGAAACAAAAGAATCAAATGCTAGACTTCAAGATGAAAATAAATTAATGGATGAATTATTAAAAATTTCAAAGATTGATTTTGGTGATAGTTTATTAAAAAATCAAATACAAAAAGTTTATACTGAAATAAAAGAAAATATTACAAATTCTTGAGCTAAAGTATATGATTATATAGCTTCTTTATGATTAAGTGAAGAAGATTATATAGAAAAAAATGTAAAACCAATTGCAATAAAAAGATTACAAGCTGAATTAATTTTACATAAATTAGTTGAATTAGAAAAAGTTGAAATTTCTTCAGAGGAACTAGAAAAAGAAATAGAGAAAATTCTTTCAAGATTTGGTTCTAGTGATGTAGTTGATAGACTTAAAGAATTATATAAACCTTGAACTAAATATTATGAAGAATTATCTCAAAGATTAGTTTATAGAAATTTAATTGATAGTTTTTTTGAATAAAAAAATTTAAAGTAGATAAAAAAATTAGATATTTTAATATCTAATTTTTTTATCATTTAATTATTTAACTTATTTTTTAATAAATTAATTTCCTCATTTTTTAAATATCTCCATTCTCAAATCTTTAGATCTCAAAGTTCTAAATTAGCAATAGCAAACCTTTTTAAAGACAAAACTTTATTTCAAACAGCTTCAAGCATTTTTTTTACTTGATGAAATTTTCACTCACTTATACTTAGATAAATTTCGGTTTCACTTATAATTTCTACAATAGATGGTTTTGTAATAAAATCATCTATTTTTACTCAATTTTCTAGTTTTTTAATATCTTTCTCATTTAGAGATTTCTCAGCTAGAACATAATATTTTTTAAAAATATCTTTTTTTGGATGAATTATTTTATGAGTTAAATTTCCATCATTTGTTAAAAACAAAAGTCAAGTAGTATCAAAATCAAGCCTTCAAACTATATCTATTATTTCGCTATAAGGACAATTATGAAGTAAATCAATATATGAGTAATGTCATCATTCTGGTTTTTTACTTGAAACATATCAAGTAGGTTTATTTAAAATAACATAAATAAATTCTTTATATTCAATATTTTCTTCTCATATAGAAACAATATCTCAAAATTTTATTTCAAAATCTTTTTGAAAAATAACTTCAGAGTTTACAGAAATTATTTCATCCCAAATATATTTTGCAACTTGTTTTCTTGAACCATATCATAAGTTTGAAATAAATTTATCTAGTCTCATATTTTTGAGGTTAAGAATATTAAAATCTAAATTTATAATTTAACTTAAAATTCACTTTTAAAATCCACTTTGTAAATCAAGCATTTTTTTATAAATTCAATCTTTTTTTATCAAACTATTATGAGTTCCTTCTTCAACAACCTTTCATCTTTCAAAAACGATTATTTTATCAGCTTCTTTTACTGTTTGTAATCTGTGAGCTATTACAATTACAGTTTTTCATTTAAATAAATTGTATAGTGCAATATTTATCATTTCTTCGTTGAAACTATCCAGTGCTGAAGTTGGTTCATCAAGAAGTATAATATTTGGATTTTTTAGCATTATTTTTGCTATTGCTAGCCTTTGTTTCTGTCATCAACTAAGTCTAATTCATCTTTCTCAAATCTCAGTTTCAAATCATGCAGGAAATTCATATATAAATTCACATTTTGAAAGTTTTATACATTTTTCAAGATATTCTTTGCTTGGATTTTCTTTTAAAGCATAAGTTAGATTTTCTAGTATAGTTCAATCAAATACACTTGGATCTTGAGTTAAGTATCAAATATGTTTATAATAATTAGATAATTTTAATTTTGAGAATTTTTGTCAATCTATAAGTATATCTCAAGAATCAACTTGCATATATCAAGCAAGTAATTTGATTAAAGTAGATTTTCATCCTCCAGACTCTCAAACAAAAGCTGTTTTTGTTCATCATAGTAAATTTAATGAAAATTTTTCAAATACTACAGATTTATCATAGGAAAAATCTATATTTTTAATTTCAATATCTCAATTTATAAAAATATATTCTTTTTTATGATTTTCATTATTATTTTCTTTTTCACTTATGTTTTCAAGCATTTCTTGCATTTTTTCAATATGTATATAATTATCTGAAAATTTTTTAGATAACTCAATTGCTGTTCTAACTTGATTTCAAAGCAAAGTTGCAAATCATGTAAATAATACAAAATCCCCTAAAGTAGCATTTAAATTAAAAATTTGGTATGAAAAATAAAAAGCAATAGATAATAATGCAACATTAGCAAAATACTCAATTCAGTCATAACTAAATCATTGCCACACTTTTTCTCTTATTTTATAAGGATACCACTCGTTGTTTTTATCAAATATTTTTTTAATTTCAACCTCTTGTTTATTATTTTGGTATATTTCAAATTTATTCATTATGTGAAGTATAATAGTCCTATCTATCTCAGTATCAACAATTTTAGATTTTTTTCTCCAAAAAATAGCTTTAGGGTAAAATAAGAATCCCCATAATATAGAAAAAAATAAAACAATAATTCATATAAGCATTACATATATGTTTGATACTCAAATAGTATAAAAAATAATTATAATAGTAAATATTTTATTAGAAACAGTCCACGCCATTTCAAGAAGTAAATCTACCCAAGACCATATTCCTTTTTGTATTAACGATATAATCCTTCAAGTTCAAATCCTTTCTATTTGAGTATTATTTCATTTAAAATATTTTTCCATTGTATCTTTATAAATATTACTATGAATATCTCTAGTAAATCAAAAAGGGAAAATTTTATAAAAAGCTCTTACAATAAACCGTAAAGTAATTACAGTAAAACAAATTATTGAGTAAAGTTTTACTTTTTCAAAATCATTTGCTTCTATTGCATTTGTTATATATTTTAAAAATATTACTAAATATGCTGATACTAAAGCTCAGATTAGAGAGCAAATAAGTGAAGCAATAAAATTAAATTTAGAATACTTTATAGGGTATAAAAAATTTTTTAAAATCTGAAAAATTGTTTTTTGCATATATTTAGTATTTTTTATGGATATAAAATAAGAAATTTAAGATTTCTATATTTTAAGGTTAAAATTATTTATTTATAATCTCCAATCAATTTCTTTTTTTCAAACTTTTTTTAAATATGTATTACATTTTGAAAATGGTTTGCTTCAAAAAAATCCTGAAAAAGCTGAAAAAGGGGAAGGATGAGCTGATTCAATAACAAAGTGTTTATTTAAGTCTATGAGAGATTTTTTGCTTTTTGCAAAGTTTCACCATAATATAAAAACTACATTTTCTTTTTTATCTGAAATAGTTTTTATAACAAAGTCAGTAAAGCTTTCCCAACCAATTTTAGAATGACTTGCTGGTATTCAAGCAATAACTGTTAGAATTGCATTTAAAAGCAAAACTCCAGATTTTGCCCATTTTGTTAAATCTCAAGAATTTGGAATTTGAATTGCTAAATCATCATGTAATTCTTTAAAAATATTTTTTAAACTTGGTGGTGGATTAACTCAATTTTGAACTGAAAAACTAA
>JAQUKG010000060.1 GCA_028719245.1 Candidatus Altimarinota bacterium | reverse complement strand
AAATTTGTTTTAATGATTTAAATTTATAACTCATATAATTTATATTAGTGTAAATATTTTATAGTAAAGTATTTACAGTAGTATTATATAAATAATTTTATAAAATCAAAAGATTTTTATTTAAACTTAAACCCTAACTTTATTCTATCAAGCCAATGTATTTCTGGCAAAGGAAGTCAGTGTTTCATCAAAAACTCATATTCCATAGGAACTATTTTGTAAACATTTCAATTTTCATCTTGAATAACTTTTTTCATTATTTCAGGATTTATGAACCAGTTTCAGTTTGAGTCAAATCATTGGTAATCTTGTAGGGAATGAATATTTTCATTCCCTTTTTCGGAACGATTGAAATCGTTCCCTACAGGTTTTGTATATATTATCTCAGCTCCTTCTGGTATATCAACTTTTATTTTTTCATCTCTCCACATATAACCTTCTTTTTCAACTTCTTCTTTAGTAAAACTATCATCTATTAGATAAGCCATAGTATCATTAAAATAAAATGGATTTAATTCTCAAGGAAAAAAGTCTCAAAGTATTCAATCAGCTTCCATTTGAGAGAATATCTTGTTTGCTAATTCATACCATTCTTCTTTTGAGTATTGTTTATTCAAAATACAAAATGATTTGTTTTTTAGTCAGATACATCAAATACAATAAGAACATTTATCTAAAAAGTAACTATAATATATTTTATTACTTCCTGTTATTTGAGAAGAACAGTAAATATACGATGAAGCATCTCAAATTCATACTCAAGCATAAATATGGTTTGTTGTATGTCATATATCTATAGCATCATAAACATGGTTTGTAGTTCATTCTCACCCATCACCTATTAGTATATTATATCCATTATGCATATTGGCTATACAACCTCAATTTTCTATGTTACTTGATTTTATTATAGAGTTTCCTGAGACATTTTCAGATCATATATTTGTAGCTTTTCTAGTTGAAATATGTTTATAAAAAGATAAAAAGCTATTTTTGTCTTTCAAAGTATCTTCTTTCTTCTTGGTATATTCTTCTTTAGAATATTGTTTATTTCCTATACAATATGATTTATTTTGTAAATCGTTACATCCTATACATTCTTGGCATCATATCAAATTTGATGAAAAATATACTCAATAACTGTCCGCTATATATTTACTATAAAATACATTTTGAGAATTAGTAATTCCTGCACTCATATATACATTTGATGAATGAAACGATACCATAAAGGAATTATAAACATCTGTGATATAAGGATAACAAAAAGCACTATATGCTATGTTTTCAACTGTATTCATAACAGTAAATCATAGATACACATTTTTTCATAAAAGCATAACATCAGAAAAATCACAATTTTCAGATTTTCATATATGATATAAATATTGAAAAGGTATAGTGTCATATAAACTTTTCATATTGTAAAAAAAATCTTCAGATATATTATACTCTTGTCATAAATTTGGTGCATCTTCCCAGAAATTATCTCATAATTTTTTAATTCTTTCAGTTTCTGGATATCTACATATTTTTCCTTTATTTTTATACAGATTTAAAACTAGCCAACTTCATAGCTCTTTCACAAACTCTCTAAATTTTATTTTATATCTTTTCTCTTTAATTTTTTCTTCCCAAATCTTTATATCTTGCATAAATTTAAATTAAAAAGTAGAAATAAACGGTAACAAATAAAACGGTAATTTATAATTATTTCATTCAATGCTTAAATCGTCTTTTGTAATTAGAATCTTTTTTGAAACATTTTTATAATTTATTTCAAAATTATTTATTGCAACTGGCATATTTCAGGCTTTATTTCTGTATTTTACTTCTATAGGAATTAAACTATTTTCTTTTTTTACAATAAAATCAATTTCTGATTTTGATATAGTTCTATAATAATAAATATCATCTAAAAATATAAAATCTTTTAGTTCATTATAAATAAAATTTTCTATAATATTTAAAGGTATAAAGTCAATATTTTCATAGTTAATTCATAAAATATTATTTAAAGTTCAAATATCATTTATATAAACTTTTGGCATCTTTGAAATCTCTTTTCTGATATTTGTAAAATATGGTTTTAAAAATGAAAATATATAAGTTCATTCTAATATATCTAAATATCTATTTAAAGTTTCATAATTCAAGTTTAATGTATTTGATAATTCATTTTTATTTAATTGACTTCCAGTTTGAGAGCAAAGTAGCTTTATAAGATTATTAAATGCATTAATATTTTCAATTTTCATAAAATGAATTATATCTTTTTTTATGTATGTGTTAACCAATTCTTTTAAAATAATAATTTTTTGATTAATATTTGTTTTTAAACATATTTCAGGATACCCAGAATAATTTATATAATCAAGTAAATGAAGTTTTATATCATTTTTATAAATCTCATCTAATAATTTAATATCTCAAAAATTTTTTAAATCATATTTTTTATATTTGTTCTCCGATTTATAGCTTATATATTCAAAAAAACTTAAATGTTTTATGTTAAATTCTATTTTTCTACCTGTCAAAAATTCACTATTTTTAGTTATTTCTAAACTAGAAGATCCTGAAATTATAAATTGAATATTTTTTTTAAAATTATCAAATAAAACCTTTAAAAATAATCAAGATTCCTTTATATATTGAAATTCATCTATAAATATATAAACTTTTTTTCACTCTTCAAAAACAATTTGATCTTGAATATATTTAATAAAAAGTTTAGGATTTGAAAAAACTGGATTAAAAATTTCTTCATCAATATTAAAATAAAATGTTTGATTTCAGTCATTTTCAATTTTATCTCTTAAATACTTCATTATAGTTGTTTTTCCAACTTGTCTAGGTCATTTAAGAATTAGAATTTTCTCTTCTCATAACCAAGTCTCAATTTCTTGAATAATGTCTCTTTTAATCATAATTATTAAATAGCTATATAAAAAATCTGATATATTATATAGTTAACCATAGAAAAATCAAGATAATTTTAAAAGCTAAACTATTTAAACTTAAACCCTAACTTTATCCTATCAAGCCAATGAATTTCTGGAAGTGGAAGTCAATGTTTCATAAGAAATTCATACTCCATAGGAATTATTTTATAAATATTTCCATTTTCATCTTTTATAACTTTTTTTAGTATTTCAGGATTTATTTGCCAGTTTCAGTTTGATTCAAAACCTTGAAAAGACGAAAGATTTTTCGTCTCTACAATTTCAGCATTTTCAGGTATATCAACTTTAATTTTTTCATCTCTCCATATAAATCCATCTTTTTCTACTTCTTCTTTTGTAAAACTATCATCTATCAAATAAGCCATAGTGTCATTAAAATAAAATGGATTTAATTCTCAAGGAAAAAAGTCTCAAAGAATTCAATCTTTATCCATTTGAGAGAATATTTTATTTGCTAATTCATACCATTCTTCTTTGGAATATTGTTTATTTAATATACAAAATGATTTATTTTTTAGTCAGATACATCAAAGGCAAAATGAGCAGTTTTGTAAAAGATAAGAATAATAAATACTGTGTCACTCAGCTATCGTATCAGAACAATAAATATTTCATCACCATCAAGAATTTATTGCATTAAAACAGTCATCAAGGTTTGGTGCTCAAGACATAATTACATTAAAGATATTTTTATTTCAATCTTTAGCTCATGTTAGAATCACATTTCTTCAGTCTTTTATATTGTAAGAATAATATCAATTTTCAACATTATCTGAATTAGTTATATAAGATCCAGTTGTCTTTTTACTAACTAGATTTTCTCATTTGTGATTAGTTTTTTCGCTAAACCATTTGTAAAAAAGATTTTTATGTTTTAAAATGGCTTTTATTTCTTTTTCATATTCTTCTTTTGAATATTTCTTATTTTTTATGCAATAACTCATATTTTCAATTCAATCACAAAAGACACAGTTATGACATCAAATTAAGTTTGAGCTAAAATATATATTAGTTGAATTTAAAATAAATCTTGAAAAGAATATATTTGACGACTTTAATACACTATTTGATTGATAAACATTTTCGCAATTATCCCAAACCATTACTGAGTTTAAAACATTTTTACAATTTTCTTTAACTTCAAAAGAATATAAAATATTTTCACTATCAATACATACTCATATACAAAGATAACAATTTTTCACTCACCATCAAGAAACTTCCGAATAATCACTGTTTATTGCTGGTGGAATAAGTCTAATAGACATTAATGGAATATTTTTAAATAGTAACTGATAATTTTCAAAAAAGGTTTTTTCAAAATTATATTCAATTCAGTAATCAGTATTTTTATTGATGTTTTCTTCAAAACTTGTTGGAGTAATTACATTTCAAACTCTATTTGATTTCGGATATATTGATATTATTCAAGAATCTTTATAAAAATTTACTCATTGCCAAGCTCATACAGACTTTAAAAAATCTCTAAAATTTGTTTTATAAACTTTCTCCCTAATTTTCTCTTCCCAAATTTTTATATCTTGCATATACCATTTTTACAAATATAAACTATTAATTAGTGCTTGTTTATTTTTTCTCCGTTCGCTTGAATACCTAGTTATATTTTCTATTTCTATAATATCAATATCGTTTTCGTATCACCACAAACATATGCTTCAAGTTTTATGTAAATTATCTAGCTTATCCCAATCAGATTTTGAAAAAAGTTTAAATCAAGATTTTTTTACATATTCTAAAGCTTTTTTATCTGAAGCCGGTCTGAAATTTGCCATAACATTTCCCCGACAATTATGAAATTCATAAATAGTTTTTATATTTTCGCTTTTCGCTATATTTAAAATCGTTTTTGTTTCAATTTCACTTCATCAATATTTTCAACAAGAGATTGCTATATATTTTCATAATATAAACATTTTAGCTTTTGATTGCCAATTGCTTGTCGGAAAATTTCTATTTAAATCAATATTATTTGAATTTGGTTTTCAAATAGATCATCATCAAAAATAATCAGGATTTTTTACGGCTAAATTATATCCATCAACATTTAAACAATTTATTATAAAAATTTGTTTACTTTTTGGAATCAAGCCCTCATTTTTTGATAAAAAATTTATCCATTTATTCATAAGTTTTACTGTTCAAATTTCATTTCAGTGCATTCATCAAAAATATAATATTTTTTCATCTCAATTTCCAAAAATATATAATTTTATTTCATTTCAGAATTTGGTTTTTCATAAAATTTTAAATGCAATATTATTGTCAATAATTGGATTATCTATTTTATTTTGAATAAATCATATAATTCATTTTATAATTTTTTTAAACATTTCAACTTAATTATTATTTAAACTTAAACCCTAACTTTATCCTATCAAGCCAATGTATTTCTGGAAGTGGAAGTCAATGTTTCATCAAAAATTCATATTCCATAGGAACTATTTTATAAATATTTCAATTTTCATCTTGAATAACTTTTTTCATTATCTCTGGATTTATTTGCCAGTTTCAGTTTGAGTCAAAACCTTGAAAAGACGAAAGATTCTTCGTCTCTACTATTTCAGCATTTTCAGGTATATCAACTTTAATTTTTTCATCTCTCCACATATATCAATCAGAAATAACTTCGTCTTTAGTAAAACTATCATCTATTAGATAAGCCATAGTATCATTAAAATAAAATGGATTCAATTCTCAAGGGAAAAAGTCTCAAAGTATTCAATCAGCTTCCATTTGAGAGAATATTTTGTTTGCTAATTCATACCATTCTTCTTTGGAATATTGTTTGTTTAAAATGCAAAAAGATTTGTTTTTTAGTCAGATACATCAAAGGCAAAATGAGCAAGATTCTAAATCTAAAGAATAATATATGTATGAATCCCATCATACTTCTGAAGACATATATAAATTATTTCAATTTCAAGCTGAAGTTACTCAATAAAAATCATATGCTTCCGATCAAACATCTATACAATCATAATAATTTTCAACTCAACTTCATCAGGTTCATATTAAAACATTTCTTCAATTTTTTAGTCTTTTGAAAAAATATCAATTTTCAACATTATCACAAAAAAATAAACCTTTTCATTTTACATTTACACTTCAATAATTTGTAAAATCATGATTTGATAATTTATAATTTTTTAAAAAATCATTTTTTTCTTTTAAAATTTCTTTTTTATATTTTTCAAAATTTTCTTTAGAATATTCTTTATTTCCAATACAATAAGATTTATTTTCTAGTAAATTACATCAAATACAATTTGAACATCAAATTAAATTAGTTGAAAACCAAATATTAGAGCTATTACTAATATTTTTTGAATAAAAAATATTAAATGAATTTGTAATCATAGTTGACCAATAAATATTTTCTGAATTATCAGTTACTAGCACACTATTAAAAACATTTTTTATACTTACATAACTAAATGCAGAATATAATATATTTTCAGAATTAATTCAAACAACAGTACTTAGATAAACATTTTTTCCACCAAAAATACAATCAGCAAATTCAGAATTTTCATTTCAAGAATAATCTACTAAAGCCCTTAAATCCACAGTGTGTATTAATTTTCTAAAGTTTTCAAAAAAAGTTATATCAAAATCATAGTTTAAAGATTTTAAAGAATCTCTATTATATTTACTTGCTGGAACTATCTTTCATATTCTGTCAGTTTGAGGGTATCTCGATAATATTCAATCCGTTTTATAAAATCAAAAGGGCTTCCAACTAGCTATTTCTTTTAAAAACTTTCTAAATTCAGTCTTCTTTCTTTTCTCTTTAATCTTTTCTTCCCAGATTTTTATGTCTTGCATAATATTGTAGTTAAAAAATATTACTTAAATTTAAACCCTAACTTTATCCTATCAAGCCAATGTATTTCTGGAAGTGGAAGTCAATGTTTCATCAAAAATTCATATTCCATAGGAACTATTTTATAAATATTTCAATTATCATCTTTAATAACTTTTTTCATAATTTCAGGATTTATTTGCCAGTTTCAGTTTGAGTCAAAACCTTGAAAAGACGAAAGATTTTTCGTCTCTACTATTTCAGCATTTTCAGGTATATCAACTTTAATTTTTTCATCTCTCCACATATATCAATCAG
>JAQUKG010000059.1 GCA_028719245.1 Candidatus Altimarinota bacterium | reverse complement strand
ATTATACCATATTTTTTATTTTTTTTGCAAATTTTTACATTGACTTTATAAATATATTTTTTTTTTATAAAAACTAATATCACTCAAAAAAAGTAGAATAAGTTTTTTATATATTCTACTTTCATAGTCTCAGATTAATATTCAAATTATTTTATTTCTTTCAGTCTTGCAGCTTTTCAAGTTAAATCCCTTATAAATCCAATATATTTTTTTCTAACTTTAAATTGTCTTATTATCTCTATTTTTTCAATAGTTGGAGAATGAATAGCAAATATTCTTTCAACACCAAAAGGTCAAACTTTTCTTCTAACAGTTATAGTTTTTTCTAAAGCAGTTTTTCAGGCAGTAGATATTACAATACCTTTAAATTTTTGAACTCTAGATTTATCTCATTCATTAATCATTTGGTATACTTCTACTTCCATACCAGTCCTAAAATCAGGAACTCACTCTTTTATAAAAGGAGCTTGTATTTTGTTTACTAATATATTATTAGCCATAATCTTAATATTAATATATAAAAGTTTTTTAATTGGTTTAAAAAATCTCGCATATCATATAAATAAAAATATTTTTTGCAAACTTTTTTGACTATTTTTCTCCCATTTGGAGTTTTTTAACTAGAAAATAGTATATTTTTTGTTTTAGAAATCATATCTTTAGCAAAAATCTTTATAATATAATTTTCTTTAATTTGAAATCAATGAGATTGTCTTTTAGCAACTTTAAAAGAGTTATTAATTCATTCTTGTTGGTGCATTAATAAATTTAATAGAAGCATAAAATTATGGTTTTTATAATAAATATGGTTTTTATAATAAACTTGATTTTTAGGTAAATAACTATACAATTTATAGCAATTTATTATTAACTAAAAATATATGGATTTTTATACAGAAAGTTTGAAAAAACATAAAAAATATTCTTGAAAACTAGAAACTGTTTCTAAAGTTCCTTTAGAAAATAGAGATGATTTAAGTACTTATTATTCTCCTTGAGTTGCTGAACCGTGTAGGGAAATAGCAAAAGATAAATCAAAGGTTTATGATTATACCTTAAAAGCAAATACTATTGCTGTTATTAGTGATTGAACTGCTGTTTTATGACTTTGAGATATCGGACCAGAAGCTTGACTTCCAGTTATGGAATGAAAATGTGTACTTTTTAAAAGATTTGCTTGAATAAATGCTTTTCCAATAGTTTTAAATACAAAAAATGTTGAGGAAATTATAGCAACAATTAAACATATTGCTCCAACTTTTGGTTGAATAAACCTTGAAGATATTTCAGCACCAAGATGTTTTGAAATAGAAGAAAGATTAAAATCGGAACTTGATATTCCTGTTATGCATGATGATCAACACTGAACCGCAATAGTTTGTTTAGCTTGAATTATTAATGGATTAAAAATTACAAACAAGAAAAAAGAGGATGTAAAAATAATTGTAAATTGAGTTTGAGCTGCCTGAGTTGCTATAACAAAACTACTACTTTTATATTGAATAAAAGATATAATAATGGTTGATAGTGTTGGAACAATTCATCCTGGAAGAAAAGATTTAAATCCAGTAAAAGAAATGCTTACAAATATTACAAATACTGCTTGTTTGCTTAACCCAAATAGTAGTGAATGTATTATTTGAGGATTAGCCGAGGCTGTTAAATGAAGAGATATATTTATTTGAGTTTCTGCCCCTGGAGTTTTGACACAAGATATGGTTAGAAGTATGAATAAAGATCCAATGATTTTTGCTATGGCAAACCCAACTCCAGAAATTATGCCTGAATTGGCTTATGAAGCTTGAGCAAAAATAGTTGCAACTGGTAGAAGTGATTATCCAAACCAGTTAAATAATGTTCTCGTATTTCCTTGAATTTTTAAGTGAGCTTTAAAAAATAAAGTTAGAATGATAACTGATGATATGAAATTAAAAGCAGCTGAAAATCTTGCAAATTTTGTTAAAAATCCAATTCCAGAAAAAATTATTCCTTCACCTTTTGAACCTTGAGTTGTTGATTGTGTTGCTAGTGCTATAAGGAATTGATAGTAAGTTAAATTTAATAAAAGATTTTTATATTAATCCATTACATAAAGAAATCTGGGAAACTGAGGATGATATGTTAAGAGATATATTTAATTTATATTATAATGTTGATAGAAAATGAGTTTTATATGAAGAAAGAAAGTCAGAAAAAAGATAATGATTTTATAGAACTAGATAATTTTTCTAAAAAAGTTAAAATTGATTTTAACTTTTTTTTTATTAATATTTTTTGGAAAGATATTAATAAATCACTTTTATGCAAAATTTAACTGAAACATTAAGAAATATTCCTAAACTTCCGTGAGTTTATCAGTATTTTAACAAAACTTGAAAAATTATATATATTTGAAAATCTGTAAGTCTTTATTCAAGAGTGAATTCTTATTTTAATTGAAAGTCAAAGCTAAATTTTGCCAAAAAGAAGATGGTAGATGAAATAGATAAAATTGAAATTATTATCACAAATACTGCTATAGAAAGCTTACTACTTGAAACAAATCTCATAAAAAAATATAAACCAAAATATAATATTTTAATGAAAGATGATAAAAATCATACTTACATTAAAATTACTGATGAAATATTTCCTAAAGTTATAAAAACAAGAATTAAAACAAAATTTTGAGAATATTTTGGTCCTTATACTAGCTCAAATTATGTTAATAATATCACTAAAATTACAAAAAAAATATTTTGACACAGAAGTTGTAATATAGTTTTTAAAAAAGAAAATTGAATAGAAAAAATAAAATCTACAAATTGATCAAAAATTCCTTGTATTGATTATTATATTGGTAGATGTGCTGGACCTTGTTTGTTAAAAGAAGAAAATATTAAGAAATATAACGAAGATATTAAAAATATTAGAAATTTTTTATCTTGAGATTTTAAACAAGTAATTGAAGATTTAAAGATAAAAATGCAAAAATATGCTACAAATCTTAATTTTGAAAAAGCTTGAGAGTTAAAGCAAGATTTAGCATCAATAGAAATATTAAACCAAAATCAAATAATTAGAGATGTTGTGTGATTTGATGCTGATATAATAAATTTTTTAGAAAAATACGATAAATTTTATATTTCTAAAATAGAAGTTAGGTGAGAAAAAATCACTTGAATTTATAACTTTGAAATAGAAAATAAACTTCAAGATTTAGATGATAGTATAAAATATTTTATAGAAAATAATTATTTAGAAAATACATCAAAATTAACTTTAATTTTACCACATAAAATAAATTTAGATAAAGAAATTTTGCAAGAATTAAAACTAAAAATAGAAATTCCACAAATTTGAGAAAAAACTCAGATTTTAAATCTAGCTTATAAAAATGCTTTTGAATTTGCTTATAAAACACATTTAGAATGATTAAGTGTAAAATGATTTACCAAAAAAGATATGTTAGAATTATTAAATATTTTGTGATATAAACAGGTTAATGAAGATATAATTTTTGAATGTAATGATATTTCACATATTTCTTGAAATCATACAGTTGCTTCGAGGAGTATAATTGAGAATTGAAAAGTAGAACTTGCAAAATATAAAAAATTTAAAATAAAAACTCTGCAAAATTGAGAAATAAATGATTTTGATTCTATGAGAGAAATAATGACAAGAAGAATTGCTGAAATAAAAAAGACTTGATTTATTCCAGACTTAATAATTATTGATTGAGGAAAATGACAACTTTCAAGTGTTGTTGAAATTGTAAAAAAAGATTGAGTTGAATTACAACTTGTTTCTCTTGCAAAAAGAGAAGAAGAACTTTTTTTACCTTGAAAATCTCAAAGTATTATTTTAGATAAAAACTCAAATATTTTAAGAATGATTCAAAAAATCAGAGATGAAGCTCATAGATTTGCAATAACATTTAATCGTGATAGTCGTATAAAAGCAAGCAAAAAAAATATTTTGGAAGAATTACCTTGAATCTGATCAAAAACTAGAAGCAAACTTTTAAAGCATTATGGAAGTATTGATAATATTCAAAATGATGAGCAGTTAAAAAAGATACTAAAAAAGTCTCAAATTGAGACTTTGGAAAATCATGGAATTATTTAGTCAAAATCTCTATAAGTTCTTTTTAAGTATTCCCAAACAAACACAAATTTCATAACATAAGTTTGAGTTTCAAATACTCTACTATTTACTTTTTTTTCTATATTTTCGGGATACAAAGTTTTAATATCATATTTATCTCATAATTTGGCATCATTGAATATATTTCAAGCAGGTCAATTATATCAGGCAGCTAACAATGAATATAATCATAATTTAGCTTTTTTATCTTTTATTATTTCTTTCCAATTATCTTTTATCCATTTTGGTAATCTTATAGATTCATCATTTAAATGTAATCATTGTAAACGAAAAACTGTGCTATGGTCTTTAGCTCATTTTTCAAAATCATAATTTTCAGGAAATACATTATGATATTTATTTTTAAAGCTTTTATAAGTTCATGGTAATACTTGTCATAATCAAAGGGCTTTTGAATCTTCATTTCTTTGCCAATTAAAAGCTCAATCTTGATTTATAGCAATAGTCGTCAAAGCTTTTTCTATTTGACCTGTCATAATTTTTTCTATTTCTTCTTTCTTTTTTCATTGATATACTTTGTAATCCATTCTTTCAACTATATTGAAAACTAAAGCAGCTCTATAATCAAAAGCTTCTCCAACCATTAATTTATCTTTTCAGCCAACCACACTTTTAACTTGGTTTAATTTATCAAATTCTTTTTTGAGTCAATTTCTTAAATAACCATATCAATTAGTTCTAATCTCGTCAGTATCATATGCTTTATTATATGGACTATAAGGAAAATCTATTAATTTATTTAATTCATTTAATTTTTGATTTTCTTTTTCTAATAATTGATCTATTTTTTCTAATTCTTTTTTTGTTTTTGTTAATGATTCTATATTTGCTGAGATAGTAGCTTTTATTTTTGCTATATTAGATTTCTTGGTTTTAGACTTTTTCTTTTTTTCTAATTCAATTTTTGCTCTATCATTTGCTATTTTTGTTTCTAAATTTACTTTTTGTCTTTCTAATTCTATTTGTTTCGCTTTTAATTCATCAACTGCTTTTTTTTGTTTTTTCCATTCAGGATTTATTATTGTAAATAAAATTGCTATTTGTTTCCGTTCAGAATTTCAATTAGTTATTTTGTATTCTGTGTTATATCAATTAGTTTTAGGAATAGCTTCAATAGTAAGATTTTTTCAATCAATATTTACATTTAATTTTTGTTTTTTATCAAAACTTTTTGGAATTTCAATTAAATGATATTTATTATTTGGTGATTTTATAACCATTAATACCTGATTTTCATTTTCAGTTTTTGCTTCATCTGATAACCGTTTTTGAGCCTTTAACAATTCTTTTATTTGTTCATAAGCTTTTTTTTCTTTACCAAATCAAATAGCTGTTTTTAATTCGCAAAGCCACTTAGCAGTATCTCTTTTTACACAATAATCTTCAGAAGGATTATTAATTTTTTTCTCTTCTATTTCTTTACTTTTAATTTCACTTTCAGTCATATTTTATACTTATTTATATTTTCTCTATTTTATCATAAAAATATCATAAAATCAAAAAAAGTAGAGTTTTCTACTTTTTTTCTACTATACTTTTTAATGGGCAGTTCATTATAAGGATTATTTTTTAATTACTTCAACTTTACCTCAAATATCAACAAACTCTTTTATAACTCAAAGTAATTTTTTATAATCACTTTCATTTAAATTAGTTTTGTAATTATTTACAATAGTATTATATATATTTTCCAATTCCTCAGCTTCAAAACTAGATTTTCATAAATTATTTATAATTAAAATAACCACTTTAAATAAATTCTTTGATTTTATTGAAAACTTTTTTCAATTTAGTAATATAAATTTTAAATTTTCTATATTTGAAACATCAATATTTTCAATCTTCTCATTTATATTTATTTCAGATTTTTTTACTTGAGAAGATTTTGGTTCGCTTTTAATATTATTATTTTTTTCTAAATCGTCATTATTTCATCATAATTTAAAACTAAAATCTGATTTTATACTTAAATTATTTTTTGAATACAAAGTTGAAATATACATCATTAATCATCATACAAACATAAATGCAATTATTCTTAAAATTGGGTTATCAATACTATTCCAAATATCATAAAAACTTATTTTTAAAAGAGTAATTATAAGCAAATAAAGTCATATACTTCTTATAATTTTGTTTGAATTTCAAATTCATAAATGAACTCAAACTAAAGATAATATTCACCAATAAATAGTTAAAGAAAAATAATCATTTGTAAAGTGATATAAATAAATAGAAGTAATTATGAAAAAATAAATTCAAAAGATTAAGCAAAGAAATTTGGTATTTTTATCTTTTAAAAATAGGTAATCAATAATAACCAATATTCAAGCTATAAAAGTAAAAGTGTAATTATTTGTATAATTATTTACATAATTTGCATCTCAAATATGTACTACAAATATTAAACTTAAAAATAAAATATAAGAGATTTTTAAAAAATTATCTTTAAAAATATTATAAATTATTCAAATAATTCATAAATAAATTCAACTAAATATAAATATACTTCAACTATTATTATCTAAATCAAAAATGTTGATTAAACTTAAATAAACTAAAAATAATCAAATTAAATGAAGTATTTTTATAAAACTTTTTCAAGTTAATAAACTATCTTTTATAAATACAATATTTAAAAATAAACTTAATGCTATAAGTCAAACTCAAACTAAATCGTTATAATTAAGTCAAACTCAAACTAAATTTAAAACCAGCATAGAAAAATATTTTACAAGTCATATAATAAACAAAATTATTCAAGCTGTTAAAACTTTTGTAGAATTTAGTTTATTGGCAAAAAATAACACAATACTTGATTCTACAAGCCAGATAAATGCAATTACTAAAGGAAGTTTTGAAAAAACTAAGGCAACTGCGATTGAAAATAGGGAAATGGCAATTGCAAAAAATGTATAAATAAAATTTAAATTGCTTTCTTTGTTGGAAGTTTCAACTTTTTCAAATTTATTAAATAACACAAATCATCAAACAAAATATAAAACTGCCAAGGCGAAAAATCAAATTCATAAACTTACTCAAGGAAAGTATTCGTTTCAAAATCTAAACAAATTTCCTCAGATAAATAATATTCAAAATATATTTCACAAAACTAAATTTTTAGAATCATTTTTAACTAAATTGGAGTTTATAAAAGGTGTTAAATAAGTGATTATTCAAAATAAAATTATAGCAAAAATACTAACTTGTGTAAATTCTAAAGTAATTTTTATTATTGGCCAGAATATAAATATACTCGCTAAAGTTCAAATAGTGTATAAATAACTTAAATCTTTTTTGCTTGATAAAAAATAAGTTGAAATCATAAATAAAAATCCAGTTATCA
>JAQUKG010000058.1 GCA_028719245.1 Candidatus Altimarinota bacterium | reverse complement strand
GTTTCATTTTTTAAATTCTGGTTAAAAAAATCAGGTCAAATTTTTCAAACTACAGTTTTAGTTTCTTTATCATTTATTTTAGATAAAAATCAACTAAAAGACAATCATTTTTTTTCTAAAATTTCATAATTATTTATTTTCTCTATTAAGTCTTTTTTATTATCTAAGTATTTATTAAATAAGGGAATTATTAAATAAATAGTTAATGATATTATAACAATAGAAAAAATAGTATTTAATATTATTTTTCTATAATAATTACTTATTGTTTTTATATTATCTTTTTCCATGTTTTTTAATTATAATGATAAAGTAGTTTTTAAATTATTATACTTTAGTTTAAAATTTATTGTTGTTTTTTTAGTATATCATTTTCAAATCACATCATCTGAAGTGAATACTTTTGGTTTTTCAACTAATGTAAAATTATAACTAGAATTTCTTTCAATAAAATTTAAAAAACTAGAAGCAATAGAAATACTTGTTCATTCTACTTTTTGAGAAGAATCATCTTCGGAATATCAAATAATTCATCAATTCCATCAAGAACTATTTGCATCACAAGTTATATCTAATTCTCAACCACTAATCATAGATATTTTAGGACAATAAATCATTCATTTATCTAGACCAGAGAAATCATTTTTCATTCTATCAAAATCTGATAATATATTTAAAACTTTTAACCTAGAGTTTTTACTATCCATTAAAAAGGAAACTTCTTTTGAATTAACAAAATTTTCTATTACATATGTATCTCTTATAATTAAAGATAACTTTTTTCAAATTTCTTCTTCTAAATCACTTTTTTTCTTTTTATAATCCAATAATAATGATGCAACCGAAGAACAGTAATCTCAAGTATTCTTCATTTCACTAGATAAAAGCACATCACAAAAAGGGTCTAAAAATCATTTATTATATAAAGTTTCATTATCTTGAACGACTAGAAATCAATATAACAATGAAATTCATATAAGAATAATAACATTGAATAATACTAAATTTGAATTTATTAATTTTAAATAATAAACTTTATCTTTCTTTTTTGGTCAAATATATTCATCTTGAGTATCTCAAAAATCAAGTGTTCAAGATAATTCTTCAAATATATTATCAGATTTCTTAGGTGAGTTTATAGTATTAATAACACTACTAGTGTCATTTTTGTTTTTATTTTCTAATTCCATAAAATTAAATAGTTAAAATTTATTTTTAAGATAATAACATAATTTTTATAAAAAAACAAAAAAAATCTGCTAGACAATTATAAAAACTAGAGTTTAAATTAAAACTTGGTTTTTATAAGGTCTAAAAAACTTTGAGAACTTCATATTTTTATATTTATATTATGTGGAAAACTTGATTTCATCGTTATTCACCAGTTTGTGGAAAAATACCTATCATCAAGTAAGATAATAATTCAAGTATCTTTTTTTGTTCTTATAAGTCTTCAAAATCATTGTTTTGTTTTTATGATTGCTTTTGGAATAGAATAATCTCTAAAACTATCATTATAAAGTTTTCACCTTGCTTTAAAAATTGGATCAGTTGGAACTAAAAAAGGAAATTTATGAATAAATAAATATTTTAAATCATCTCATGGAATATCAACTCATTCCCAAAAACTATCTGTTCAAAGTATAACTGATGAACTAGAATATTTTTTAAAATGATTTGCTATTTTATGTTTACTTCATCAAACTCACTGAGCTAAAATTGAAGTTCAAAGTTTTTTAAGAGGAATATTTAAAGTTAAAAATAAATCTTTTATAGAATTAAAACTTGTAAGTAAAACTAAAGTATTACCTAAAACTATTTGTAAAAAACTTAAAATAAATTCATTAATCTTTGGATTATTATACTTTATTGAACCTAAATCATTTGGAATAAAAAGTAAGGCTTGTTTTGAATAATCAAAATCACTTTCAAAAGCTAAAAATTCAAAATCTATTAAATCCAAAATATTTTTTATATATTCAAAATTATCATTTATTTTTATAGTTGCTGAAGTTAAAACTATACTATCAATTTTTTGCCATAAAGTTAAATTCAAAAAATTTCCTGGATTTAAAATTGTATAAGACAAAGTATTATTTCCTAGCTTATTATAGGAAAAAATTGGAATATAACTTAAAATACTTTTTTTGTCAAAAGCTATTTTTAATATTTGTAATACTTCTTCTAAATTTGAAATTTCAGTTTTTAGTAAATTATAAATCTTATCTGGTGAAGTTTGTAGGTGATTAAAAATTTCTATTAAACTTATTTCTATATTATTTGAAAGATTTACAATATCTTTATTCTCTAAATAAAAATCTTTTTCTAAAAGAGCTTCATAAGACTCGTTTCAAAAAGTATTTTGTTTAATTGCATAATCAAAAAATAAATCAAAACTCAAAGCTACAAGTCAAAATAAATTATTAAATTTATTGTCTAGATTTTCTATAACAAAATTTGATTTAGAAATAATGTTTAAAATTTTATCAATACTTTCTTGTAGGCTTTGTAAAGAGAAAGTTTTTTTAAGAGCATCTGTTGTTGTGTCTTCTAAATTATGAGCTTCGTCTACAATTAGATTTTTTATTTGTCCAAAAAGTGGTTGGGATGAGGTTGAATCCTGAATTAAAAGTGAATGATTTATAATAACAATATTTGAATTTTGGGCAATAGTTCTAGCTTTATAAAGATGCTCATATAATTTATATTCATTACTTTCAAATAAAACTAAAAAATGATCTCCAGAAATATTTCTTTGAAAAAAATATTCTTTTGGATAATAATTTAGTTCGTCTAATTCTCAAAATTTTGTATCAAAAAGCCATAAACAAATCTTTGAGAAAAATGTTGTTTCATCAATATCAAGTAAAGAATTATTAAATAAATAATTAAAATATCTTGAAATAGAAAAATAATTTCTCTTTCATTTTAGTTTAGAGAAGCTAAAATTATAGCTTAAGTTTTTATTTAGAAATTCTAAATCTTTATAAAAAATCTGATCTTGAAGAGCTTTTGTATTTGTTGAAATTATTACTTGTTCTTTATTTTTTAAAGCATAAATAACCCCAGGAATTAAATAAGCAAAAGTTTTTCAAACTCAAGTTGGAGCTTCAATAACTATTTTTTTATCATTTTTAAGACTATCATCTATTTTTAAAGACATTTCAAGTTGATTTTGTCTTAATTCAGAATTTGGAAGATTTTCAAATATTTCTTTTATAGTTTTAAAATTATATTCTTCTATCTCTTCTTGTTTTGAATTATTTTCTTTATTGTATTTTCAAATAATTTTCAAAGTTTTCTTGATAAAGTCTTCTTCATTTATTAATTCAATATTGTTAAAAAATAAATCCTTGTAATATTTAAAAGATTTAGAATTTGATTTTGAGAATAAAAAATTTAAAAGTTCTTTTTTTTCTTTTTCTAATCAAGTGAATTTTTTAAATAATTCTTTAAATAATTTGATTGTTCAAATAGTATCTCATAAGGCTCTATGAGCATCTGTTAGCTCAAGATCTAAACTTTCACATAAACTTCATAAATTTAGAGATTTTTCATAAAGTAAAATTATATTAGACAAAATAAAAGTGTCCAAAACTAAATTTTCTTCAATTTGAATTCAATTTTTAATTAAAAAATCTCTATCAAAATTTGTATTATGTCAAAGTATTGGATTATTTCAAATAAAATTTTCAATTTTTTGTTTTAATTCACTATTTAAAACTGGAGCTTGAATAATATCAGTATCAAAAATATTTGTAATATTTGAAATAACTTCAGGAATTGGAATTAAAGGATTTATTAAAGTTTCAAAAGTTTCAATAATTTCAAAAGTATTTTCATCAAATTTTATCAAAGCTATTTCAATAATTTTATCTTTTTCTTTTTCTAATCAAGTAGTTTCAAGATCTAAGGCTATTAACATTTTTTTGGTTTTAGGAATAATTTATTTGATTATAAGGATAAATTAAAAAAGTAAACTTAGTTTTTTAACCACTATACAACTTATGATTTTACAAAAAATCATAATATCTATTATATCGGCTATGGGAAATTTTAGAAAAAATTTTGACATATCATTTTTTTTTAATAAAATGCTTTGGCGATTAAATAAGCGGGTGTAGCTCAATTGGCTAGAGCATCTGCCTTCCAAGCAGAGGGTTAAGAGTTCGAGTCTCTTTACCCGCTCCATTAAAATAAACAAAATACAAAGTGTAAAATATGATTTTTTGTATTTTACATTTTTTATTATTTCGGGTGTATAGCTCAGTTGGTTAGAGCGCGTGACTGATAATCACGAGGTCGGTGGTTCAACTCCACCTATACCCACCATATCAAAATTACGGAGACTAGCGCAATTGGCTAGCGCACACGCTTTGGGAGCGTGGGGTTGTGAGTTCGAGTCTCACGTCTCCGACCATAAAAGAAATTAAAACAAAAAAAATAAACTTTTTTATAAGTTTATTTTTTTTGTTTTAAACATGAGAATTAAGTATCTGAAAATTTCAGGTTATAACTAATAATGTAAAGTTTTTATAAATAGATTTAGATATTTTTACAAAACATCTTCTAACTCCCAAATTTTAAAATGTTTTATTCAAGAGTCATCTCTAAACTCTACATCATCCATACTTAAAACTATTTTTTCAAAATTATCTCAGATTTGTTTTAGATTTCAAAATTCTCTATTATAAACTTCTTCACTTGATATAAGATATATTACTTGAAAATACTTTTTATCATTTGATTTTTGGGCTATAAAATCTATTTCAAGTCATTTTTTATTTCAAATATAAATTTTGTATCACTTACTAAGCAAAATATTAAAAACATAATTTTCCAAAAGTTTTCAAATATCAAAATTGAAATTATAATAAATACTGTTCCTAATTCATAAATCATTAAAGTAATATTTTGAATTATATTCTAAAACTTTTTTTCAAGCTATATCATATTTTTCACAGTTGTTTATTAAATAAGTATTTTCTAAATATTTTATATAATTTGAGATTGTTGACAAACTAACTTTTATTTTATCTTTTTTTAGGTAATCTTCTACTTTTCTAAGAGATGTGATATTTCAAATATTTTGTGAAACAAATCATAATATTTTTTCAAAAAAACTATAATCTTTTATTTTATATCTATTTACTATATCTTTTAAAATAATTGAATCTTTTAGATTTTTTATATAATTTCTTTTTAAATCATCGTTTGTTTCTAGTACTATTTCTGGAAGTCATCAAAATTCTAGATAATATAAAAAATTTTCTTTAGAATTTTGTAATTTCTTTATATTCAAAAATTCAAAATAAGTCAGAGGAAAAACATCTAAATTTATATACCTTCAAGTAAGATAAGTCGATAGCTCACTTGATAATAGTTTTGAATTGCTTCAAGTAATTATGATATTATATTTTTTTTCACTAAATTTTGATCTTATAAAATTTTCCCATATTTCAATATCTTGAATTTCATCAATAATTATATATTTTACTTCATTTTCTTTATCATATTCATTAAAAAGTTTTTCTAATTCTATATTAGTTTTAATTTGATTTAGAGAATCTAGTTCTTTATTTAGGTAAAAAACTTCTTTCAAATCTATATTATTTGATTTTAAATAATCAATAATAATATAACTTTTTCAAACTCTTCTTTGTCATGAAATAATAAGTATATTTTTATTATTCACCATCTCATTCATCTTTTTAAGATAATATGGCCTAGAAAATATTTTTTGGTTTATAATATTTTTTGATTTATTTATGATATCTATCATACATTTTTTAATTATTTATATAAAGTGTCTTGTATATTATACACTTTTATATTAAAAATCAATTTATTTTTTTGCACTGTTCCGAAAGTGATTTTTGTAGATTTCAAAAACTTACTTTAATTCTTATTTTAATTTCATAAAAGAAAAGTTTTTATACCCATATTTATATATAAAATATTTTGGGGATTTATATTTTGTCATCCAAACTAAATGTCATGTAAGATTATATGTAGTTGAATTTTTATAATAGGTTACTTATATTTTTCATTTGATTTTTCTTCTTCTGTCATTATAGTTTTCTTAAGTTTTACTATTGATGCTATAGTTACAATAGTTTGAGAAAAAACTATGCTTTTTATAATCTTTTTTTTTAAAATCATTTAATGATTTAGTTGTAAATATTGATGCAAAATATATTTTTCTAAGTTATAATAATGAATGACTTTGGATAAAATAAAAGAAATTATATCAAAAAGATGAGAATATTGAGTTCTAACTCAAGAATATAAAATATTAAAATTGAGAGAATAGAAAACATAAATAAGATAAAATAATAGAATTTTACACTATATAAAATAATTTAAACATGATAATCCTAGCAATAGAAACAAGTTGTGATGATACATCTTTAGCAATTTTTAAAAATAACAAGCTTTTATCAATGGATACAAAAAGTCAAATAAAGATTCATAATTTGACCGGGTGAGTTGTGCCAGAGATAGCAGCAAGAGAACATGCAAATGTAATATTTGAAGTTTTAGAAAATGTCTTAAATTCCTCAAATATCAGTTTAAATGAGATTGATTATATTGCTGTTACATCTTATCCTTGACTTATTCCATCACTTTTAACTTGAATAACAGTAGCTAAAACTTTGGCAAAAGTTCTAAATAAACCACTTTTAGAATTAAATCATATTGAAGGTCATATCTTTTCTAATTTTCTGGAAAGAAAAGAAAGTGATATACAATTTCCTTTAGTTTGTTTAACAGTTTCAGGATGACATAATGATATTTATTTTATGTCTTCAATGTTTAAAATGCAAAAAATTTGAAGTTCAAATGATGATGCAGCTGGAGAAAGCTATGATAAAGTTGCCAAAATGATGTGACTTGATTATCCTTGATGACCAATTATTTCTAAATTAGCAAAAAAATATATAGAGATGTGATTTATAACATCTAAAAAAGAGAGTTTATTTCCCAGAGTTTGGCTTGATAAAAATAAATTTGATTTCTCTTTTTCTTGATTAAAATCTGCAGTAAAAAGAGAAATAGATAAAAGAATTTTAAAAAAGTTGGAATTAACTTTAGAAGATAAAATAGAAATTTCTTTTGAGTTTCAAAATGCTGTAAATGAAGTTTTAGCTTATAAATTAATTTATTCAGCTTTAGAAAAAAATGTTAAAACTGTTATGCTTGCTGGTGGAGTAAGTGCAAATGATGATTTAAAATCTAAAATTAAAACTTTATCAAATAAAAACAATCTAAATTTTATCTTTCCAATTAAATATCTTTATAGTATGGATAATGCTGCAATGATTTGAATTTTAGCTTATTATAAAATAAAAAATACAATTAAATATTAATTTTAATAATAAAATTTTGACTTTTTCATAAATTAAAATAATATAGCACATACAATAAATATGTGCTAATTTTATTATTTAATTAAATATATTATGAAAAATAAACAATACAGTTTTGAAGCTGAAACAGAAAGATTATTAGAATTATTAACACATTCTATTTATTCTAACAAAGAAATATTTTTAAGAGAACTTATATCAAATTCTTCTGATGCAATT
>JAQUKG010000057.1 GCA_028719245.1 Candidatus Altimarinota bacterium | reverse complement strand
AAAGATTTTTGAAGAAACTTATGATTAAATACAGCATTTTGAAGTATATGAGAAATATTTTGAGCAATTATATCTGGATTTTTGTATACTTTTTGAAAATGAATTCCTTTTTTATGTTTTATTATTTTTATAATAATATCTTTTTTATTTTTTATCTTTAATTTTTATGAATAAAAAATTTATTATATTAACTGCATCTTACTGAAGCTGAAACAATGCTGCTAAAGATTGAATAAAAAATTATTTACAAGAAAGTTGAAATAAAGTATTAGTTATTGATTTGGTAAAATTTATGAATGAATGATGAAAATCTTCAGAATTATTTTATAGATTTTCTTCAGAATCTATTCCAATATTATGGCAAATTACTTTTATAATTATTAATAGTAAAATATTTAATATATTGTTTAAATATTACCTTGTATTGTTATATTCAGAAAAATTTAATAAAATAGTATATGATTACAAACCAGATTATATAATATGAACTTATCCTTGTTGGCAATCTTTAGTTTGAGGTTATATTAATAAATTTAAAAAGACTTTTAATTTTTGAGTATTTATAACAGATGCAACTATATCTTTACAACGGTATTTTGATGATAAATATATAGATAAATTTTTTGTAATAGATTATAAAACAAAAGAAATTCTTGCACAAAAATTAGTTAATAGGAATAATGATATAGTTAGTTCTTTTTTTCCTATAGAACCTAGATATTTTTTTGAAAAAAACGAATTAAAAAATAATCATATATGCATATTACTTAGTTGATTAAAAAATAATTTTTTATTTACTTTTTTAAGTAAACTTAACAATGAAGATTTTTATAAAAGAATTACAATAATAAAATGAAGAAATGAAAAAGTTTATAATAAATTAAAAATAAAATTTGAAAACAAAAAGTTTATATTTCAGGATTTTATTAATATAAAAGAAGAGTTAAAAAATATAGATATATTTATCTCAAAACCAGGATGAGCTTTAATTTCTGAATGTATAGCCCAAAGTGTTTATTTTATATCACCATTTTATATTGCATGACAAGAAAAATGAAATGTTGATTTAATAGAAAGAAATGACATTGGATTTTATTCAAAAGATATCAATAAAATAATTGATTTTTTAAAAAATAAATATAAACATATAGATATTAATAATTTTAATAAAATAAAAAATAAAGACTCTATAAAATATATTATAGAATCTTTATTTTAATAATTATATTTTAAATTTATATATGAAAAAAATAATAGAATTATTGCATTTTAAACATAAAACTTTCTGGACAAAAGAACATATAGTTTCTTTATTTTTTAGTATTTGATTACTTATTATTGCTTTATTTATTCAAAGAATAGCAGATAGTTATGTTGTAAAAACATGATGAATAGCAGTTTGAGATATTTTATTGAGTAATATTCCAGTTATAGATATAGATGGGTTTATAATTATGATTACATTGGTATTTACTTTTTTGATGGTAATTGTAATTTTTTCAAAACCTAAGTATATTTTATTTACGATAAAATCATTGGCTTTATTTGTAATTATTAGATCATTTTTTATAAGTTTAACACATTTATGAATTCATCCTCATGAAATAACATTTGATGAAAATATATTTGGATTTTGGCTATATGACTTACTTTTTGATTCTAGAAATGATTTTTTCTTTTCTTGACATACTTGAGTTCCATTTTTAATTTGAATGATAATTTACAATGAAAAGTTTTGGAGAAATATTTGTTTTTTAATGTCTTTTATTTTATGAATTAGTGTAATAATTTGACATATACATTATTCAATAGATGTATTTTCTGCACCATTTATGACATATAGTATTTATTCAATTTCAAAGAAATTGTTTAAAAAAGATTATAAATTAACTACATAAATTATTTAATTAATATATATCAATAAATTGATGTACTAAATAATTTCTGATTTCATTTATAATTTGGATTTTTTAAAGTTATATTTTCTAAAATAACTCTATATTCTCACTTTTTTCATTTTAAATCATAAATTGATTCATCTAAAGTTAGAGAAGTATTTTTTGTTTTTTGGTGATAAATCAAAATTTTATCTTTAATTTCTTTTATATCAATATAATCAAAATATTGTGAGTTTATAATTAATTCAATTTCTGCATTATTTATATTAATAACGGAATTAGAGTCTAATCTCATAATTTTAGAATATCATTTTGTATCAATAGGAAAAACACTATAAGCATTTGAAAAATATATAGTTTCTGGATTATTATCTTGATAAGAATAATAAGTTACTTTTATTTTTGTAGTTATTTCATTAACAATTTCCCGATTATTTAGTGGAGTATATTTTTTATTTCTATTAATACTTTTTCAACTATTTATCATAGTAGAATCTTCAACCATATTTTCTTTAAAATCTTCTTTATGCTTTTTTTCAGCTTCATTATAAATTTTAGAAAATAAAGTTTTTATACTTTCACAATTGTTATAATCGCATAAATATTTAATTCAACTATAAATTTCTTTTGATAAATTTTCTGTTATATCAGTTTTTTCTTTTAATGGAATTATTTCATAATTTTTTAGAATTCAAGCTTTTGTCAGGTTATTTTCTAATTTTTGTAATTGCCTTGCTTCTGGTAAAGAAAAAACTCACCAGGGTCCTATAGAAATAATTATTGTGAAAAGTGTTAAAATAGCTGGAATATAAAAAATATATTTTTTGTTTGAAAATACAAAATATAAAGAAATAATTCAAAGCCAAATTCAAAATATAACTACAAAATATCTATTCATGGTTAAGTCATATTGAGCAATTCTTAAATAAATTGCATAAAACAACATAAAAAGTTGAGGAATTACAACAAAAGGAAAATGCTTTCTATAAAATTTTATAAATTTGTTTTGTTCTTCAAAAGTACTTGAAAACATATAAATTAAATAACCAAAAGTGCTAAATCATATTACCATCCAACTAACTTCTCAATTTGGCCAATCGTTGAAATTTATCAAAACTTTTGCACTATATGCATATAAAATAATAAAATAAATATAAATAAAAGGAATTGCAATATATTTAACCAAAAAAGAGAAAAAAACATTTTCTACAAATTTATTTTCGTTAAAAGTTTCTTTTTGAGGTAGTTGTGTTAAAGCAAAAATAGGAGTTAAAACTGACAAGGATATTATTGTCCAATCTCAATAAATTTTATCATCAATGATATCTTTTATATCAAATAATTCAAAAATAGCACTAATTCATATAGTTCAAAGGGTAAATAATATTCATCAAAATATAAAAGATATCAAAAATATTACACTTATTTTATAAAAATATGAATAATAAACTTCTTTGTTTATTTCATTTGAAAAAAAATTTCTTACATATGGAGAAATAAATATAAATGATAAAATTCAAACTAAAGTTAGTATAAAAAATATTATATCATCATAGTTTAAAAAATTATATTTAAATGAAACAAAAAATAATCATCAAAAACAAATCGTTAAAATTTGTAATAATATTTTTATTATTTTTATTGTTTTAAAATTTTCTAAAAATAAGCAGATTCATAAATTTAAGAAAAATGTAATTATTAAAGAAAACTCTATTCTTATAATATAATTTGATATTTCTTTTTCAAAATCGTAGTGTAAATTAATTATGAATAAACTACTTAATCAAACTATAAGTAAAATAGCTATAGGAAACCTTTTTATAATATTTACTAGGTTATCTTTTAATTTTGTAGCACTAAAAATTAAAAATATATTTTTCATAATTTATGTTTAGAAAATAAATGGTTTATAATTTTCCGTAATATCTATAAAAATTAGGTTTAAATTTTTCTTTTAATCTTTGTCTATTTATTTCTATAGCTTTTTCATCAGGAAAATAATCGTTATAAAGGTTGGCATCCAATCATAAAAAATTACTAGAATAATTTTGAATATTAAATCATCTCTTTAGACACTCATTATATATTTCTAAATATCTTTTTTGTAAGAATTTTAATTTATCATAAAAAAATTTTACATGACCTGTTCATAAAGTGTAGGTTTTAGGTTGTCAATTCAAGTTATATTTTCATTGTTTTATAAGATTTGGAATCCTTTTTATTTCTCTATGTTCAGATAATAAATGCTGATCATACAATTCACTAACTGAAATCAAATTTATTCTAGTCATAATATTAATATTACTTCATTTTTTTTCTTAAAAACTCATTTAATTCACTTAATTCAACTAATTCCTGTTCCATACTATCTCTATATCTAACTGTTACTTTTCAATCATTAAAATTTTCACTATCAATAGTTACACAAAAAGGAGTTCCAATTTCATCAAATCTAGCATATCTTTTTCAAATACTTCATACTTCATCATATTCACAAACAAAATCTTCTGCTAATTGTTTATAGACTTTTTTAGCATCTTCACTAATTTTTTTAACAACTGGTAAGACTCAAACTTTTATAGGAGCTAAAGATGGTTTAAATTTTAAAACAGTTCTTGTATCTTCTCATTCTCACTCTATATTATAAGCATTTGTAATAGCAGCTAAAACTAAACGAGATAATCAAATACTAGGTTCAATTACATAAGGAATAAATTTTCTATTTGTAAAAGGATCAAAATAACTTAAATCTTGTTTTGATAAAGTCATATGAGCCGTTAAATCATAATTTGTTCTATTTGCCAAAGTAGATATTTCTCACCAACCAAAAGCAAATTCAAATTCAAAATCTCAAGCTCTTTTTGAATAATGTGGTAATCAATCTTTTGGTATTTCTACAAATCTAACTTTTTCTTTTTGAAATCCTAAAACTTCTGTAAAAAATCTTGTTTCTTCTTCTAACCAAGTTTGAAATAAATTTTCATCAGTTCATGGTTCACAAAAATATTCTATCTCTATTTGTTCAAATTCTCTAGTTCTAAATATAAAATTTCCTGGAGTTATTTCATTTCTAAAAGCTTTTCAACATTGAGCAACTCAAAATGGTAGTTTTCTTCTTGAAGTTCTCAAAATATTTGGGAAATCAACAAATATTCATTGAGCTGTTTCTGGCCTTAGATAAGATAAACTTGAATTATCTTCATTTACTCATAATTGAGTTTTAAGCATTAGATTAAATCTTACTACATCTGCAAAGTTTTTGCTTTTACAGTTTGGACATTCTAAATGTCAGTTTTTTGTATAAACATTTAAATCATCGCTTGGAGTTTTATCTCAAGCCCAATTATTTGGAACTTCGCAGTTTGGATTTGCTTCAATTTTTGCTTCAATAAGTTTATCGGCTCTGTGTCTTGTGTGACAATCTTTACATTCAACTAAAGGATCAGAAAAGCTACCAACATGTCAGCTTGCAACCCAAACTTGTGGATTCATCAAAATTCAAGCATCAAGTAGCATCATATCATCTCTTTTTTGGACAAATTCTTTTATCCAAGCATTTTTGATATTTTCTTTTAATAAACTTCAATATGGTCCGTAATCCCAAGAATTAGCAAGTCATCCATAAATTTCACTTCAAGGATAAACAAATCATCTTGCTTTTGAAAGCTCTACAATGTCTTTCATTTCAATTTTTTTAGTCATAAGTTTTAAAGTTAAAAATTAAATTATTTAGTTATCTCCTGAAAAATAAGTTTATCAACATCTTTTTCAATATTATTCACATTCCAATTTTTTCAATGCATGCATATTTTTACTCAAATTGCATTTTCAGCATTTAATAAACTTGATATAGAAGCTCAAATATTCATAGGAGCATCACTTCAAAATATATTCCAAGGGTACATAGATCATGTAATAACAACAGAAATATTTTTCAAAGTTTCTTTATCGAGTCTTTCTTCAATATACTTTCAAGTTTCTGGCATAGTATAAGTTCAATGAGTAATTAAAAATAATTTTACTCAGTTTTTATATCATTTTTCTATTTCATCAACAATTCTTTGCCTATCAATATTTAATATTTCTCTACTATCTTTATGGCAAATTTTTACAAATTCATATTCACAGTTTGCTTTCATTGAATATACAATATACTTTCATATATCTATATAGTCTAAAAATATTTCTGCTATATTTTCAATTTCATGATACTCTGGAACACATCAGGAGATAGTTCATCAAGTTGCTAAATGAAGTATTTTCATAAATTCTAAAATTAAAAAACTTAAAATAAAAATAATCCTAAACTAACAATAGTTAATACAAAACCTATTATTTTTCATTTTGTTATTTTTTCATTAAAAAAGATTATAGAAAGAATTATAGGAATAATTAGAGAATAAGAAAGCATTTTATACGATAAAGATAAAGTTCAAAGTTTGTAAATATTTGGAGTTATATATAGAAAATAAATTACAAATATAACACAGGATAAGAGAGCATAATTAATAATCTTTTTAACTTCAACTTCATTAAAATTTGTAAACTTTTTTCTTATAGTCATATATATAACTAAGAGTGAGAAAGTAACAATAAATTTAAAAAAAGTATAAGATGGGATATCTAACCCATCAACAATATACTTGAAATATGAATGTCATAATACAATTCAAACTATAGCCATTATAACTCATATAATTCATTTTTTATGTATTTTGTGATTCTGCTTTATATTAAATCAAGATAATATATATAAAGCTATAACTCAAAGTAAAAATCATAAAATATTGTAATTAGTTAATTTGTCTCACAAAACAGTTATTCAAATATATAATATCAAAAATGATGAAGTAAGTCTTATAGATATAAAAGAAAAAGAAGAATCCAAATATTTTAGGGCTGTAAGCATTCAAAATGGTGCTAAAAAGTCAAAAAATCACATAATGACAGAATTTTTAACTAAGTCATAAGTAACTATTTTATCAGCAAATAAAATATAATTTATAAAAAAAGCTATTGTGTAAAATAAAAAACACATAAATAAAAATACTTCTTTATCTCATCAGTTTTTTAACATCAACTTTTTTATAAAGTCTCAAAGTCATAAAAGAGTAAGTCAAATTATTGAGTATAAAAACCACATAGTAGGAAAGTTAATTATTACTTTTTATATTTCAAATAAATTTTCTTTAAAACACTTAAAGATAAAGTTGAAAGTGTGTAGCCAAGAGTTGGAATTAAAGCATTTAAAAATGGCTTTTGAAAATCTAAATAATACATCACTAAGCTCATAGTTATATAAGTAATAATTATTATAGAAACTTTTCTAAAGTTTGAAATCTCCCAAGCTTTATCAGCCTCAACTTTTTTGTTTCTTTGCTTTAAAAGTTCAATTTCTTTTTCTAGGTCCATAATTTTTATATTAAAAACCCCAAAAGTAAAACATTTTGAAAAATATTTTACTTTGGGGTCCTAACTTTTAGCTTTTATATTTAAGCTTTTGTCTATTTTGGACGGTTCCACCCAAATTCTAAAAGATAAATCTTTTAGCACTTTTAACTTATTTCTCTTATTTTGGTTTCCAACCCAAAACTTTATAAAAAGAAATCTAAAGTGATTATATATAATTTAAAAAATTTTCAAATTTTATTTTTAAGTGTGTTATTTCAATTAATCTTTGATTTATTTATTTGAAAAAAATATTTTAAGTGATATAT
>JAQUKG010000056.1 GCA_028719245.1 Candidatus Altimarinota bacterium | reverse complement strand
TCCTATCTTTCTCGGGATTCCTTTGGGCTTTTCCTTTTTAATAGTGGTGAAGTTTTTTTTGTTCCGCCTGCGATGACCTATTACAATCTGCAAAATTTTCTGAAGTGCTTAGATACTTTTGATGATAATGTGCTGCTTTAAAACATGTTCCTATCTCTGAAGAAAATCCTGAAGAATTTATAAAAACTAATATAAATTGAGCTATAAATTTAAGAAAAGCAGCTATAGATAATAATATTGAAATTGTAGTTTGAGTAAGTACAGATAAAGCAGTAAATCCTACAAATGTAATGTGATTTACAAAAAGCTTACAAGAAAAAATTTTTTCATCTTGATATACTAATAAACAAACAAATATAACTAAATTTGTTAATGTTAGATTTTGAAATGTTATAGATACAAAATGAAGCTTATTTCCTATTTTAGCACATCAGATATTAAATAATCAACCTTTAACAATTACACATGAACAAATGACTCGTTTTTTTATGACTAAAGATGAAGCTGTTAATTTAATTATAGATTCTATAAATGTAGCTGATAATTGAGATACAGTAATAAAAAAAATGAATTCAGTTAAAATTATTGAATTATTTAATATATTTTTAGATGTATACCTTGTAAAAAAACCTTATCCTATAAAAAATATTTGAATAAGACCTTGAGAGAGATTAAATGAGTTTTTAATGACTTATGATGAATTAATTCGTATGAAATATAAGGAGACTTCTAAATGATGATTTTTTATAATTCCACCTTATTTACAAAATGAATTATATCAAAATCTAATAACAAATAATTGAAGCTTTGAAACTGAAACTTTATATGATTTTGCATCAGATAACCCAAAATATTTTTTCTCTGAAAATGAACTTATAAATAAAATAATAACTTTTAAAGAAAATCAAGAAAAAAGTATAAAAGATATAATATAAATTTTTAAAATATGAAAAAAAAATTAATAAAATTATTTGATACTAATTCTTACTTTGATAATAGATGATGACTTATAGAATTAAAAAGTGATTTAATTAGAAAGAATATGAAACATTTTTTTATTTCATATACTTTACCTTGAAGTATAATTCCAAGATGAAATCATTATCATACAAAGAAAAATGAATGGTTTTATATAATAAAGTGAAAAATGAAAGCAAAAGTAGAAAGTTTAGACTGAAAAATTAAAGAAGAACAAGAATTTGATGAAAATCTAAAGAAATTTATATATATATCTCCAAAAACAGTTCATACATTTTGGAATATCTGAAATACAGAACTAATTTTACTTGCAATTATTGATAGAAAATTCTTACAATATAATACTGATACATTTTTTAAAGAAATAAGTTATGAATAATATAATACATAATACAGCTATTATAGAAGATTGAGTTATTATATGAAAGAATAATTATATTTGACCTTTCTGTTACATAAAATCATGAACTATTATATGAAATAATAATAGATTTGAATGATATTGTTCAATATGAACTACTCCGGAATATTATTGAAAAAATTATAAAGAAACAAATGTTATAATATGAAACAATAATATTTTTAGAGAATTTGTTATAATAACAAATTGAACAAATATAAATACTATAATAAAAAATAATATTATTTTATTAAATAAAACATATATAGCTCATGATTCTTTCATAGATGATAATGTAACTTGTTCATGTAATGTTTCTATTGCATGATTTGTTAGTATAATGAAATGAGCAAACATTTGAATGTGTGTAAATATACATCAAAACTGTATTGTATGAGCTTATTCCATGCTATGAATGTGAACAATAGTCACAAAAAAATCAATAATAGAACCTTGAAAGATCTATGTATGAAATCCAGCAAAATATTTAAAAGATAATATTATATGACTAGCAAAATCAGAAATTGATAAAAATACATTATTGAAATATGAAAAAGAGTTTTATGTAAAATTAAAAGTTATCAAATAATTATGCCAAAAATCTCAATAATAACAACAACATATAAACATTCAGATTATATAAAAGAAACTATTGAAAGTGTTTTATCCCAAACTTTTACTAATTGGGAACTTTTGATTTGAGATGATTCTCCAGATGATGAAACTTGGCATATTATAGAAAGTTATGTAAATAAATATCCGAACAAAATAAAAGCTTGGCATAATTTTCCAAATAAATGAATCATTGATAATATGAATTTTTTAATTGAGAGAGTAAGTTTAGAAAGTAAATATATTGCTTTTTTGGAGTGAGACGATTTATTTATTGCTGAAAATTTAGAAAAAAAGATAGATATATTTAATAAATATTCTGATGTAAAGTTAGTTTATAATAATCTTGATTTTATAAATAAAGATTGAAAAATTATATTAAAAAATTTTCTTAAAAAATCTCCTTTTTATCTCAAAAACAAGAAATTAAGTAAAAAAGATTTTATAAAAAATGAAACTTTTTATTGATCTTACTCGACTTTAATGATTGATAAAGAAGTCTTGCAAAAAGAAAGAATTATAAATCCAACTCAAGATAAACTTTATTCAGTTTCTGATTGGGATTTATTTTTTAGAATCTCAATAAAATATAATTGTTATGGGATAGAAGAAAGTTTAACTCTTTATAGAAGATTAGAATCAAGTGTATCAAGAAATAATATAAAGCTTTTTAATGACTTAGAAATACAAATTAAAGAATACTTAAAAAGTTCATTTATAGATAAAAGCTTATATGATTTTAAAATGTCTTTTATATCAATCCTTAAATCAGTTTCATATATTGAAAATAATGAAAAAATAAAATCATTAAGTGAATTTAGAAAATCTTTAAAGTATAACTTATTTTCTTTCCCAATATACAAAATTGCTATTATAACTTTTCTTATACTTCCCTCTTCCTTAAATAAAATCATTCTAAAAAAACTAATAAAGAGATGATAAAAATTAATTATTTCTTGATTTTACATAAATAATTTATATAATATTTCTTGATTTTACATAAATAATTTTTAAATATGAAGAATATTTTCAAACAAATTATCTCAGATTTTCATATGACTGATGTAAAAAAATGAAATAAAAGAGATATAGAAATTCCAATAAATACTGGTAAAATTATATCTGTAATATGACCTAGAAGATCTTGAAAAAGTTATTTATTGTTTAACATAATAAATTATTTAACTAGTTCTTGAATAGATAAAACAAATATAGTTTATATAAATTTTGAAGATGAAAGAATAAATATTTCTTGAGAAAATCTACAAATAATAATTGATGCTTATTTAGAACTTTATAATGATAAAAAATTAAATAATATTTATTTTTTCTTTGATGAAATACAAAATATATTTGGATGGGAAAAGTTTATAAGAAGAATTTATGATACTATAAGTCAAAATATATTTATAACTTGAAGTAATGCAAAATTACTTTCAAAAGAAATATCAACTTCTTTAAGATGAAGAAGTTTAAGCTTTGAAGTTTTACCTCTTAGTTTTAAAGAATTTTTAGAGTTTAGTTGATTTACTGATATAAATATTTACTCTAGTTTATGAAAAGCAAATATAATAAATTTACAAAAAGAGTATATAACTTGGTGATGATTTCCTGAAATAATTAGCTTTAAAAAAGATTTAAAAATAAAAACACTTCAAGAATATTTTGATGTAATGCTTTATAATGACATAATAGAGAGATATAAAATAAAAGATGTTAGTTTACTTAAAAATTTTGTTAAAAGTTTATTGCAAACTACAACAAAAGAATATTCTATAAACAAAATATGAAATCAATTAAAATCTTTATGATTTAAATTTGATAAAAATAGTTTATATGATTTTTTAGAATATCTTGATACCATATATTTTTGAAAAAGTGTCTCAAAATTTGATCATGCACTAAGTAAACAAACTTTAAAGAAATTTTATTTATTTGATAATTGATTTTTAAATGCTATAAGTTTTAATTTTTCAGATAATTATTGAAAATTACTTGAAAATACAGTTTTTATAGAACTTTATAGAAAATACTCAGAAAATATTTTTTTCTTAAAAAATTGAAATGAAACAGATTTTGTAATAAATAATAAAGAAAATTATATTTATCAGGTTTGTTATGATTTAAATATAGACAATTATGATAGAGAAATAAATTGATGTATAACAGCAATGAATAAGTTTAATGTTTTAAAATCATATTTAATTACATTTGAACAAGAAAAAGATATTAAGATAGATTGAAAAACTATAAAAGTAATTCCTTATTATAAGTGGGTTTTAGAAAACTAATAAAGAGATGATAAATCATCTCTTTATTTATAAAAAATTTTTTTCTCAATATCACTTCATGCAAAATCATTAAATCATCATCAAACTACTTTATAAGGCAATCTATCAAACCATTTAAAAAATCATGGAAAATACTTTGCTATTCTAGATTTAATTACAAGAAATCTACTTATTTCATATCATAATGCTAAAAAAGCATAAAAAGTTATAGAGTGAACTTGAAATAATCTTTTAATATTTTTAAAATTTGGTTGAAACCAAGTGTAAGTTAAATTATTAAAATTGTCTTTTATTAAATGAAAAGTTAAAGGTTCTTTGATATTATAAATAAGATTTTGTCATTTACATAAAATAGATTTTTGAAAATAAGCATCAGCAAAATATAAAATAGTTGTATCGTATTTATAATTCCCTTTTCTAAAGATAAGTGATGAATGAATAGTATAATTATTTTTTTCACTTAAATAATATAAAAAATACTTTTTATCACTTTCATAATACATTACTGTTTCTGTTCCACATCAAATAAAATCTTTATTTTCTTCTAAAAATTCAACTTGTTTTTGTATTTTATCATTTGACCATAAATCATCATGATCTAAAATTGCAATATAGTCTCAAGAAGATCTTTCAAGTAAAAAGTTTAGTCATCCATAAGGTCAAAGATTTTCTTTTGATTCAAATAATTTTATTCTATCATCTTTAAAAGATAAAATGTTTCTAACAGTTTCATCTTTTGAATTATTATCTAGAATAAGCAATTCAAAATTAGTATAAGTTTGAGCTAATACTGACTTGATAGTATTTATTATATAATTTCAAGAATTATATGCACATATTAAAACTGAAACTTTTTTCATAATTTACTTAATTTTTTTATAAATATCTCATCTATTTCAAGCATCAAATCAAACTAGATAAAAAAAATCTTGTATGAGTTTGAATAATAATACTTTCTCTATTATACCTCTCTCCTTGTAGGAGAGGGGTTAGGGGTGAGGTCAATATTTTCCAAAACTCTTTTTTCCAAAATTTTGAAAATGGAAAATTAGCAATTAAATCAAAAGCTGGTAATAAATATACTGTATATCAATTTTTTTCATACTTAAAAACTCAGTCTTCTTGTCAAACTGAAAAAACTACATTTATAACTTCTCAATAATTATTTTTGGTATAAAACCTTGAAAATTCTTCTCAAACTGTTTCAACTCATCATTTATGAGGTGGAAAATATGGTAAAAACTGAATTATATTTATTTTTTGCATATTTTAATTATTACTTCCCTTTCAAAAACTTTTTATATGTTCCATAATTTCGCTATAAAGCTCATCAAATCTTTCTTTAGTTTTAGCTTCTAAATTAAGTCTCAAAAGAGGTTCATTTGAAGAAGGTCTAAAATTCCACCAACTTCAGTCAGTATATTCAACAGTTATTCCATCAAAAAAATCTGGATTATTATCTTTATAAATTTGTGCTAATTTCTCAATTGCTAATTTTGGATCAGCAACTTCAAAATTTGTTTCTTCTAAAGTAATGTATTTTTCAAAATCTTTTACTAGTGCATTAACCTTTTTTCAACTACTAATAACTTCACTTAAAAATACCATTCAAGCCATTATTCAGCTATCCATATAAAAATTATCTCTAAAGAAATAATGTGCTGAATGTTCTCAAGCAAAAACTATATCTTTATTTTTCATCATATGTTCTCTTATATAAACATGTCAAACCATTTCCTTTTCATAAAAACCTCAAAAATCTTCTACAGTATCTTTGAAAATATGAGAAATAACGGCATTTCATATAAATCCTACTTTATCATATTTTTTTGATAATTTTTCAGCTATAATAGAAGATATAATTCAAGAAGTAATTACTTCTGCTTTATCATCTAAAATCATTATTCTATCAGCATCTCAGTCAAATATAAAAGCTAAATCTGCTTTATTTTCAAGCAAAGCTTTTTTTGCAAATTCTCTATTTTTTTCTAGCATTGGATTTGGATGATGATGTGGAAAATTTCAATCTGGTTCTAAAAATAAAGGAATTAATTTACATCAAATCTTCTCAGCTAATTTTCACATAAAAACTCAAGCTACTCAATTTCATCAATCAGCAACTATTTTATATTTTGAAAAATTTATATCTTTTCAAACAAAGTTGATTATATGATTTACAAAGTCATCACTCACATCACGATTTTCAATATTTGGTTTTACTTCAAAATTCAAAACATCTATTTTTTCCATTATTTCAATCATTTTTGGTCAGTATTTTTTCAAATTATATGGTTCTCAAAAATGATTTAAACATTTCATTCAATTATATTCTTTTGGATTATGAGAAGCTGTAATCATTACTCCAGCTTCAATATCATTATAATAACAAGTTGCAAAAGATAACATATCAGACGAACAAAGTCATAAATCAATTATTTTACTTCCAAAAAGATTTACTCAAGAACTAAAAGAATTTTTTAAACTTGGTGAAGAAAGTCTTGCATCATATCAAAGTGCAATTACATTTTTACCAGAAACTTTAGCAAAAGCATATCAAAGTTTAAAATAAAAATCTTCGTCAATATCTTGTCCATAAATTCCACGAAGATCGTAAGATTTAGATAAAATAGAATATTTACTCATAAATTATAATTCAAGAAATAAAATTATTTATTATAAAATTTCCACATATTTTTTATACTTTCTTCCAAAGAAATTTTTGTTTTCCAGCTTAATTCTTTTAAAGCTTTTTCAGGATTACAATAAACTTCTGCTAAATCTCAAGCTCTTCTATCTAAAATCTTATAAGGAATTTCCTTTCAAGTAGTTTTTTTTACAGCTTCAATTATTTCTAAAACAGAAACTCATTTTCCAGTTCATAAATTATAAGTTTCAAAAAATCCTTCTCTTAACCTTTTCTCCACTTGGGGGAAAGATTTTTTACTTATTTTTTCATAGGCTTTTAAATGTCAATCAATTAAATCACATACATCTATATAATCTCTAACTCAAGTTCAATCAATAGTTTCATAATCATTTCAAAAAACTCTTACAAATTCAAATTCTCAAGTTGAAACTTTCATCACATAAGGTAATAAATTATTTGGCAATCAGTTTGGATCTTCTCAAATAAATCAACTTTCATGAGCTCAAATTGGATTAAAATATCTTAAATTCATTACTTTAAATCAAGCAAATTTTGATAAATCTAAAAGAACTTGTTCAATTAAATATTTACTAGTTCAATAAGGATTAGAACAATCTCAAATTTCATCAGTTTCTAAACATCACCTTGATTCTCAGTTCTTAGTTTTCAGTTCTTTATATACTGTTGCAGAACTTGAAAAAATAATAT
>JAQUKG010000055.1:1958-7928 GCA_028719245.1 Candidatus Altimarinota bacterium | reverse complement strand
ATGTAATTCTTGTTGATTTGAAAATGATAATTCAGCATTATTTTGTTCTGAATGTGGTTATAAAATAAATTCTCAAAAAAATTGAGAAAATATAGATATTAACAGCTGAGAAAAAGAAATAGAATTAAATTTAGATTTTTCATTTATAAAAAAAATGTGAAATAATCAAAAATATATGTTAATTTTCTCTTGAGTTATATTAATATCTTTTTTTATGCCATTTTTTAGTGTATCTTGAATAAATAAAAGTTTATTTGATATATGAAATTATTTTTGGATAGTATTTTTTTTACCAATAATATTTTTTGCAATTCAATATTATTATAATGCTTTAAAAATAAATATATCTAATAAGTGATTGTGACAAATAATAATTATTATTTTATCATCTATGATTTTAAGTATATATTTATTATTTTATTTTTGAGTTGAACAAATTAAAAATATTGCATCTCTTTGATTATATTATAATTCTGATTTTTGATTCACTATTTGATTTGTTTTATCTATTATATCTTTTATATGAATATTATTATTATCAATAATAGAGACATTAAATATTTTTAAAAAATTTAAATAGTTTTATAATATAAATATTATTAATATGACTAACTTTTGTCCTAAGTGTTGAAATAAAATTGTTGATCAGAATATAAAATTTTGTCCTAAGTGTTGAAATAATTTTTCTAATGTTTCTAATAACAAAAAAGATCAAACTAATAATGAATTTGATACTCAAAAAATAATTGAGAATGAAGATGAAGAAAAAACTAATTTTAATAAAGTAATCCAAAATAATCAAGAAATAGAATTTAATATATGATTTAAACATTTTATTGTATTATTTTTAATAATTTTATTTTTTTATTGTTCTTATTATTTGTATAAAAATAAAGATGAATTTTTATCAAAAATAAATATACTTTTTTCCAAAGATTCTGAACAGACTACTATACCTATCAAAAAAGAAGATATAAATTCAGATTCTTGAAAAATATCAAATGAATTGAGTAATGTTTCACATAATAAAGAGATAAATTCGTCTACAGAAATTGATATAAATGATAATTTGAATACTTTGACATGATCTAATAATTTACAAATTAATTCGGTAGAAAATATTAACCAACTAGCAGAAAATTTTTTAATTTCACATTATAATAGTATATGTTCTCATGATTTTTATCAAGCATATAATAATTATGACTTTTCAAAATTAATAGCTAATTGAAATAATAATCCTAAAATTAAAGATTATAATTATTTCCAAAATCTATGGAAAAATACCATATCCTGTAAAATAAGTGATTTTAAAATAATAAGTGATTTTGTATATTCTTATAATGTTGTTATAGGCTATAATGATTGAATTAAAGAAACTTTTTTTACAAATCCAATGAAATTATCTTATGAGAATAATACATTTAAGATAATAGAATATTATTCAAAGAAAAAATAAAATTTATAAATAACTTAAATATATGAAAATAAAAATTAAAAAAAATTATTCTTTATTTTTTATTTTAATTTTATTATAATTACTAATAATTTTTATTGTTTTTTCTTTAAGTTACTAATTACCTCAACACTTAAAGAAATTAAAATGAATTAATTCAGAAGTAGTTATTTCATCTAATCTTAGCAATAATTTTATATGAAAATATTTAGAATTATTTTTTTATGATAATAATGAAGACAGAGCATTTTATAATTCTTTTTTAAATTGAAAAGATCTTTGATTTAGTTACTCTTTTTCTCTTAATAGTTTTATAAATAATTATATTTTATGAAAGAAATATAAAATATCTTCTTTATGAAAACAAGCATTTTCAATAAATTTATGAGATGAAGAGAATATAAACTTTTTAAAATCAGTACAATCTTGATTTTTTTCAAATGATATAATCTCAAACCAAGAAAAAGATTTAATAAATAAAACAAATAATGATGGTAATTTAGATAATGTAAAATCCTTATATACAAATAATAATTTTTGGTTAACTGTTTGAAAAAAAATTAGAGATGAAAATAAAAATAATTCAAACTATAGTGAATTGACTGATATTTTTAATAATATTAATTATCAGTCAAATTATTCAGTTACATCATTTTTAGATTATGGAAATTGATTAACCTGATTTTTTGTTGACAATGTTTATTTTAAGAATTTTTTAAAAATAACTAATCCAACATCTGAATATTTGTTTTTATCTTTTTTAAATTTCAAAGAATCAAGTTTAATGGGGCTTATAGAAAGTATGATAGAAGAAAGTAATAAAAATAGTTATTCTTATAATCAGTATACATTGGATAGTATTTTAGATGAATTTATAAAAGAATTACCAAAAGATACTACTTATTTTAAGGAGGATATTAAGAGTTTTTTTAAAATTATATTAAGTTCTAATTATGCTTGATTTGTTATTGATAAAAAAGAAACAATAGTATCACTAAAATGAGTTATAAATATAAATGATATGTGAGAATATTTAAAAATTCAAAATAATATATCTAAAGTTTTAAACTCTGTTGTTAATGAAGTTAAAATTAGTATGAAAGAAGATGTTAGCAGAGATGATATAAAAATTAAAGATAGTTTATTGAAAATAATTGACTCAATTCTAGTAAATATTAATATATCTTGAAATAATATTGTTTTAGATGTAAGTATAAATTTATGACTAGAAGAATCTAAAATTTTAGATTATAAAAATTATCTAATTAAGCAGAAAGATCTTGAGATAAAAGATCAGCAAAGATTATATAACTTAAATACTTTACAATCAGCATTAGAACAATATTATTATACTAATTATTCTTATCCTGTATCTATCTCAAAATGAGTTTTAGGTAAGGAGTTGCCAATGGATATAAATGAATGACAGACTATAAATGGATGTAAATTTTGATATATGTATGGTGTATGAAAAGATGATTATTGATTAGAAAATGGTAATTATAAATTATCAGCTTGTATGGAGTCTGATAAATATAAAAAGATTTCTATTACAGATGGTTGAATATATGATAATAAGTATGAAATTTGAAATGGGGTCTATAATAAAAATATTATAGATAAATATATTATTGATTTCAAATAAGTAAATAAAATTAGTTACTTATTTAAAACTTAAGTTATTATGAAAATAATAAAAACTAAAAATCTAAAGGTAAATATTTTAGAAAAATATCTAACATATAATGATATTAATATAGATAAATGAGCTTTTGTATATATTAAATGATGTAATTGATCATGAAAAACAACTTTATTGAAAGTACTATCTTGATTTATTGAATATGAATGAAAAATAATGAAAAATGAAAATATAAATATATGATATTACTTTCAAGATTTTTTTTTAATAGATGATTTTACTATTAAAGAAAATATTGAGTTAGTAGTTTGATATAATATAAACAATGGTCAGGAAAATATTATTTATGACTTTCTTTCTAGTTTTAATATTTTATCATTATATAATATAAAAGTTAAACATCTTAGTTTATGACAAAAACAAATAATATGTTTTTTAAGAATGGTAGTTTCTAATTCAGAGATTTTATTATTCGATGAACCTAGTTCAAATTTGGATGTAGAAAATAGACTAAAACTAAATAATAAAATACTTAAGCTAAGTTCTGAATGAAAAACAATATTTTTTACATCACATTATTCTCAAGATGAAGAATACTTTCTAAAAAATATAAAGGATGAGAAGTTTGTTTTAATAAATATTGATAATGAAAATAAATAATAAAAATTTACTGAGTGTATTTAAATTATCAATACTTTTATTTAATAAAAATAAAAAAAGAAATATATTTCTTATAATTATATTCTTAATAATTTTTATATTAAATTTCTTAATATTAGCTTTATATATTGAATCAAAATCTATTTTAAATAAAAATTTTAATAGTATTTCAGATATTATTATAAAATCTGAAATAAAGAATAATAAAGACATATTATCTTTTAATACTTTAAAACAATTAAATAATAGTATATGAGTTATTTGAAATGTATCATATAGTTATGTTTTAAAAATACCAATATATTCAGAAATCAACTTTCTTAATATTAAGAAGGTTGACACGGATTTGTTTATTATGTCATATGATTTTGATATTCTAAAAAATAGTAATTCTTATAAAAAGATTTCATATAATCATGATAAAGAAGATATATGAATAATATTATCAACTAAGATAATAAGTCTATTAAATAATTTTATTATTAAATGAATTAATATAAATACTTTAGAATATATAAATTGAGAATTATTTTTTTGAAAATATAGTTATTTTTCTAATGCAAATAATATTGTAAAAAAAAAGTTTTATATAGATGGAGTTAGTGATGAATTGCCAATTTATGCTATAGCTATTGATCATAAATTATCTAATGAAATAATTTCTCAACTATGAATTAATATAAATGATTTTAAATTATATGAAATATCAATAAAAATAAATGATTTAAGTAATTATAATAAAATAATAAATATAATCAATAACATTAGTTGAAAATTATGAACTAGTTTTGTTTATTACAATTCAAATGAAGAAGTAAATAATATAAAGAAGTATTATAATAAAATAATAAATTTTATTTGAATTCCTATATTATTATTTTTTTGTATATTATTAAATATTTTGTTTATTTGAAATTTACTTATTTCTATAGAGAGAAATACTAATAATATTAAAATTTTTAGATATCTAAGATATAAAAATTCCTATATTTCATTTATATTTTTTTTAGAGTTTCAAATAATATTTATTTCTTGATTATTATTATTTTTATTTATACTTATTATTAATATTTATAATCTAGATAAGATATTGTACTATATAAGTAATATGTTTTGAATTTTTCCTAAATTAGATTTTTCAAAACTAATAATAATATTTATTTTTGAAAATATATTTCTGATGATAATATTATATTTATTGTCTTATATAGTAATAAAAAATAAAATTAAATATATTTAATAAAAATAATATTACTTATGAATAATACTTTTAAAAGACATATAATTTATAAAAAAAGATACAAGAATAAAAAAAAGAAATACAAATGGATTATGATATATATTTTTTTCTTATTATTATCTTTTTTCTTAACTTATTTAATTATTTTTCATAAAAATTGAAATCTACATGTATCTAATTTATCAAATGCTTCAATTTCTAAAAATAAAATAAATACAAATAATTTCAAGGAAAATATTGTAAGTATCGAACTTAATGATATTAAATCAGTATCAAATAATTATAATTTAAACTATATTTCTGACAACTCTATAACTAAGTTTGTTTCATCAGATAACTCTTTTCAAAATTTAAATTATACTCCAAATGATTTAGTTAAGGTTGATTCAAAATATATTATATCATCTAAAGATTCACTTCAATTAAGAAATATAGCATTTCAAAATTTAGAAAGTTTATCTAAAGACTTTTATAATTATTTTAATGTACCTCTAATAATTGTTAGTGCTTATAGAGATTATTTATATCAGAAATGAATTGAAATTAATAATAAGGAATGTGTTTTTGAGAAATTATGTGCAAAAGCATGATATAGTGAACATCAAACTTGATTAGCAATTGATATATTTGATACCTCAACCAAAGAGGAATTTTTAAAAAATCATGATTATCAAAAATATTTTGAATGGATGAATAAAAATGCTTATAAATATGGTTTTCATAATAGTTATCAAAATTGAATAGAAATTGATGGGTATTGAGTAGAGCCATGGCATCGGAGATATTTATGAAATAATCTAGCTAAATATTTAAAATCTGAATGAATTACATTCACTGAATACTATAATAAATTAAAAAAATAATTTATATAATAATTTTAACTTATGTCTAAATTTTGTCCTAAATGTTGAACTAGTATTATAAACAATGAAGTAAAACATTGTTCTAAATGTTGATTTTATTTTTTAGAAG
>JAQUKG010000055.1:0-1948 GCA_028719245.1 Candidatus Altimarinota bacterium | reverse complement strand
TTCCTAAAATATATTTATTTTTAGTTATTTGTGCTATTATTTTATTTTGATTTATAAAATTCTGAACTCAAATTTATTTTAATTATAAATTAAGTACTGAAGAGCAAACTTTTGCAAATATTTATAAAACAGTATATAATTATAAGGAATTATTTTATAAAAATAATAATTCAAAAGAATTAGATATTAGCTTGAATGTTTATAGGATTAATAAAGACTTAATAAATATAATATGAAAAAATGATATATTTGAAGATTCAACACTTTTATTTGATAAATTATCAAAAGAAAAAAGTAAAGATGATATACAAAGAAAAGGATTTTTAGATAAGTTAATTTATATTAATAATAAGGAAACAAATTGATATTATTATAGTTCTTGATCTAATATTTTAAATACTAATAATTATAGTAATTTTATAGAGTGTTTTAATTTTAGTAATACATGGTCATTTAATAGTAATAATTGCCAAAACTTTAATAATAATAATGATTGAATAAAAAAATTCTATTCCATTAATAATATTTTTTTGTTAAGAGACTATTTACTAACTATAAAAAATAATTCAAATACCTACATATCAATTTTGAATATAAACTGATATTTAAATTTTTTTGTTTTTAATAATAATAAACAAATGTTTTCAACTTTAGAAAAATGAGAATCTATTTTTAGTGAAATTTATATTCCATATAATTATAAAGAACAAAGTAATGAGTGTGAAGAATTTTCAATAATAAAGCATGTGTTTTATTCTGAAGAAAAATGTATAAATTATAAAAAAATGAATTATAATATTGAAGTAAAAATTTTGTTCAAAGATTGAAAATTTTCTAATGAATTTTTTAGTACTAAATATTGAGATAATAAAGAATTTAAAATAGAATTATATAAATATATTATTTTTAATCTAAAATTAGATACTAAAATAGATATTATTTTCCCTACTAAAATTCACAAAAATTTCTCTAATATTAAAGAGTATTTAAAAGTATCTGTATTAAATAATTACTGAACTTTTATTGATAATGTAAGTAATAGTGATATTATAATTAAATAACACAAATATGAATAAAAAATTTTATATATTTTTTCTTATATTTTTTTTAACCTCATGTGATGAGTATTCTGCAAATGATATTAATTGAGTTTTACAAAAATATAGAAACTATCCAGAAATAGTAAAACAGGTTAATGATACAATTGCTAATGCTAAAGATAAAACGGATAAAGATTATTTAAAAAATTTTATAAAAAATTGATGAACAATTGAAAAATATAAAACTGAATCAGAGAATTTTTTAAAAGAAATAAATAAATCGTGCGATTCTATACTTGGTAAAGATTTACTTACGTTAAAAGAGTATAATATTATAAAAAACGAATGTGATAATTGAAAAAATTATTATGAAAAGAAAGTATCTGATTTAAAAGATTTTGTTAATAAATGTGATTTCAATAATTTAGATTCAAATGATTTTATAAATGATGTTCTAACTCTACTTAATAATGGTTATGATAAAGACTCATGAATTACTCTAAAAAATTATACTGAAATAAAACAAAAATATATTAATGAGACTTTATTAAATGAAAATGATTATTTAATTAAAAATATGAAATATAATTGTCTAGATAATTTTTTAAATAATTATAATTGAATATCTATATTAGATACTATAAAAAATGATTTATATTATACTAAAAAACTACCAGAAAATAAAACTTGAAGTTGAACAGTTATATACAATTTAAGAAAAAATAATAATTATAGATTAGGTGTTTTAAATTTTAAAAAAAATATTGAAGCATATTATGATGATAATATTTCATGATCTTGATGAGTAAAAATTGCTCAAATTCTAACTAATTTAGATAGTTGTGATCAAAAGTGTATGAATGATTATGATAATATCACAATTAAGTCGGATGAATTAATTGAATCTT
>JAQUKG010000054.1 GCA_028719245.1 Candidatus Altimarinota bacterium | reverse complement strand
TTTGGTTTTGGTGGAGCTTCTTTAATAGCTCATGGAATTATTAAAACTTGTCAATTTTGTATCTTATCATTTGAAGTTAAACCATTTTGAGCTAATATGTTTTCTTGTGGTATTTTATATTTATTAGCTAAAGTTAATATAGTATCTCAAGACTGAACTTGATGAACTATTCAAGAAACCGGTGGTATTTTTATAACTTGTCAAGGTTTTAACAAAGTTTTTGAATTAAAATTATTTGCCCAAAGTATTGAATTATTTGAAATTCAAAATTTATAAGCAATTGATGAAAAAGAGTCTCAAGATTGAACTTTATAATCAATTATTTCATTATATCAACTTAAATCTCTATCTCATTCTAAAAAAGTATTAACTGAAAGAAATGAATCTTTTGAAATTATAGAAACATCTTGACTATCATTTGTATCATCATAAGAATCTATAATTGAACTTTCATCTATATCTCATCTATAAAAATCATAAGCAGAATTTTCATATAAAAAAGAAGAGAAAAGTGGATAAATCGGGAATAAAAAAACTACAAAAAATAAAACTATGTTGTAATTAAACTTATGATATAATGTTCTGAATGGATGGATTTTTCACAAATTCTCTTTTAATATTCTAGAATGTCTTTCAATTCTAGCTTTTAGATTTACTTTGGAAACCATTAAATAACTTTAAAAAATAAATAAAAGTATTAAATTTTACTAGGCAACAAAAAAAAGTAGTTTGATACTACCCTCTTTTATGCTATATTTAATACTTCTAATTTTGTTAATTGAGCTCTAAATCAAAGATTTCTTGTATATCTTTTTTTAGCTTTCATTTTAAAGACTCTAACTTTTTCATCTTTAAATTGCTCTAAAACTTTAAATTCTACTTTAGAATTTTCAATAAAAGGAGTTCAGACTTTTACATCATTTCATTCTTCATCACTTATAAGCATAGCACTAACTGATAAAGTATTTCAAACTTCTTCTTTTAATTTTTTTACATCAATTATATCTCAAGTTCTAACGATAAATTGATTTCACCCTAATTCTACAACAGCTAACATATAAAAATATTTAAAAATTAAAAATTAAGTTTAACAAAGTTAAAACCTAAAAAATAAAAACCCAAATTTTTCTTATTTTTTATGTTTTAAAAATACTTAATTTATAAATACAATTAAAATTTATTTTGGCTGGGATGGTAGGGATCGAACCTACGGATGTCGGAGTCAAAGTCCGATGCCTTACCACTTGGCGACATCCCAATATTTTTTTGCTAGCTAATTATATAAAAAAAATGAATTTGTCAAAAATTTTTGATTTTTTTTAATCTTTTCATATATTAAAAATAATTTATTTTTTAATTTTTTATTTTATGATGTGATTAATTAAATTTTTACAAAAAAGACCTAGTGATAAAACTATTTTAATTTGAAGAATAATTTTTTGATTAATTTATATTTTAGTAATGTATTATAATTTATTTATTTTATGAAAGTGAATTGATAATGAATATTTATTTTGAAGTATTGTTTTGAATGAAAATAATACAAATATTTTAAAATATATTATAACTTTTATTTGAATAGTTCCATTAATTATGTGAATTACAAATATTTGTTTACTTAAAAAGAAATATTTAAGAATTGTTCAAATAATTTTTTGAATTTTACTATTTTATATAGCTTCTAGTATTAAAACAAGTCCAAGTCTTGATTTTGATACTTTAATATGATTTATGTGATTATTTCCTTTGATAGCCTGAATAACATGAAAATGTATAACAACTAAATGTTTAAAATATAAAGAAGTTATAACAAAAATAAGAGTTTAAAACTCTTATTTTTAGTTAAAATCTTTATCCATCATTTGACTTCTAAGATCTCACAAAGAGGATTTTGTTTCTTTTACTACATCAACTGATAACACATCTCTTTCAAGTTTATAATTTGATGCAATAATTTTGTTAATATAAACCAAAGAATAAAAAATAGTTCAAAACAAAATAAATGAGAAAAATATGAAAAATCAATTAAATCATAAAACTCAGACACATATTCATCAAACAATAAGTCAAATAACATTTGCAAAATTTAATAATATTTTTAATGGTGCCGCTGAAATTGTTGAATCAATTTGAGTTAAATTATATTTTTTTGAATATTCTTGATTATAAAGTGCTGAAAAATCAGATTGAGCTAATGGCATACTCGCTGCATATCAAACACTATTTAATAATCAAAATAATATTACAAATCATATATCTTTAAAAAATCAAAAGAAAAGTAATGAGGTTGCCGAGAAAAATAATCACATGATGATGATTTTATAAACTCACATCTTTTTTGATAAATTTATAAAAAAATCTTGTAATAAAAATGCTGGCAAAGCCATAAATCAAAGCAAAACATATCAAGTTAAAAACCAACTAGTTTCTTTAATTAAAGCTGTTTTTGAATTAATTAAAATAATCTTATTTAAAAAATCAACTTGAAATGTAGAAACAAATGTATCCCAAAATCCAAACTGTAATATAACCATAATAAACCATAAAATAATTACATTCCTTGGAAGTCAAAATAATATTTCATAAAATGAAATAAATCATTTTTTTGTTGTTTCAAAAACATCTTCAAAATCAATACTTTTTTTAATTTCAATTGGTTTAAGTAAAATTACTTTTGATTTCTTTGATAGTTCCATTATAGATTTTGGGGAAATATGCGAGATTATTTCATCTTTTTTCTTTATTAAATCATCTTTCATAATATCTAATTTGAGGGTTTTAACTTTACTTAATTCAATATAATCACTATCATTATCAAAATATTTATTTAAAAACAAAAAGAATATAAATATTATAAAAACAAATATTAATATTGCTATTTTTATATTAAGTGCTAAAAGTATTCAAGAAAAAATTAATCATACCATTGATCAAATTCAAGAATTAATATTATATTTTGATATCATTTTAGCATATTCACTCGGAGAAGAAATATTAAAAATATAACTCAAAGTTGTAACATCAAAACTTTCTTTTATTACTCAATAAAAAACAGCAGATAAAACAAGTAAAACTATATTTACTCAACTATTTAAAAATATTGATAAATAGGAAACAGTTTCCTCAATAACTCATTTTCATCAAGTTGAAACTTCTAATATTCATTTAAAATAAATAAATTTAATAAAAATTAGTGATACCAAAAATAATATTCAAGTTGCAATTAATAAAAATCTTTTAGGAGAAATATATTTTTGTAAAATTCAAATTGGCATATCTAAAAGCATTGCAACTATATTTCAGAGTCATAAAAATAATCAAACTAAAAATACAGATTCCAAAATCATTCAAAAGAAAAATACAACTGTAAAATGAAATAAAATCCAAGTAAATCATATAAATATAGCAACATGGAATAAGTTTTGTTTTTTTATCTTATTCTCATCGTTTTCAATAGTAACAAAATTACTCATAAATTTTGATTAAAAAATATTTTTTAATATTATAGCAGAAATTATTATAAATTACAAAAAATATAATGAAACACCTAAAAATTAAAATTGACAAATATGAAGTTGATTGAAATATCATTTTAAAAGACATAGATTTTATATTAAATGAAAATGATTCTATTGCTTTAGTAGGAGGAAATTGAGTTGGAAAAACAACTTTAATGAAAATAATTACTTGAGAAATTAAAGATTTTGATTGAATTATAGAAAATATTTGAAATATGTCTATCTGATATTTAAGCCAGATATATACTGATAATGAAAATAAAATTGTCAGAGAGGAGATTAAAGACTGATTTAAAGATATTTGTTTTATGGAAAAAGAATTAGAAGAATTGGAAAAATTGATGAATAATTGTAGAGATAATTCATGAATTATCTCTACGGTAAATAATATGGAAATAATTGAAAAATATACTTCCCTTTTGGAACAATTTAACAATATTTGATGATATAATTATAACAATCAAATTCACTCAGTTGCCAATGGTATGTGAATACTTCATTTACTTGATAAAAAATTATGCGAAATTTCCGGTTGAGAAAGAACAAAGGTTGCACTTTGTAAAATTTTGGTAGAATCTCCAGATATACTTTGTCTTGATGAACCAACAAATTTTATAGACATGAAATCAGTTGAATGGCTTGAATCATATTTGCAAAATAAATGGTGAAACTGATATTTAATTATTTCTCACGATAGAGAATTTCTTGATAAAACTTGTGCTAAAACTTTTGAAATGCAACCTACCAGAGCAATTAATTTTTATTTTTGTAATTATTCTAAATATGTTTTAGAAAGAGAAAAAATTGAAAATATAAAAATGGAAGAATACGAAAGACAACAAGAATTTATAAAAAAAGAAGAAAATCTTATAAACAGATTTAGAGCTTGAAGCAGAGCAGGTTTTGCCGCTAGTCGAGAAAAAGCATTAGAAAGACTTGAAAAATTAGAAAAACCTTTTATTCCAAGTGTCCCAAAATTTTTCTTTGATTATGTAGATGATGAAAGTGAAAGAATTTTGTATTTTAAAGAATGTTTTATTGGTAGAAAAGAACCATTATTTTTTATAAATGAATTATATCTCAATAGAAAAGCAAGAGTTTGAATAATTTGAGAAAATTGAGTTTGAAAATCAACCCTACTAAAAACAATTATGTGACAATTAGAAGTTTTAGATTGAATCTGGACAAGATGAAAATGATTGAAAATTATTTATTATTCGCAACTTCATGAAGAATTAGATAAAAATAAAACTATTAGAGAAAATTTTTTACTTCACGGTTTACATTTTGAAGATCAACAATTAATTTGATATTTAAAATATTACTTACTGGAAAAAGAAACTATTGATAAACCAGTAAAGTATCTTTCTGGATGACAAATTTCAAAAGTATTATTTGCAATTCTTGGACAAAAAGAGTCAAATTTTTTGATATTTGATGAACCAACAAATCATCTAGATTATGATAGTAGAGAATCTTTAGAAAAGGCTATTTCAAACTATAAATGAACAGTTTTATTTATTTCACATGACAGATATTTCGTAAATAAAATAGCTGAAATGATGTGGATTATAAAGAATTGAGAGTTGACTTTAAGTTATGGAAATTATGAAGATTATAAATATAAGCTAGAACACGGAATAGATATTGAGATGAATTTATTTGATGAGTCAGCCGAAATGGAAATAGTTTTAATAGAAAAGCTTTGAGAAAAAGAAGCTAAAAGGTTGAAAGATAAATTTACAAGGAAAAAAAATAACTAAAAGTTATTTTTTTATTTAATCTGTAAATCAATTTCAATCTGAAAAATAATCAACAAAAGAAATTCTAAATGAAGATAGAGAAGTATTAACAAAATCAAATGTTTCTAAATTTCTAATTATTGCCGTGATGACACCTGAACGAATATTTAAATTCTCAGCAAAAGTTCTAAGTTTATTTAATTCTCATTTTTCAATTTTTCAATCAACTAAAACAATTAAGATTAAATCCCAAAACTGATTTATACGGTCCTTTTTATTAGTTGGTAATACAAATTTTATATTATTGAAATTTTTAATAATCTCACCTATTTCCTCATTTGTTATTCATAATCTAGAAGATACTCAATTAAGTGCTTGAGTTTCTTTTTCATCTAAAGATCAATCTGACATAGCTATAGTTAATAAATTTTTTATATGATTAAAGTTATTGGCTTTTTGTTTAGATTCTTTATTTAAAAAATCAAAAATTCCCATAATTTAAAAGTTAAAAGTTAAATTACTTTAAACAATAATAAAAAAATAGTAAAAATCAAATTAAAAAAATTCTAAAAAATTCTAATATTAAAATGAATGCTTTTAATGATTTTAATTATCTAACAAAGATTGTTATAGGAATAATAAGTAATTAAATTCTAATTACACATCTACCTTGTTTAGTTCATTTAATTTCTTCTCATGATAAAATTTTATCTAAAATGTACCTATTAACAGTTATTGATCTTAAACTATCCAAATTATCAAGTGTCGTATAAAATCATTTATATTCTCATAAAACATGTTCTAATTCTTCTCAAACTTTAATTAATATATGTAATGATAAAGATCATCAATCTATAGAATTAAGTATAGATAAAAATACTTTTCATTCATAAGTAAAAAATAAAAATATAAGTTTTCCTGGAATTATCTCAGTTGTTTTCATATCTGTGGCAATTCAAACCCAATCTTTTTGAGACATTATATCCATAATTTTTCAATTAAAAAATGTCCTATTTATAGTAAAAGCCTGCGGACCTGCACTTAATCAAATTGATCTAACAGGTTCTAATGAATCATAAAATAAGTCAATTTCAAATCTCATAAGATATATTTAAAAATCATATACCATATTAACTTAATTTTTGTTTAATCCTAATTATTTTAAATTTTGAATTTTACAAATATTTTCTATAATGTTTTAAATAGTTTTAAAATCTTAGTATGCTAACAAAAAATCAAATAAAATACATAAAATCCTTGCATAACAAAAAAGATAGAAATGAAAATAATACCTTTTTAGTTGAAGGAAAAAAGAGTTTAATTGAATTATTAAATAGCAATTTTGAGCTAGAAATTTTAATTATATCTCAAGAATTTTATGATGAAAATAAAAAAAATATTTGAAATAGAAAAATAGAAATTTTATCTCCAAATGAAATCACAAAACTTTCAAGCTTACAAACAAATTCAGATTGAATTGCTGTTGTAAAACAAAAACAAAACACTCAATTAGAAAACAATTGAAATGAAATCATCTTAGTTTTAGATGATATAAAAGACCCGTGAAATCTTTGAACTATTATGAGAATTGCTGATTGGTATTGAGTAACTAAAATAATTGCTTCAAAAGATACTTGTGAGTTTTATAATACAAAAGTCATTATTTCAACTATGTGAAGTTTTACAAGAGTAAATTTATTTTATACAGATTTAAAAGAATATTTACAAAATCAAAGTTTGCCAATTTATGGAAGTTTTATAAATTGAGAAAATATTCACCAAACAAAACTTGAAAAATCTTGAGTTTTTATCATTATATGAAATGAAAGTAATGGAATTTCTCAGAAGCTTGAGAAGTTTATTACAAAAAAAATCTCTATTCCAAAATTTTGACTAGCTGAAAGTCTAAATGCTTGAGTTGCAACTGGAATAATTTTAGATAATTTTCAAGACAAGTCTCAACCAAAACAAAATTGTTTTGGTTGAAAAAATTAGATTATTTTTTAAAAAATTCAATATCTAAAATATATCTTTCTTTTAATTCTTGATTTTCTTCATAATATACAAATAATCTAAATTTATTTACACTTAATACTAAATATTTTTCATTTCTTCAAAATAATACATCATTTTGAAAATTATTTTTAATTTCACTAACAATAGTTGAATAAAGCTTATTTCATAACTCAATATAACTATTGATTAAATAATTTTCTACTTCAAGTCATGAGTCTTCAATCATCCTAATAAATGTTCTTTTATATGAATCAATAAACTTTTTTAAAGATTTTATCGACTCATCTTCAAAAAATATGTTAAACATATTCTACTTTTTTAGTATCTAGCTTACTTTCTTTTTTAATAAACTCTAATTTTAATTCTTTAGCTGTTTGTTTTATATATTCATACATTATATCATCCAACTCATTTGGAGTATGAAAAATAAGTCAGTTTCTCTTTATCATAAATATTATAATTAAATTCTATTAAACAAATTATATAAAGTTTTATAATATTTCAAAAAATATTTTATTTTTCTACAGCTAAACAAAAAAAGCACCAAAACAAAATTGTTTTGGTATGAAAATGTTATCTTCCCTTTGAAGATAATCCTCCTTCTAATTCTTCTCTCTTGGTCTTAAGAGTAGCAAAATAAGTATCTGGATAATTCGATTTTCATTCTTTTGTTTTGATTTGTCTATTAATAGCCACAATTTGTTGGTTTAATGACATATTACCTTCGCTTAGTGAAGCTAGAAACTCTTGAGGATTTGCTACTTGGCTATTTCAACCTGATGAATTATCTTTATTTTTTAATTCATCAATTC
>JAQUKG010000053.1 GCA_028719245.1 Candidatus Altimarinota bacterium | reverse complement strand
TTTCACTAATCTCAACTTCCTCTACTAATTCTTCATTAGTATTTTCTTCAGTTTTTATATTATTATTCATAATAATTAAAATTATAAAATAATATCAAAAAATAAGTTAAATCAAATTTTCTGGTACTCCTATGGAGAATTGAACTCCAGTTCCAGCCTTGAGAAGGCCGTGTCCTAACCACTAGACGATAGGAGCTTAAGTTAAAAAGCAACCTTTAGAGTTGCTTTTAGTTTTTATTGTAATTTAGCTCTAACTTCTTCTAAAGACATTCAGTGAATATCAGAAGTTACTCACATTTGTCTAGCAGTTCAGTCAATTGTTAACATAGCTCAAGCTATATCAATAGCATTCATATTAACAATCTTTTGAGTAGCTATTTCTTTTAATTGTTCAAATGTAAGGTGTCAAACTTTATCTTTTTGAGGTAATTTAGATCAGCTTTTTAAATTAATTTTATTTTTAATTAAAACTCAAGCTGGTGGTTCTTTTACTACAAAATCAAAACTTCTATCTTCATAAACAGTAATAACAACAGGTAGAAGTAATCACATTCTATCTTTTGTTTCATCATTAAATCTTTTAGTAAATTCTGGAATTGCAACTCATTGTTGTCAAAGTGCAGGTCAAACAGGAGGTGCTGGATTAGCTTGTCCTCATTTAATTTGAAGTTTAATATATCATTTAATTGGTTTTGCCATATAATATTTTTATAAAATTAAGATTACAAAATATTTAATATCTTGTGTATTTAAAACTATAATTAAGAAATTGAAAATTTGTTTTCGGGACAAACATTAAATCTTAACCGTGTTTTATATTTTAGAATTAGAAGCAGAAAGATTTTATAAAAAAAATAATAAAAATCAAATCTTTTATAATAATTTACAATTTCTATTTATAAATAATATTTAAATACTTTTTATAATATATGGTATAATTTCATCTAAATTTTCAAATCATTTTGGTAAATTATCTAAAATATCTCAAACTTTTTTTGGGTTATATCACATCAGACTAAGAGTTGAAAGTATTTCATTTTTTAAATCAGATTTTATATTAGAATTAATTTGTATTTTACCTTTTTGGGATGATTGAAAATTATTATATTTTATAATATCTTTATCATTTAATTCTAAGACTATTTTTTCGGCCATTTTTTTTCAAACTCATTTTATGCTTTCTATAGTTTTTTTATCATCTTCCATAATAGCTTTTGCAAGTCTAACTCTTCATAAAGATAGAATATTTTGAGCAACACGACCTCAAACTCAAGAAATCTTTATAAGTTCTTTAAATAAAATTCTATCTTCAAAATCCAAAAATCAAAAAAGATTTTGTCAATTTTCTGTAATATTGTGGTATAAAAAAAGTTCAACTTCTTTTTTATCATAAATATCAGCATAAACAAGTTCATTTATAATTATTTCATATCAAATTCAACTTTCTGGTAATACAATTACCGAAATTAAATCTATATTTTTTATAATTCATTTAATATATGAAATCATTTTTTTAAATTTTTAATTAATGTTAATTATCAAATCAAACTAATTCAACTTCAAATATTAAATCTTTTCAAGCTAAAGGTGAATTTAGGTCTATTTTTACACTGTCATTTGAAACTTCTACTATTGGAAACTCTCAAAATTGAGTTGGTAGTTTAGTTCAAACTTCTAGTTTATATCAAGCATCTTCAAATTGCTTTAATTCTATTTTTTTTACCTCTTGAATATTATTTTTACTATATTCTCAATAAGCATCTTTTGATTTAATTTTTAGAGTTTTTTTCTCTCAGATTTTCATTCAAACAACTCAAGAATCAAATCATTTAATCATAAGTCAAGCTCAAACTTGAAAAGGTAGTGGTTTTCATCTTTTATAAGAACTATCAAATTCTTTATTATCTTTAGCAGTTTTTCAAATATAATTAACTTTTATTTTATCTCAAGCTTTTACAATTCTATTTTTATCAGCTTTTTGTTTATTGTCTATTTCAACTTGTTTAGCTTTTTCTGCTGTTTCTACTTTTTTTAATTCTTCTTCTAAACTAAAATCATTATACGGTTTTAAACTTCAAGATTCAAATTTTACAATTTCAACTTGTTTAGCTTTTTCTGCTGTTTCTACTTTTTTTAATTCTTCTTCTAAACTAAAATCATTATACGGTTTTAAACTTCAAGATTCAAATTTTACAATCTCAGCCTTAATTATTTTTACATCTTTTTCAGGTTTATCATTTCAATCAGTTTTAACAGATGCAATTTTATCAACATTTTCTAATCAAGTTATTACTTGTCAAAAAACTGTATGTTTTCCATCTAAAAAATCATTATCTTTTTGATTTATAAAAAACTGGCTTCAATTTGTATTAACTCAAGCATTTGCCATAGAAACTGATCATCTAATATTTTTTAAATTTGATGAAAATTCATCTTCAAATTCTTTATTATAAATACTTTCTCATCACATTCAAGTTGCTGTAGGATCTCAAGATTGAATCATAAAATCTTTTATAACTCTATGAAAAATTAAATTATTATAATATCATTTTTTAGATAAAGCTAAAAAATTTAAAACAGTTTTTGGAGCTTCTTTTGGAAAAAGTTTTATTTCAATTTTTCAGTTTGATGTTGTTAAAATCACTCCTACATCTCAATTTTTAAAACTTCAAGTTTGGTAATTACTCATATCTATTTGGTTAGTTGGTAAAGTAGTTCAAGAGTTTTCTAAAATAGTTCAAGAATTAGAATTTGTATTTCAAGAGACAGTAGCTCAAGAAGAAATTTGTGGTAGAAGTTTTTGTTGTAATTGTTCATAAGTTATTTTTGCTCAACATTGTTTATCAATTATATTTTTATTTTCATCATAAATTACATAACTTGGAATATAATCACATTTTTCTTTTGTAGCTTGCTCATAAGTTATAGGTTTTGTAATATCTTGAGGAATATTATAATTTCCAGGAAATTCTTTTCAATCTACAACTATTATTTGCATTTTAACTTTTCATTTATAGTCATTATAAAATTTATTATAAACTGGCATCTCTTCTTGACAATGTGGACACCAAGTTGCAACAAATCATAAAAATATTCTTTTGTCAGTTTTTGCATTTAAATCAATATTTGCATCTGGTTTAGTTATTTGAGTAGTTTCTGGATTTGTAGTTTCAGTTTTTGAATTACATCAAAATAAACTAAAAATTAAAATAATACTAATAAATATTTTTTTCATAAAATAAAAGTTAAAAAATAATTGTTTTAAAATTTTGTTTGTATTTATAACTAAACTCTAATTTTCTTTCTTTCCAAATTATTTGAGGTTGAATTATTTATATTCTGGCTTGGATTTACAAATAATGGATTTGAATTAGTTTTTTGTGTTATATTTAAACTTTCTTCATCGTTTATAACAACAAAATTATTTTCGTTTAATTCCATTTGTTTTATTTCTATATTTGCTTTAACACTAAAAATTGATTTAGTAGTTTTATATTCTATCTCTCAAATCAACTCAGCAAATTTTTCAAATGCTTTTTCCTTATAAACTATTAAAGGATTTCTTTGAGCATATCATTCAAATGCAACAGTTTCTCTTAATTTACTCATGGAATCAATATGTCTCATCCACAAATCATCTATTGATTGTAAAACCACTTTTCTTTCAATATCATAAAATTCTTCCTCGCTTTTAAAGTTTGATTTTAATTTATCAATTTCTTCAATTGCAAGATTTCATATATATTCACCCCAAGCATTTTTTTCTTCTAATTCAAGATTTGTTAATAATTCTACTCATAAAAATTCATTAATATTTTTTATAATATTTTCTTTAGATGTATTTTTTTCTACCAAAGCTGAAACTAATTTTTCTACTTGATGCTTAATCATATGCTTAACATCAATATCAATATTCTCGCTATCTAATATTTTATTTCTTTTACCATAAATAATTTCTCTATGTTTATTCATTACATCATCATATTCTAAAACATGTTTTCTTGAATCAAAATTATATCATTCAACTTGTTTTTGAACTGAAGTTACTCTTGATGTAAGCATTCAACTTTGAGCCAAAGGTTCATCATCTGGAAGACTAGCAAACATTGGGGAATTAAAAACTCCAAAAAGTTTATCTCAACCAAATATTCTCATTATTTCATCTTGAGGTGAAATTAAAAATTGTGTCATTCAAGGATCTCATTGCCTTCAAGCTCTTCATCTTAATTGGTTATCAATTCTTCTAGTTTCATGTTTTTCAGTTCATAAAATTACTAATCACCCAGTTTCTATAACTCATTCTCAAAGTTTAATATCTGTTCATCTTCAAGCCATATTTGTAGCTATTGTAACAGCTCAATATTGTCAAGCCTGTGCTATAACCTCAGCTTCTCTTTCATGTTGCTTTGCATTTAATACATTGTGTGGAATATTTTCGGCTTTTAATCTATCTGATAAATATTCAGATTTTGCAACAGAAATAGTTCAAACTAAAATTGGTTGTCATTTTTTATGTAATTCTTTTATTAATTTAATTGTATAATCAAATTTTCATTTCTCATTTTTAAAAAGTAAATCAGCTCTATCTTCTCTTGCAATTGGTTTATTAGTTGGAATTACAAGAGTTTCAAGTGCATAAACTTTGTAAAACTCCTCTTCTTCTGTTTTAGCGGTTCCTGTCATTCAAGATAATTTCCAATACATTCTAAAATAATTTTGAAAGGTAATAGATGCAAGAGTTTTACTTTCTCTTTTTATTTCAACTCATTCCTTAGCTTCAATTGCTTGATGAAGTCATTCAGAATATCTTCTTCAGGCTAAAGTTCTTCAAGTATGTTCATCAATTATTAAAATCTCTCAATTTCTATCCACTAAATAATCAATATCTTTCTTATAAACAGCTCTAGCTTTTAGAGCATTTTCTATATGATGTAAATCGTTATAATGTTCTGAAATATAAATATTTTCAACTCATAAAACTTTTTCTATTTTTGTAATTCAACTTTCTGTTAAAGTTGCTGTTTTTTGTTTTTCATCAATTTTATAATCTTGTCATTCTATTAATTCTTTACTTAAAATTGCAAACTGCATATACTTACTTGTTGGTTCATTGTCAGGCATTGAAATAATTAATGGAGTTCTTGCTTCATCAATTAAAATTGAATCAACTTCATCAATTATAGCAAAGAAAGTTGAACTCATAACTTTATCTTCATTTCTAATAACCATATTATCTCTCAAATAATCAAATCACATTTCATTGTTTGTGGCATAAACTATATCGCAATGATAATTTTCAAATTTTTGTGAGTTATTTTGATTATGTGTAATTACTCAAACTGTTAGCCCTAAAGTTTTGTATAAAATTCACATTTCCTGTGAATCTCTGTTAGCTAAATAATCATTTACAGTAACAATATGAACTGGATTTCAAGTCAAAGTGTTTAAATAAGCTGGAAGAGTTGCAACTAATGTTTTTCATTCTCAAGTTTTCATTTCAGCAATTTGTCAATAATGAATTGCTATTCAACCAATTAATTGAACATCATAAGGAATCATATTCCAAACTATTTTTTTTCAAGAAGCTAATTCAAATTCTTTTCAATTTATCAATTTAGTTGCTTGTTTTAAGTTTGCAAAAGCTTCAATTAAAATTTCTTTTAATAATTCTTTTATTTTTAAACTATCTTCTGGGTTTTTAAAATCAAGTCAAACAAATTTTTGTTTAAACTCTGCAGTTTTATTTTGAATATCTTCTAACGAAAAATTTGCAAATTCTTCTTCTTTTTTATGAAATTGTTCTACTATGGAAGAATAATATTTGATTTTCTTTTTATCTGGATCTCCAAAAATGGCTTTAATAATATCATCAATCATTTTAATTTAGTTAAGTTTTTAAAACTAAAGTATTATATGAAAATATTAAAAAACACAAATTTTTTGATTTTAAAAATGGTAAATTATTGGAGAAAAAAATATTTGATTTTATTATTTTAAATAATAAAATACTTTAGGTTTAAATTTTAAATAATAAATATAAAATTATGAAAAAATATATAATTAAATTACTAAAAAATATACTATTATAGTTGATATCTTTATCTATAATAATATGAGCTATGGTGCTTGCAGCACTTGATTGGTCAAGTGTTCCTACAAATGTAAATACAGAAACCCCCTAACCCCAACTTTATGGAATAATACTATGAGTTGAATTATAAATAATGTAAATACATTAGTGCCAACCTGATTTATTGGAACTTTTTATTTATCTTCTTGTCCAGTTTGATGGATTCCAGCAGATTGAACAAATTGAACTCCAGATTTAAGAGGAGAATTTATAAGGTGAGTTGATAATTGAAGATGAGTTGATGCTGGTAGGACTTTATGAAGTTTTCAAAGATGAAGTTTAGTTATGAATACAATCGATAAATCTGATACAAGATGATTTACATTATCTCATGAAAGTAATAATAATTTATTATGATATGATAATCCTATAACAGATTCTTCAAAATTATATTATCGGTGAGATGCTTACTGAATTTATAATTATCACACTTGGGCTACTAATTGAACTGTAGATTTCAACTATGTTAGAATGACTCGTCCTCGTAATATTGCACTTTTATTCTGTATGAAACAATAAAAATAAAAAAAAATGATTATAGAATTTTCTATAATCATTTTTTTTATTACAAATTATACTTTAATTTATCAAGTGGAATTTCTCTATTTGCTACTATTATTTTTGGAGAAAATGATTCAGTTTCACTTCATTCAAAGAAAAAACTATTATCAAGATTTTCATTTTGTGAAATTGCATTTAATTTTGCTTCAACTTTTTTTATTACTCAAAGCTTTTCCAAGACATCATATACTCTCATAACTCATTCAAAATTATCAAAATTTGTCATTCTAACAATTTGCTCTAATCTTTTTCAAGTTGCTCTAAATTTATAATCTCCTAGATATTCTAATTCAACATTTTTAGGATCTTCCTCATATCTTAAATCAATTACTTTTAATTCATTTTCATTTATAAATTTAAGATTTTCATTTTCAATTATAGAAGTAGAAAAATTATCTATTAAATAATCTTTTAGCTTTTCAATTCATTCTCAAGTTGCAGCAGAAATGATAAATATATTTTTCTTTTTGAATTTCTTTTTAAATTCTGAAACTATGAAATCTTTCATTTCACTATCAAGTAAATCTCATTTTGAAAAAACTATTATTTCCTCTTTTTTATCTAAATCTAGAGAAAAAGTTTTTAATTCATACCTAATATCTTTATAATCTTGCATAACTTGATCAAGTCTATATAAATCAAGCAAATGCATTAATACCTTAGTTCTTTCAATATGTTTTAAAAATTCTATTCAAAGTCATTTTCATTCACTTGCTCAAGGAATTAGTCCGGGAACATCTTCTAAAACTAAAGTTTTATTTTTATGTTCTAAAACTCCTAAATTGGGAACTAATGTAGTAAAAGGATAATCTCAAATTTTTGGTTTAACATTTGTAATATTTCAAATAAGAGTTGATTTTCAAGCTGAAGGGATTCAAATAATTCAAATATCAGCAACAAGTTTTAATTCTAAAATTACATTTTTAGTTTCTCAAATATCTCAAATCTCTGCAAAACTTGGGGCTTGTCTAGTACTTGTTGTAAAATGAGCATTTCAAAAACCTCATCTTCATCATTTTGCAATTAAAAACTTTACATTATTTTCTGATAAATCAACTATAATTTCTCAAGTTTCAGCATTTTTTACAATAGTTCAAATTGGAACATTTAAAACTAAATCTTCTCAACAGGCTCATTGCATAAGATTTGTTGCTCATTTTTGTCATTCTGGAGCCATTAATATTTTTTTATGTCTAAAATCTGATAGAGTATTTAAATTTGAATTTGTTTGCAAATAAATATTTCATCAATTTCATCAATTTCATCACCGAGGTCATCATTTTGGAATATATTTTTCTCTTCTCCATGTTACAACTCAATCTCAACCTTTTCAGGCTATGAGTTTAATATTTACTTCATCTATAAACATTATACTAAATTTAGAAATTAATTTATTTAAAGTGATAAAATAACTATTTTATCTTTTAATTATCCCGAGTATATCTATAAAAAAAAATTTGACAAGAAAAAAAAATATATATAATGATCGGGCTTTATTTTGAAAAGAGAAATATTTGCGGCTATCGTCTAGTGGTTAGGACATCGGGTTTTCATCCCGGTAACCGGAGTTCGATTCTCCGTAGCCGTG
>JAQUKG010000052.1 GCA_028719245.1 Candidatus Altimarinota bacterium | reverse complement strand
ATCACTTGTAGCTTCTTGACTTGTTTGAATATTTAAAAAAATATTTGGTGAAAGTTGGTGACCAAGACTTGAGCATACCTTAAGAAATACGATTTTAGCATTACTTGAATATCCAGGTACTACTTTAATTTCTATTCCATTAATGTTAACAAGTGAAGTTTATAGAAATAAAGTTATAACTAAAATAACTGATCCAGTTGTTAAGAATTTTTGGGTTTGAGAGTTTGCAAAAATGGCACCAAACCAAAAAGTTGAAACAGCTTGACCGATTTTGAATAAAGTTTGACAATTTCTTTCTAGTTCAATTTTAAGAAATATTTTAGGGCAACCGAAAAATAGTTTTAATATAAGATGGGCAATGGATAATAAAAAAATAATAATTGTAAATCTTTCAAAATGAAAAATAGGAGAAGATGCTTCAGCTTTACTCGGGGCTATGATGGTTACAAAATTTCAAATGGATGCTATGAGTAGGGCAGATATAAAGGAATCTGAAAGAAAAGATTTTTACTTATATGTTGATGAGTTTCAAAATTTTGCAACTGATAGTTTTGCTACAATTCTTAGCGAAGCTAGAAAATATAAATTAAATTTAGTTATGGCAAATCAATACATAGATCAAATGACAGAAAGTGTTAAATGAGCTGTTTTTTGAAATGTTTGAAGTTTAATTTCTTTTCAAGTTTGATATCATGATGCAACTATTATGAAAGAAATATTTTGAGTTGAAGTTAATAGTGAAGATTTAACAAATCTAAAAAAATATACAATTTATTTAAAACAATTAATTGATTGAATGCCTTCAAAAGTATTTTCTGCTGACACATTAGCTCCTTATCCAATTACTAAAGAAGCATTTGAAACTAGATACAATAAAATTCTTCAGGTTTCAAGAGAAAAATATTCTATATCAAAAGATATTATTGAACAAAAAATTTATAAATCTATGAAAGATTTAGAAGAAGAAGATCAAAAACATCAAAATCATATTCAAGAATTGAAAGATAAAAATAAATTAGAAAAAAGAAAATAGTTTTAAAAATTTTAAAAAGTCCTAATTAGGACTTTTTAAAATTTTTAATATTAAATAATATATTCCTCCAAAAATAGCTCAAAATAAATGTCAAACTAAACTAATACTACCACTAAATCAAATTAAAATATTTACAATAATTGCGGTTATTCATCATTTATACTCAGTATTTTTTACTTCATAAAGTTTTAAAGTATAAAAAGAAAGTAAAGCCATACAAAATCCACTAATTCAAATTGTATTTCAACTTGAGAAAAGTAATATAAAAATAGTATTAAATAATGTTGTTAAAATAAAAAATATTAAAAATAATTTTCATCAAATAATTTCTTCAACCTGATTTCAAAAAATATAAATAAACAAACTATTAAAAACTAAATGCATTATTCATCAATGCAAAAAACTATAAAAACAAATTTGAATAAAAAATCTTAAATAATCGTTTTGACTCAAAAAATAATCATTCAATCAGAAATTTAATATTTCTTGATTTTGAAAAGAAATAAAAGTAAAAATAATTGAAATAATTATTAATAAGTTTGTTATTGAGAATCTTGCTTTCATTGTGATCTTAATTGGTTTAATTTCTTTTTTATTTCAGTTTTTAAATCATTTAAATCATTCATTGATATAGTTGTTTTATCTTTAATTGCTTCCCATAAAAGTTTTTCTCAATTTCAAGAAATACTAGTTACATTATCAATTTCTAATCATAATCCATTTAGTTCTTCTAATATTCATATCATTTCATTAAAATCTTTTAGGTTCTTTTCATTGATTTTTACTTTATTGGTTATGAATGAATTAACTCTCTTTCAAATGTCAGTATTTAATATACTCATTCTTGTAAAAAAACTGCATCAACTGCTAATGGGTATTCATTGATTTGTAGTATCTAAAACACAAGTAGTTTTAGTTCTACTAGTTTCTACTTGCTTTGTAGTTTCAGCATCTAATTTTCATCAACATCAAGATAATCATATTACTAAAGCTGTTGTATAGGCTAATTCTCTTAAATTCATAATCTAAAAATAATTTTAAAATAGGGTTTATAATATTTATTTTTTATCAAAATCAAACTTTTTTAAAGTAAATAGTAAAAACATTCAAAGTCAAAGCATTGGTAAGCTAAGAATTTCTCACATAGTTAGAAATCAAAATATATATCATATTTGAATATCTGGTGTTCTAAAAAAGCTTTCTACAAATATTCTAAATAAACTATAAAATATTAAAAAATAAACAGAAGTTTGTCCTAAAAAACTTTTGTTTTTGTTTATAAAATATAAAATAATTAATAACAAAAATCATTCTAAAAAGCTTTCTAAAAGTGGAGAAGGGAAGTAATATATTCAAGATTTCTCAATTGCTAAAGGTCAAGTATAATTAGTAAATCATAAAAGTTCTTTGTTTAAATAATTTCCTATTCTTCAAGCTCAAAGTCAAATTGGAACTATTACAGCCAACTCATCAATTATTTTCCAGAAATTTATTTTATAATTTCTAGAAAATATAAATGTTGCTAAAATAACTCATAAAAATCAACCGTGAAAACTCATTCATCATTGCCAAATTTTTATTATATTCAAAGGATTATTTATGTAAGAACTTAAATCATAAAATAATATATATCAAATTCTTCAACCTAAAACAACTCATAAAAAAATATAAAAAAACAGATTTTCAAGTTCTTGTTTTTTTATAATATTTTTCTTTAAAAAATAATAATATCAAGCTATAAATCAGATTGCATACATAAGTCAATAATAACTTGGTGCAATTGTTAATCAAAAAATATGTATTTGAAAAATTGTCATATTTTAATAATTAGTTAAAACTTCTGTTTGAATTTCATAAACTATATAATTTTCTGCTTTAAATTCTTCTTCTAATTTATTTGATAATACTTCTACAAAATCATCTCAGGAAGTCATTGTTGATGAAATATTTGGTAAAATTACACTTAATTTATTATAATCTTTTTTTATTACAAGTATTCAGGATTTAACAGGATTTAAATCTTGAATTTTTTTATCATTTAATAAAATCCTATTTTTTAGAATATCAATTCTAATTTTTATTTTATCTAAATCATTAATTGTTAATCTTTCAAATCTTTTGTCTCAAAGAGCAAAAATAGTATTTTTAATTAATTCGTTTACTAAATCATTTTCTATTTCTACAATATTTCAACTATTTCAAACAATATTTCAACTTTTATAGATAGTTATAAAAATAGTTCATTTTTTTTCTAGTAAAGATTTATCTTTTATAACTAATTCATTTTTTGTAGGAATTTTACTTGTTTCTAAATAATATTTTATAATTTGTGAAACTATATCTAACATATTTTATTTAATTAAATTAGTAAGTTGTATTTTCATTTATAGCATTATTATATTCTTCTATTTCTTCTTCTTCAATTTGTTTAAAAATATCTCATAATTGATCCATTCAAGTTAGTGAAAAATATTTATAATAAATTACTTCAAATAATCATTTAAAAAATACTGTTAATCAGTTAATTAGTGGTAAAATTAAAAGTAAAGATAATAATTTTGCATATCAAGTTGAAAAAGAATAAAATATCACCAGATTTATAACTCAAGATATCAGTAATCATACAAAACAAGCATAAAAGCCTAAAATTATATATCTGTAATTATTTAGGGTTTCAAGTAATATATTTATTCAAAATGATAAAAGTAATATATGGATTATAAAAACTACCATTAGATTATCATAACTTAATATTCAAGCATACATATAAATTGGTAAGAAAAATATATAAGTTAATATAGAAAAAAAAGATATTTGAGATAAATGTATGTTTGTTCTTTTGTATTTTATAGGATCAGTTAAAGTTAAAAAATAATAAGTTACAATACTAACAATTATACTTATAAAAAATGTTATAAAAGACAAAATAAAAGGAAATAATGGATTATTTGCTCAAGTTCAAATATTTAGTTGTCATATATTTCAAGGAACATCTATAATTCAAGAAACAAAAAATATTATAAAAAGTAATAAAATACTTCAAATTATTCATGAAATGAAAGCTCAAGCCGAATTTATTAAAACATCAATTAATTTAATATTTCTAGGTCAAAATATATTTTTATCTTCCATATTTTTTAAAAATTAAAACCAATATATAAATAAAAACTCAAATAGTTATAAATATATCAGCTAAATTGAAAACACTAAAATATTTTACTCAAATGAAGTCAATTACTTTAGAGTTAAAAATTCTTTCATATCAATTTCCTAAAGCTCAAGCTAAAATTAATATAAAAGAAAAATTTATAAATTTGTTATTTTTATTTTTTTCTTCTTTTAAATAATACCAAAATATTATTCAAATAATGCTTATAGTCAATATTTTTAATAATATTCAAGTTAATGGAATTCCAAAAGCTATTCAAATATTTTCAACATATTTCAAATACAAAAAATCACCTATTAGGCTTTTTTGTTCTAATAGGTTGATTTTTGCTAAATATTTTGTAATTAAATCTAAAAAGATTAAAAATATTATTAAAATATAAAACATAATTATCTCATTAATTCACTTCAAGCTATAAGTTTTGATTCTTTATTCATAGCTCTTCATTCTAAATCTTCATTAAGATAAATAAGTTTTGTTTTATCAGAATTACCAATATTTCAAAGAGTTTCAATTCTTGAAGAATCAAGTAAGAATTTCAAAATTTTATCTCAAGTTAAAGATTTGTCAGATGACATAATTAAGTCAACAGACTCTTTAAATCATTTTGCTATTTCCATTCTTTGTCCAGCCATTCATTGTCAAATAAGTATTTTTGCTTCTTTATCTGCTTCAGCTCTTTTTACTTGCATAATTTTTTCAGCTTCTCATTCGTTTTGAGCAGCTTCTTTTAATTTAGAAGATTCTACTACTTTATTCATTGCCGCAGTAACATTTGCTTCTAATTTAATACTTCTAACTTGAATAGAGTCAAGAGTATAACCAAATTGAGATAATTTTTCTCTTAAGTTTTCTTCTATTGATTGTCAAATTTCCTCTCTTTTATTAAAAATTTCCTTATGTCCAAAAGTTGAAACCATTGCTCTCAATTGCTCATCAATAGTTGAAGCCATTAAAGTCCTTGGGTCATTTATTGAGTAAACAGATTTATATATAGAACCATCTGTAGTATCATTTTTGTCATCTTGAACAAAAAACACAACATTTAAACCAACATAAACAGTAACATTATCTGATGTAATTCAATCAACTTCGACAGCAAAATTTTTTCTAAATAAATCTTGATGTCTAGTTATTTCAATAATTGGAATAATAATATTTAGTCAAGGTCTTAAAATACGAGTAAACCTTCATAAAAATTCAACTGTTTTTATAGTTTGAGGAGTAACTATTCTAATTCATAAAATTAAAATAATTATTATAGGAATTAATATATATCACATAATTAAAAAAATTAGAAAATAAAGTAGAGTTATTATAATATTAATTTTTATTTTTCCAAATCAAAACTTTTAATAAAATTACAAAAATTCAATCAGAACTATTTTTTAAATTATTATTTAAATTTCAATTTGTATATAAGTTTGTTTCTAAATCTGTATTATTTCTTATTCAATTATATAAAATTGAAAAAAGTTTTATATCATTTTCATTGTAATTATTGTATGATAAGCTAATCTTTTTTCAAAATCTTATCTCATAATCTTTATTTGAATTAAAATAATCTATTTTTTCTTTTGCAAAATCTATAAAATCCTGAGTTTCAACTAAAAAATCTTCTTGACTTAGCTCTCAAGGATTATAATAATATGAAAATATTTGATAAGGACCATGTCAATTTGTTGGATTTGATAACTGACAATTATATTCTTTGGACCAAATTGCAATAATAAGTTCGGTTGGAAAGTCATTTTGTTTAGCTATAGAATCAACTAAATCATAATAATTTTTACAATTTAATTTTAATTCATTTCAAATAATTTCGTTTTGATATTTTTGTATCAAATTTAAAGTATTGTTATTTGAAATTTCATTTTTATAATAATCATTTATTTTTGAATATAAATAATTTAAATATGCTAATTTTTTATCATCGTTTATGTTTTCTTGAGAAAATTTTTCTATATAACTCAAAACATTATCTAAAAAATTATTTTGTTTAGATTTTGATATATCTAAAATTTTATTTGAAATACTATCTAATTTATTTATATCATCTTTAGTTAATTCATAAGAATAACTTAAATTTATTCAAAATAAAAATATTAAAAAAAGTATAATAATTTTCATCATATTAAAAAAATAAAATTAAATATCTATCCCAACAGGGCAATGATCACTTCACATAACTTCTGGAGTTATAAAAGCATTTTTTAATTTATCTTTTAGATTATTTGAAACCAAAAAATAATCTATTCTCCATCAAATATTTTTTGCTCTTGCTCAAGCAAAATTGCTCCACCAACTATAGGCTCAAGATTTTTCTGGAAAAAAATATCTAAATGTATCAATAAATCATGCATTTATAAACTCTTGTATTCAAAACCTTTCCTTGTCAGTAAATCAAGCATTTCAAGGTTTTGTTTTAGTGGTCTTATTTGTAGAAGGATTTGCCAAATCTATTTCTCTATGAGCAACATTTAGATCTCAACAAAAAATTACTGGTTTTTTTGTCTCTAAGAATTTCATATATTTTAAAAAAACATGATCCCAAATTTGCCTATATTCAAGTCTTTCTAAATCTCTTTTTGAGTTTGGAGTATAAACTGTGATAAAATAAAAATTTTCAAATTCAGCAGTAATAACTCTTCATTCATGATTTTCTTCAATAACTTCATCAGTTTCAATTTTATCTAATTGAAGTCAGGTTGTATCAATTCAATAATAAATATTTATTGGCTTTATTTTAGTTAAAATAGCAGTTCAGCTATAACCAGGCCTAACTGCAGAATTCCAGTAAATTTCATATCAAAGATTTTTTATTTCATTTATATGACTTTCATCTAATTGTTCAATTTTAGCTTTAACTTCTTGAAGTCATATTATATCAGGATTATTTGTTTTTAAATATTCAAAAAAAGTTCATTTATTTATTCAAGCTCTTATTCAATTCACATTCCGAGAAATTAGTTTCATAAAAATGATATTTATTAATTAATATATGTTAGTTTATTTTAAAAGTTTTTTATAAAAATCAAGTTGAAAAAAAATGTTTTTGAATATAATGAAGCATATTTTAATTTATAACTAACAAAAATTAATATGACTAAAAAAGATGATAAAAATTTAGAAGAAGAACAAAAAAATATTGAAAATGAATTTGATGAGTTAAATGAAGAAATAAAAGAACTTGAAGAAATTGAGGAAGAAGCTGAAAAAGATCTAAAAGCTGAAAGTGAAGAAATATCAAAATTAAAAGAATTATTAGCTAGAACTCAGGCTGATTATCAAAATTTTAAATTTAGAAGCGAAAGAGATAGACAAGATATGATGTTTTTTTTAAAAAATGATATATTTAAAAAAATACTTCCAAGAGTTGATGATCTTGAAAGAATGATTAAAAACACTCACGATAATGAAAAATCTTGAGCTTTATATGAAGCAATTATTTCTATGGAAAAAGCTTTAAAAAAGGATTTAGAATGATTGTGAGTTAAACCTTTTATCTCAATTTGAGAAGAAATAAACCCAGATAAACATGAAGTTATGACTCAAATTCCTAGCGAAAAATCCTGAATAATTGTAGATGAATTTGAAAAATGATACATGTTAAATGATAGAGTTTTAAGAGTTGCTAAAGTAGTTGTTGGTAGTTAATAATAATTTATTTTACATGAAAAAAACAATATTAATAACAGGTTGAACTTGATATATTTGAAGTCACGGAGTTGTTGCCTTTGAAGAAGCTTGATACAAATGTGTAATTATAGATAATTTAGTAAATTCTTCAATTGATGTTTTAGATTGAATAGAAAAAATTTTATGATATAAAATAGATTTTTTTGATATTGATTTAAGAGATAAAGATAAATTAAAAGAGATTTTTCAAAAATATAATTTTGACTGAGTTTTACATTTTGCTTGATTAAAAGCTGTTTGAGAAAGTTGTGAAAAACCGATTTTGTATTATGATAATAATATTGTTTGAAGCTTGAAATTATTTGAAGTTATGCAAGAATTTTGAGTTAAAAATATTATTTTTTCAAGTTCTGCAACAGTATATAAAGAACTGAAAACTAAGAACAGAGAATCAAGGTGATTTTTAGAAACTGATGAAATTTGAGATTGTTCTAATCCTTATTGAACTAGTAAATATTTAATTGAACAAGTTCTTTTAGATTTATCAAAATTTGCTTGATTTAAAGTAATGA
>JAQUKG010000051.1 GCA_028719245.1 Candidatus Altimarinota bacterium | reverse complement strand
AATGGCAAATGTATGATTTTTTGATTGAGTAAATATTTGACTTGGTAGAGAAAGTGCTATTTTATACACTATAAATCCTTTAAAATTTGTAAATGATAATTTAACAAACCTTTCAATTTTAACTCATAACACAATTGTAGAAAATGAAAATAAATCTAATAATTCAACTACAAATAATGATGAAAATAATCCAGTTGCAGAAATAAATAATACAGATTTACCTAATCAACAAGAAACGATTAATAATGAAAATACTTGAACGATTATTGTTAAAGAATATTTAGTTGATGATAATGCTATCATAGAAAATATAAATCATGAAAATAATTTAGTAAATACAAACCAAATAGAGAAAAAACAAATGATAACCTCTCAAATTGAGTTACTTAGTTCTTTAAGTCCGCAATTAGCACTAGCTGAAGCAAATTGAAATAATGAATTGTCTTATGTTTCCTGAGATGAATTATCAAAATCTTTAGAAAAAATAGACAACCCAGAGGATAATTTAGAGAAAATTCTAGAAACAAAAATTGATAATACTCTACAAACTTCAACTTGAACAGATTTGATAAAAAAACCTTTAAATTATGAAAACACTTTAAGTTGAAATATTATTAATTCAGAAACTTGAATAATAGATTCAAACTCTTGAATAACTATTCAAGAAATTCAAACTTCAACTTGAGAAAAATTATTTTTGGATATAAATAATGACTATAAATATTTTAAAGAACTAAAATATTTTAAGGATAATAGTATAATTTCTTGATTTAGTGATTGAACTTTTAAACCAAATAATAATTTAAGCAGAATTGAAGCATTAAAAATAATTTTACTTTGAAATAATATAAATATTATTAAAAGTAATGAAAATATATTTTTAGATATAAAAAATAATTCTTGGGAAAATTCATATATTAAAACAGCTATTGAAAATAAATTGATTTCTTTATCTAATAAATATTTTTTTCCTTTTAGAAGTATTTCAAAAGTTGAAGCTTTAAAAATGATTTTATCTTTAAAAAATATTGATTATTCAAAACTAAAAAATGATTTAAATTTTGATGATATAAAAACTACTGATTGGTATTATAAATATGTAAATTATGCTGTAAAAAATAATTTATTTAATGAAAAGTTTAATGATAAATTTTATCCAAACAAAGCTTTAACTAGAGAAGAATTAGTTGTAATTTTATATAATTTTATTTTTAGAAAATAAAAACTTGATTTTATCAAAAAATTAATGTATAATGCTTTCTTAATTTATTTTTTTAATTTTTTATTTATGGTAAATAAATTTGTGAGATCATGAGAAAATGCTTTACCTTTTTTCAATTCATGAACTACAATAAATGCAGTATGAAACTGAATTTATGAAATAGTTGATATAAAGTGATTAACAAGAGACTTTAAAACTAAACTTGATAGTTTATGAATAAAATATAATGAAGAGAAAGTAAATGGGCTTTGTGAAAAAATGGCAAAAGTTTTAAGATGGGCTAGATATAATACAGAAGTTCCTGGAGATGGAAATGTTTTATCTCACTCTTTATGACAATATGATCTAATTAATAAATATTGAGGTAATGATTTAGAATCAATGGATTTATGAATTACTAAAAATGATATAAATGTGTTATTATTATCGGCTTTATTTCATGATGTTTGAGAAATTGAAAAATGAGATACAACTCATGATCATAAATGAGCTTCAGCAGAGGAAGAACAAAAAGCTTGAATTGCAATACTAAGTAATGTTTTTGAATGAGACAACTTAGATAGAGTTTTAGCAGCATATAATATAGATTTTGATAAATCTAATAAGCTACACCCTTTATTTAAGATATATGAAAAGTTTTCATATATAAATTGAGCAATTTCAGCTTTTAATGCTAGATGACAAGAAAGTAATAAAGATCAAGCAATCTGGTTAGCACATAATGTCTTAAAAAACCAAGTTATGCCTCTTTTAAGTTTATATTTTGTTTGAAGACATCAAAGTGTAATAGATTTTATAACTGATTATATGGAAACTATAAATAAAATGGCTAGTTCAATTAAAGATGCATGATTTAAAGATCCAGAATGAGCTGAAAATGATGAAAAATTCCAAGAAGCCTTACAAATAGCTAAATCTTATAAAGCATTATTTGAAATAAATAATATGATTGAAGTAAAAAGAAATATCGGCTTAACTCCATGATTTAAAGATTATGCTAAGCCAATAATTATTGAGTATTTACCTTCATTACTTGGATTGCTTGATAATGCTGATTTTATTCCGATGAGAGAATATATTGCAAGCATAAAGAGGGATATGATTTCTATTTTTAGTTCCTTTCAATTTTGAGATGATGATGAAGATGATACTACACGAGATGTTGAATTAAGACCACTTTATAAATTATGGAGTGAGAAAACTGCAAATACTGAAGCTGTAAATTATATAGCATAAAAACTTGATTTTATCAAAAAAGAGCTATTTTAAAAAAGCTCTTTTTTAGTATTTTGAGCTAAAAATATTTTCAAAACTGTTTATCTCTAAAAATAACTCATGTATTATTTCAATCTAAATAAACTCATAAAAAATCTCAATCACTACAATCCAATCTTCAATTATAAAATAAAACTGGTATTCATAACTCTCTTAACATCATATAAGCATGCGATAATTTGTAATTTCATTTAGTTTTTATAAGTACTAGCTTAAGTCAAGAAAAATCAAAATGTAAATCTGGAAAACTAGAAATACTTCATAAATCAAGAATATATCATCATGTTAGTTTTTCAGCTTCAGCTTTTTTAATAGCATTATTAATTAAATCTGATTGTAAATTTCTATTATGTACATTAGAAACTCTATGACATTTTATTCTATAACTTCTAAAAAATCATAATCAAGAGATTATTTGATTAGGAGATAAAACTATCTCTTTATCATATAAATCAGGAGGAACCATATTACTTGGTTTTTTATATTTATCTATAAACTTTCTTATTTGTAATAAAATAATTTTTCAGTCTACAATAGAAAATTCTATATCAAGAGGATATCAAAAATATTCTTGCATTATTTTTCAAATATATACTAAATTTCTATAAACATCTTCACTAAAAACTCATCTTCAATCTTTAAAATATTCAAGTTCATTAGTATTTTCAACCTTTATAACTTTTCATCATTTTAAAACAAATCTACTTTTAATAGACACTTTTAAACTATCTCAATCTTTTACACATACTTGTAAAAGATTTCAGCTTTTATCAAAATCAGTTGTAATAGCATCTTCATTTTCTGAAGAAGTAATTCAAATTGGTAATCAAAATTCAGCTGAAATAGTAGTTCTGTCTCAAAAATTTGTTGTTGCCATTACTCATCATCAATCAGGAGAAAATCATCACTCTTCATCATATTTTCAAGCAACTTTCATAACAACAATTCACATATTTGCATATGGTTTTGTATTTTTTGCACTAAATAATACTTTTTTAATTTCTCTTTTAAAAGCCTCAAAATCATCAGTTTTACAAAATCAACTATAAAAAACTCATGAATAATTTCTATTTCAGTTATCTTCAATATCTGCTGAAGATCTTACAGATATATATTCTCAATCAGAAAATCTTTCAAATACTTCCGTTAAATATTTTTCTTGAATTGAATCAAAAGATATTTGTCAAAAATCACTAAAGTCATTTAAATTTTGAATACTGTAAAAATTTGTAGGAATTAGATGAAATTGTGAAACATAAAATCTATCTCAAAAACAATCTCTTTTTTCTAATGCTTTAGCTAGTAATAATCAAAATCATTTTCATCAAAATTTTGAAACTAATTCTTCTTTTAATGAAATTAAGTATTCAAAAGAAAGCTCTAAAATATCTAGAACTTCCGCATTTGTAGCTCAATCTAAAATATAGCTTTCACTACTTAAATATGTTGTTTTAAACTCAGGAATATTAACCATATTGTATAAAATTATAACTTAGAAAATTTATTTTATTTTTTTTTCTTGTCAATTATATAAAAAATATTCACTTGATAAATTTCAAAAAACTAGATAATATTAAAAATAATTATTAATAAAAACCTATGAACAAAACAATTATTTTATACTGAATGAGATGAACTTGAAAAACAAGTATCGGAAGACTTTTATCTCAAAAATTAAACAAAAATTTTATAGACCTAGATGAGTTTATTGAAAATAAAATCTGAGACAAAATAAATACTTTTGTCTCAAAAAATGGTTGGGATGCTTTTAGAGATAAAGAGCACGAATGTTTAAAAGAAGTTTTAGAAAATTATGATAATGTTGTTTTGTCTCTCGGATGATGAGCTATAACATTTGAAAGAAATTCAAGAATTATTTTGAAAAATGCTTATAAACTAATTTATATTTATTCTAGTTTAAAAGATATTGTTTGAAGAATTACAAATGATGAAAATTCTGGAAACTCAAGACCAAATTTAACTTGAAAATCAGTTTTAGAGGAACTTAGTGAAATTTATGAAAAAAGAAAAGAAATTTATGAGAAATTTTATGATTTAAAAGTGGAAAATAATTGAAGTTTAGAGAATATTGTTTCTAAAATAATTTCTAAAATAAATTACTGAAATATTTGTGTACCAATTACAAACTTTAGTAATATTGAAAAACAAATAGAAATTATAAATAATGATAATAGAATAAAGTATGTAGAGTTAAGAATTGATTTTTTAGATGATGCAGAAAAGTTAAAAGAAATAGTTTGAAAAATTGATAAACAAATTATTTTAACTTTGAGAACTAAAAGCGAATGATGAAATTTTTCTTGAAGTGAAAAAGAATATTTTGAAATATTACAAAAATATTGAAAATTATGAGATTTTGTTGATGTGGAGTTGAGTAAGTTAGAAAATACCACTATCTCGCAAAACTCTTTCCCCTCAAAGAATAAAAAAGTTAAGACAATTATTTCTTATCACAATTTTGAAAAAACTCCTAAGTTTGAAGAATTAGTTAAAATCCTAGAAAAGATGAAAACCCATTCTCCAGATGTTTATAAAATAGCTGTAATGCCAAAAAATGAAAATGATATTGAAATGATTTATAAGCTAAGCGAATATTTTAAGCAAAATTTTAGCTGAGAATTTATATTTATCTCTATGTGAGAGATTGGAAAACAGACGAGAATCAAAATTCCACAAATGTGATGACTTTTAACTTTTTGAAGTTTAAGCGATATTTCAGCTCCTGGACAAATATGATTTGAAGAGTTGTATGAAAAAATATTTAATTTCTAAATCTATTTTATGAAAACTCAAAAAACTCTAACTTTTCAAAACCTAAAAAAAGTAATCGAAAACTTTAACAAAAACTCACAACTTAATGATTTTGCAAAATATTTACAAACTGACTTTGCAAAAAAGTATGTTCTATTTTTAGGTTGAGAACAAATCACTTGAAGTCTAAGCCCTTTTATGCATACTTATAGTGCTTTTTTGCAAAATTTCCCACTTTTATATTTATTAAAGCCTATTACAAAAGAACAACTAAAGCAAAATATTGACAATATTGCTTTAACTAAAGATATACTTTGAGCAAATATTACAATGCCTTTTAAAGTTGAAGCTTATAATTATTTGAATGAAAAATATTTTTTAGATAATTCAGCAATTTTAGTCTGAGCTATAAATACTTTAATTAAAAAAGATGAAAAATTAATTTGATTAAATACTGATTTAGATTGAATTATAAAGCCAATAGAAGAAAAATTAGATATTAAGAATATTCCAAAAAATTGATATATCTTATGAGCTGGATGAGCAAGTAGAGCCGTTTTAGCTTGAATGCTTAAACTTTGAATTACAAACATAATTATTTTTAATAGACATTATGAAAATGTTGAAAATCTTATAAATTATTTTAATTCTTTAGAAGTTAAAAATATTTTACAAAAAGATTTTAGTATAAATTTTATAAAATATGATGTTGAAAACAATGAAATAAATAATATTTCAGATTATATAAAAAAACCTTGAATCTTGGTAAATACTCTTCCCTTTTGATTTAAAGATAATCTTCCAAAATATCCAATTTTGATAAGCGAGTTTGATAAAATAGCTAAAAATATAGTTTTGTATTTTGATATAGTTTATGATTTAAATCACAAAAATACTCCACTTAGTGAATATATAAAAGAAAATTATAAAAATATTTTAATTTGTAAATGAATTGAAATGCTTATTTATCAAGCAAAAACTTGATTTGAAAACTGGACTGCAAAAAGATTTGATTGTGAAATGATGAAAAATATTTTGATGAAATATTAAAAATAATATTATAGTCTTAAACTATGATTTAAAACCATTTCTCTAGAAATATTTTGCCTAATCATTTCATCTTCTATATATCTTACCATCTCTTCATCAGTCATTTTAGCAATAGCTTCTATTTCTTGATCTATTCTTAATTCTAACTTTTCAATTTTTCTACAATTTTCTTCTATTTCTGAAGTATTAATAGGTAACAATGACATTGTGTATCATCACAAAGTTGATCATTTACTATTTTTTTTTAATTCTAAATTTCTTCTTTGTACAGAATCTATAATTGAATTAATTTTATTTTTTATTACCAAAACTTCTCATTCGTTAACCCATTTTCACTGTTTATCTTTGTAAAAAATATTTTTTCAAACTGATATTCTAGATTTTTCTCTAAGTCAATGTAAAAAGTTAAATAAATCACTTAATTGTTCTTGAGTTAATTTTCATAACATTAATCTATATTCAACTGCTTCTAAACTACAAATTGATTCTAAATCCTTTAATCTTTCAATGGATTTTTCAAGTCAATCAAATAAAAGATTAATTACCATTTTATGCAATAACCACAAAAAAAACAATATTATAGGAATTGAAATTTTTATATCTGATTCTAACTCTGATACTCATGTTGTTATAGCTGTAGTTTTTACTCAAGATAAAATAATTTTTACTCATCAAAAAAGTTTATTTATAATAAAACTTCTATCTTCATCAGATAATTGTAAATATCAAGAATTATATTTACTAATTAAAGCTTGTAAATTACCATTTCACACAACTTTTCTTGCTATTGCTTTTGTTTTTAGTAAATCTTCTTGTGATAATTCTCAAATAATTCATAAAAAAATATCTATATGACTAGCTAATTCCGGAGATTGTTCTATTATTCTGGACTTTATATATTTAGCATTTTCCAAATTTTCTTGTTTATTAGTTGAATTTAATGGAGATTTTCAAATAATGGAAATTTTTAGTATTTCAGGATTATTTTTTGCAAATTCTTGTAATTCTTCTAATAAATTCCTTATGTATTCTTCGGAATAAATATCTATACTATCAGCTTCTAGTACTTTAACTTTTCATTCTGACACTTTCAAAGCAGGTTCACAATAAAATCTTGAAATTCATCAACTTCAACAAATATGTTCATATGTTATAATTTTTCAAGTCAATTTATCTATAGTAATTCTGGAAGGTTTTCATTGAAGAACTTCTTGAGTATGGCTTTTATAATTTTCAACTAATTGTGAAACAGTTATAGATCAAATTCATATCGGAGCAGATAAAAATGCCAATAATAAAAGATTTCATACAAATCAAGAATTTCGTAAAAAAAATAACCTTTGCTCAAATTTAGAAATTCACTCTGGAGTTTCTATTCAAGATTTTAAAAAATTAAGACTCATAATAAAGAAATTAAAACTGAGAAAAATTTATATTTATAAAACAATTAAAGTCAATTTTTATTTCAAAAAGAAAACTTGATTTCTTTATAAAATAAATATTATGTCAAAGTTTTATAATTTATATAAAATTTATGCAAAATATTTTTAGAAAATTAATAAATAATTTCACTCCTTTCAAATCTTGGTTTTGAAAATTAAAAGATTTAGAGATCCTAAAAGCTGATATAATAGCCTGAATAACTTGAGCCATAATAGTACTTCCTCAATGAATTGCTTTTGCAACAATTGCTTGATTGCCACCAGAATATTGACTTTATACAGCAATGGTTACACCTATAATTGCTGCTTTATTTTGATCATCTTGGCATCTAGTTTCTGGTCCAACAACAGCTATTTCTTTAGTAATTTTTTCTACAATTAGCTGATTTACCACAACTTGAACTCCAGAATTTATTCAATTAACAATAGTTTTAACATTTTTAGCTTGAATTTATCAATTAGTTTTTTGACTTGTTAAACTTTGAAAAGTTGTTGATTTTGTTTCTCATACAGTTGTAATTTGATTTACAGCTTGAGCAGCAATTTTAATAGTTACCAGCCAAATGAAAAGTATTTTTTGAATAAAGATGCCAAGCGGAACTCATTTTTTAGAAACTTGGAAAATTATATTTGAAAATGTTTATAATTTTAATTTATACACAATTATAGTTTGAATATCAACTTTAATAATAGCAATTTTTGTTAAGAAATATTTTAAAAAAATTCCAAATTTACTTATTGCTTTAATATTAGGTTCACTAATTGCCTATTATCTACATTTTTTTTCAAAATGATTAACCTTTGTTCCAGCAATACCTTCAAAATTACCTGACTTCCAAAT
>JAQUKG010000050.1 GCA_028719245.1 Candidatus Altimarinota bacterium | reverse complement strand
GTAATTCATATGAAGAGAAAATATTAGTAAAAGAATTACAAAGACAATGATTAAGTGCAAAAAATGCTGGAATTATTTTAAATAATCTTAGAAAATATAACAATAATTGATGATTTAGTTTAGAGAATAATTTTATTTCAAATAGTTTTAATTATGTAAAGAATTCTATAACTAAACAATTTGAAGAATTTTCAGAAACTATATTAGGTTATTTTAAAAATAACACAAAAAGTGTAAGTTCTTGAAATATTGCAAAAGTATACAATGACAAAATAGATGCAAATTATATTGAAAAAAGAATTAGTGAACTATATAACAAAGAATTACCCTATGATCAAAAAATAGATAATTCAAATGATATGTTAAAAACCTCAATAATTAAAATGCATACTAATATAGTTGAATGAATAAGTAATCTAGATAAAACAATATGAGTTTCTGAAAAAGTTTGTGACTCTCAGAATAAGTGAGAATGAAATTGTACTACTAAAAAATAAATTATTATTAATAAAATTAAAAATGTGAATAGTTAAAAATGAAAGAGAACTTCAAATTATGAGAGAAAATGCAAAAGTGCACAAGGAAGTTTTTGAAGAAATAAAAAAAATAGCAAAACCATGAATTACTGGTTATGATATAGATAAACTTGCTTGAGATATTTGTAAAAAATATAATGTTTTATGTTGATTTAAGTGAGTTTATAACTTCCCTGCTAATTTATGTATAAGTGTAAACTCTTGTGTAGTTCATTGAGTTCCATCAAAGAAAATGATTTTTCAAGATTGAGATGTTGTTAAATTTGATTTTTGAGTAAAAGATAAAAAGCACTGATTAAATACAGATGCTGCTTTTACAATGATAATTTGAGATTGACCATATTCTATAGAAGTAAAAAGGTTTTTACAAGTTTCTCAAGAAGCTTTATATAAATGAGTTGCAAAAGCAATTGTATGAAATAAGGTCTGAGATATATGAAATGCTATACAAAAACACATAGAATCAAATTGATATTTTATAGTAAAAGATTTAACTTGACATTGAATTTGATATAATTTACATGAAAAGCCATATATTCCAAATTTCTGAAAAGCTTGAACCTGAGAGATGCTTAAGGAAAATATGACAATAGCAATTGAACCAATTATCTGATTTTCTAGTTGAAAAATAAAAGATAAATGATGATTTGAAATATATATTGCTGATTGAAGTTTATGAGCACAATTTGAACATACAATTGTTGTAAAACCAAATTATCCTGAAATAATAGTTTAACCCTTCCTAGCCTTCCCTTAAAATAAGGGCAGGAATAAAAAGTTATTAATTATGAAATTTAATGAAGCAAAAATAGCATTTATAGATTGGATCCAATTTATAAAAAATAAATCTCCAAAGACAGAAGAACAATATAAAAGACATCTAAATAAATTTGAAGATTATTTAATTTGAATTTGAAAACAAGATTTAGAAATAGAAAATCTGACATTAAAAACCATAAATGATTTTAGAATTTATTTACATAAAATTGCAAAAAAACAAATTTCATCAAAAACAGCAAATGCTTATATGATAACTCTAAGAGCATTTTTTAAATATTTAGAAAAACAGGAAATAGAAAGTCTCTCTCCAACAAAAATTGATTTAATAAAAAGTGAAGAAAGAAAAGTAGATTTTTTAACTCAAGAAGAATTAAGTAAACTTTTTAGTAATATTTGAAATGAAAATATAAAAGATTTGAGGGATTTAGCGATTATGAAAACTATTTATTCAACTTGACTTAGAATTTCTGAATTAACTTCATTAAATAAAAATGATATAGATTTATTGAAAAAAGAATTTTCAATTAGATGAAAATGAAGAAAAATCAGAATAGTTTTTTTGACTAATGAGTCAGTAATTCATATAAAAAATTATTTATCTGCAAGAACTGATAACTTCACTCCCCTTTTTATCAGACATAATTTTGATAAAAAAAATATAAATATTTTGGATAATGAAAAAGTTAGATTAACTCGCCAATGGATTACAAATATGATTTCTAAAAGAGCATTGAAAGCAAATATTACAAAAAATGTTTCAGCTCATACACTTCGCCATAGCTTTGCTACAACTTTACTTTCTGCTTGAGCTGATTTAAGAAGCATACAAGAACTTTTATGACACTCAAATATTTCAACAACTCAAATTTATACTCATATTACAAATCCAAAATTAAAAGAAATTCATAATAAATTTTTAAAATAAAAACTTCAAATTAATTAATTTGAAGTTTTTATTTTTTTACTTTGAAGCTTTAAAAATTGGTGGAGTATTTGACTGAACTTTTGGATTATATTCTATAACTACAGAATTTTGAGCATAAGGTTCAATTGTAATGTTAGTAGTTGTTATTTTTCTTGCATATGGATTTGTACTATTTCAAGTGATATTTCAATTTGAATCATAAATTCATCATCAAATAACTCTTCAATTATTGGCTGGTTTTTTATATATGGTTACTCATTCATAAACTTCTATTAAATAATATCTTCTTAAATAATTCAAGTCATATTTTTGTGCTAATTCTTTTGAAGAACAAGAAGTTATATAATAAGGACATTCTGGTATTGTCTTTGCAGATCAACCAATAGTATTTTCACTAAATACATTTCAATAAATATGTAGCTGATTTTTTAGGGTTGATTGTAGAGTATTTCAATCAAGTTCAACTCAATTATAACTTATTAAAGATTTTTCAGCAAACAAGCTTCAAACTATATTTGTGACAGATGGATCAATATAAATATTTCAACCATTTCAATTTTTATCTTTTAAAACTACAATTCCAAGCATTCAATTTCAAGTATAGTACATATTTGATTTAATATATAAATTTCATCAAATTACTAAAATAGTTTTTTTAGTATTTATTTCTATATCATCTAAAGAATTTATTGTTCAATTTCATAATTGATATGTTTTATTAGCAGTATTTCAAGTTGTAGCTCATAAATAAATTATATTATTAACACTTTCTCAAAAATTTGGTGTATCACTTATTTCTGTTAATATACCATTTCAAGTATATCAAGTAGCATTTTTGGCAAAACTATATCAATTTTTTATTATTTGGGTTTTTGAAATAAATTTATCAGAATTTCAAACTATTTTTATATCATTTCCTAATTGATTATCAAGAACACCAGTTGCACTTTTTGAAGTAACATTTCAAATTATTTTTAATCATGATTGATTTGCAGTTTGTAGAGTATTTGTTATTCAAAAATAAGAATCTCTTCAAATTATATCAGAATTATAAACTACATTTATATCTGGTCATGATCAACTTGGATTTGGCATATTATAAGCTATATGGGTTGAAAGATATGCTTTAATAGTTGTTGGAGCAGGTGGATTTTTTAAACTCAAAAAGGTTTTTAAAGTTCATCCAATATTTCAAAAATCTGTTGATAATATAGGTGAAATAGAAATATTATTTGTAGGATTACTTCAATCATTGGAAAATTTAAGATTATATTTTGATGTTGCGGCTCATGAAAAGCTTAAATAAGTTTTTTGAGTTCAAGATGTTGGACTTACTCAAGAATTATTACTTGTAATATTTAATGTTGTATTTTGAACATTTCATTCTATAAGTCAATCTTCTTTTATGTCTCAAGAAATAGTAGTATAATAAAGTGGTGAATATTGTGCTATAATATTACTAGAATTAGTTATTGTTTGTGCAGATAAATTTCATAAACTTCAATTTACATCAAAAGTAATACCATTAATACTAAATTTTGCATTTGGATCTGAAACTGGTCAATTAACTCATGGTGAATAAGAATTTGATGTTGGAGTATAAAATTTAAATCAATATGTATAAACTCAATTTGATGAAGTCTCTCAGTCAAATGGCTTTAAAATAGTATCTCAAATAGAAAATCTATTAATATAATTTCAACTATCATTAGGTCTATCTAAAAAAACTGATGTTGTTGAACTTAAAGTATTATATTGATTTAAATACATTATATTATTTACATCATTAAAATTAAAATCTATAGTTCTTCAAATTCAAGATGCTGGAACTATAGCATTTCAATAAGCATCTTTTAAAGTAATTGATAGATTTTTAGTAGTTCAATCTGCTACATTATTATTAATTTGATCTAACTCATTTGTAGTAATATTTTTAGATGAGTTTCATCAAGTCATAAGTGTTGTATTTGCATAAACATTGTAGTTATATGTAACAATATTACTATTTGCATCAATTGGATCAGTTGGATTACAATTATAAGTAGTTCATCCTAAATCAGCAAAAGTACAATTTCAAGCCTGATCACATATTTTTGAAACTCTTAAAGAATATAATCTAGCTCAAGTTCAAGACATTCTTTGATTATACGAATCGACATCTTGTATACTTTCAGTATTAAGCCAATCTCAAGAACCTGAAGTTTCAATAGATTTAAAATTATTATTGCTATTAAAATCTTCAAAATAAGCTCATATATAATTTATGGGTGCTCATCAATTTGCTGATACATTAAAAGAAAAATTTTGTAAATCAGTAGCTAATAAATTAGTATTATTTGCTGGTGATAGTGAATTTATATCAGATAATGCTGGTGGAATTGTATCAATTTGAATAATATTATTAGATGGTGAAACTATAGTATTAATATTTCAAGCATTATCATAAACAACCACTTGAAATTTATATGCTTTCCCATTATCTGCTGTAAAATTATATGAAGTACTATAAGGATTAGAATTTATTGTATTTTCTGTTTGCACAGTATTCCAAGGTCACCAAGTCACAAAATTTGGTGAATCTGTTGCTACAGCTTCTTGTAATAAATAACTAGATAAGTGAGATCATCATAAATCTGATAAATCAAACGAAATTGTTTGATTAGTATTATTAGTCCGTCAATTATTATAATTTGTGAAATTTCATGTAGGAATATCTGTTTCATATTTTATGGTATTTGTTCAAGATACAAAATAATCATTTCCAGCATTGTCTTGAGCTTCTATTTTATATTGATATGCAGTTTTATTAGAAAAGTTTGTTGTAAATGATTTATTTCAATATGAATTACTATTAATACTTGACACCTGATCAACAATAGTCCAACCGTTCCAAGATAATATATTTCAATTATTATCAATACTTGCTGTATTTTGCCATAATTTAATAAAACTTAATTTACTTCATCAAGCATCATTAAAATTTCAATATGTTATTGTTTGATTTGAATTTGTCCATCAATCCATATATGTTAAAGTTCATCAAGTTGGTGCTGAAGCATCATAATATAAACAATACATAATTCAAGATGTTCAAACTGATATTGCATTTGTTTGATTTGAATTTGCTGAAAAGGAATTTATAGATGGAGTTGGTATTAAGTTAGTTGATATATTTGTAACTGCATAATCTATATTATGAACTATATCTCAAATTCATCAAGTTATATCTCAATCTCAAGGTCAACAATTTGCTTGATCTGAAGATGTATAATTAACAGAGTGACTATAATACCGATTAGCATTAGTAAAATTAATAAAAAAGAATATTCAAAAAATTATAGACACTAAAAGAAATAATATTTTTTTCATAGTAAAAATTATAAATTATAACTCTCATATTAAACCATTTCTTGTTTTTAAAGTCAAATTTAATAACAATTTTTAAAAAAAAATATTATTTTTAAAAACTAAATTTGAAGTTTTATAAAAAATTATTAAATTGATTAAAAATATTTTTAATATAAAAAAATAATGGAAGAAAATGAAATATTTGTTAGACCAAATTTTTGGTTAAATATTCAAGATAGTGAAAAAAAATATGCTCATATTATAATGATAGCAACTAAACCAGATATTATAAAACAAGCCCCATTATACCTTGAATTAAAAAATAGATGAGAATTAGTTATTTTAGTTCATACTTGACAACATTATGATTATAATTTAAGTAAGTGAGTTTTAACAGAATTTGGTATGGATGTTGATGTAAACTTAAATATTTTTGGACCAATTCATAAAAAATTTAGTTTAATAGTTGAAAGACTTGGAAACTTTTTAGTAGAATTAAATGATAAATATAAAAAAATACCTATTCCATATGTTCATTGAGATACACTAACCGCTGCAACTGCTGATAAAGCTGCATTTTTAAATAAATTTGCAGTAGTTCATATTGAAGCTGGAATTAGAACTTTAACTCCAAATAAATATTTTTACCAATTTTTGTTTGCAAATTATGAGGCTTGAAATTTTGATTGGGATGAATATTATAATTCGTTACAAAAAAAAGAGATTTATGAACTTGGTAGCATAGAGCCATTTCCGGAACAATTTGATACTAGAAGTATAGAATGATCAACTTGATTTTTTGCTGCACCAGTTGAACTTTATAAAGAAACTTTGATTTCAGAATGATATAACCCAGACAAAATAAAAGTTGTCTGAAATACTATAGTTGATGCAATTAAAATTTCAAAAACAAAAATTAATAATTCAAAGGCTTTTGAAAAATATCCAAATATGAAATGAAAAGAATTTATATTTGTAACTATTCATAGAAGAGAAAATTGTGAAAAAAAAGAAAGATTTTTAGCATTATACTATGCTTTAAAAAAATTAATTATTTCTTGAATAAATGTTTGTTTTTTGGAACTTTATGCTTCATGATTTGCTATTGATAATTTTTGATTAAGAGATGATTTAAATGAGTTAATAAAAAACTACAAAGATAATTTTGCTTATTGACCTGCTTTAGCTCATCATGCTGAGGTAATTGATATGATATCAAAAGCTTGAGCAGTAGTAACCGATAGCTGAAGTATGCAAGAAGAAGCAAATATTGTATGAACCCCCTGTGTAACTTTAAGATTTTGAAGTGATAGAACTGAAACAATTCTTGCTTGAACTAATATAATTGCTCCACCAATCAATTCAAATTTAATAGCAGATATTATTTTATGATCTATATGAAACCAAAAAATGAAAGGTCATAACCTTTATTGAGAAAATGTTTCACAAAAAATAGTTGATGAAGTTTTAAAATTACTTTCTAAAGATGGAAAATTATTTTTACTTGATGATGAAAGACTTGGTTTAGAAAAATATATAAATTGGAAAATCTAAAAAATACACTCAAATTTGAGTGTATTTTTTAGATTTTAAACTGAAAATTTTGAAACATGGTCTAAGGCATATCTTCTAAAACAATATCAATCAATTAATCAATCAGATCTTTTAGAAAATTTTGCAATTACTCAATTTTGAGCTGCGACACTATATTGGGTTCAATTCTGACTACCAAAAACAAAATCATCTCATTCTCTCAAAGCATAAGGATAAAACACTACTTTATATAAGTTTTCAATATTTCATAAATCAGATTGATGACTATTTTTTCTAAAATATAATTCTACCAAATCTAGTTGTTCCACAGCTGTCATTTTTCTAATCTTTCAAGTTGTAGTTCATAAATCAATTGCTGTTTTTGGCATAAATTGAATTAATCAAGTAGCTCATGATTGTCAGTTTATAATCCTTGGATCAAGTCAAGATTCAGCTTTCATTAATCTAACCATATCATCAAAATTAGCTCAAAGTCTAGTACATACTTCATGAAGTTTCTTATTAAAAGCTGAATTTTGTAAAAGAGCTTCTCATTTTAAATAACCTCAATCAAGTAGGCTATCATCATTTTGTATATCCTCAGCTTTTTGAGATAAATATATTTCTCAATTAGATTTGTATTCTTCAATATCTTTTTCTTTAAATCAATATTCTACTGCTTTTTGTTGCCAAGTATCTTTATTATATTTAGCTAAAACTCATAGAGCTAATTTTTGAGAATATTTTCAATCTTTTAAATCTCATAAATCGTTAAAATATCCTTTATATTTATCAAAATAAGTCATCATAGCTTCTATGGTTGTTTTTTTCTCATTTTCTGGAGTCTTATCGTAAGTATCTTTAAAAGCAAGTAATGCAAATTTTATATCAATTCATCTATAAGCAGCTTCTTTTATTAAATCTTGATATCTAGAAATCTCTGGATTTTCACTTATAAATGTGCTTACATTTTTATCATATTCTTTTTGTTTATCTTCAATTTGTTTTTCATCTCTTACTCAAGGAATTGAAATTTTTGTTCATTCTTTTATGATTAATCTTTGTCAAGAACTAGTGAAAAATTCTCATTTTAATCAACTTCTTGTATAATTTTCTCATCAAATAGTTACTGCATTTACTTCAGGAGGTAAAACTTGTCAAGCTGTCGTATGCATATATAGTTCCCTATTAAATTTACCAGCATATGTAAAAGTAAAACTAACATCTTTAGTTTTTCAACTAGCTACATCATTAAAATCAACCTTTGGACTTGTTATATATTGTAATCTTTTATCAAAATCTATTTTTAAAAAGGCTTCATTTTTTATTCAAGCTAAATATTCAGCTCAGTATTTTATTATATTTCCCATAACATCAAGTAATACAGATGTTTTAGTCTCTGGAATAGTTTCTGTAGGTTTTTCTCAAGCTTTTTTATCTCATCATTGATCAAACTCACATCTCAAAAATAAACTAAACTTTATATAATTAAACATATTTTTATTAGTTAAAAATTAATTTCTTTAAGATTTTAT
>JAQUKG010000049.1 GCA_028719245.1 Candidatus Altimarinota bacterium | reverse complement strand
TTACTAATATTTTCTCTTCATATGAATTACTGTAACTTCAATTAAGTAAAGCTAATGCTTCTTTCCAAGTTTTAATTCAATTTTCAGCGTTTTTCTGCCAATTAACTATTTTATCTATTTCTTTAGTTATAGCATCAAAACTTCATCAACCACAACTTGAACAATCTGGTGTTGTACTTTTATTATAATACTGATCAAAATCTTTTGCAAAACTGTCTTGCGAAACTAATTTAATTTTTTTTGTGTCAAATCAATTAGTATTTCATAGTATACTTAATTTATAATAATTTTTTACATATTCATTATTTTTTATTATTTCTCATAAAACATCTAAAATATTTCATTCAAAATCACAATTTGAAGTAATTCATTTACATATCTCATCTTTTGTTAAATCAAAGCTATATCATTTGTCAGATGCATATTTTAAATATTTACTTAATCATTTTCATTCAGAATCAAGTTCATTATAATCTCTCCATATTTCATAAACATAATCGTTTATAGTTGCATATACAACATAAAAATCAATATCAATAAAATATGAATCCCAATCAATAATTTTATTGAATATTCAAATTATTTTTGATTTTGTTCATATAAAGTCTTTTTCTAAAGAACCACTTTTTTGTTCAGCAGTTAAATCTTTATTGTAATTTGCAATTTTAGAAGAAATATTTGATATAACCTTTCTTAAATCTTTTACATAATTTTCAAGCACAACTGGTGGTCAATCCTTTATTTTACACTTAGAACAATCTCAAAAAGCTATACTTATATTTAAAAATATAGTTATTATTATACTTATAATAATTTTAATTTTATTTCTTTTCATAAATATAAATTATATATTACTTTTGAGGAATTTCATCCATCTTTTTTATTATTCATCATAAACTTTTTGTATATTCCATCATTGCATTTGTAAAACTATTTAATTCTATAAAGCTTTGATAAAATTGTTGCATATCATCATTTAAAACTTTCTTATCTACAACTGGATCTGAAATGTAATCATTTTCATATCTATTCTTTTCCATTGTTTTATTTAAAACATCAATTTTATTTTGAAATTCTGCATTAGACAATCAAGTTGTTTCAATAATGGTTTTATTTTCTCACAGAGTATTATTAAATATTTGTAAATCATTAGCTCTTTCATATTCAAGTCATAAATTTTTATAATATTTTACTAATAAATTTTTACTTTTAAATTCATCACTTGATTTATCTTCAGTTGAATTTTTATTAACATTTATTATTGGAACTGGTTTATGACTAACTTGAAATCATAAATGAAAAATATCAGGTAAATTTAAATCCTTTAATCATAATTCAAAAATATTTACTGTCATATTTGCTTGAATTAAAGAAGTTCAAGCAAATTTTTTTAAATGTTCGTTAGATTTTTTTAATAATCATTCTATACTTAAAGTTTTTCATCATCCAAGTAAATTGTGATTAGAAGTAACAAATTCTATCACTATACAAAAAAAACTATTACAAGGCCATATATCATTATCATTAACTGGAGAATATCATCATCAAGAAGAATTAGTGCTATTATTTAAACTTCAAGAATTATTATTTAAACTTCAAGAATTACTACTTCAAGAATTATTATTATTTGTTCAAGTTCAAGAATTAGTAGCTGAATTTCATATTAAATTATTAACTACATTATCATTTAATCAAGAGTTATTTGTTTTACATACTTGATTACTTCAATCACTTATTTTTTCTATTGGAGTAAAATTATTATCGTCTAATCAAGAATAATTATTATCAGTTGTTATTTTATATGCTCAAGTAAAAATAATATTATCAGGATATTTATTCATACTAAATGCTTGAGAAGGAGTCATTCAATTAAAAACTCCATCAGATACTTCTCATAAATTTTCTGCATTTACTCAGCTATATGGAATATCAGATTCAAAAATTATTTTATCAATATCAGATAAATCAACCATTAAATCAAATGGAGAATTTTCTTCTATTCAATCACTATACATTCAAATTCTTCAAATCTTTGTTAACTCCTGTGTAGTTTTTTTTGCTCTTGTAACACTTTCATTATATAGTTTTGTAAATTCTTCTTTATATTGTAAAATAATATCATTTGTAATAGATTTATTATCATTTCAAAAACATTTTGTATTTAATTTCTGAACTAAAATACTAATAGATTTATCATCATTTACTATGTCTTGTACATTTGATGTGCTAAATTCTCAATTTATACAATCTACATATTTAGGATCAATTCCAGAGTCGGTTAATCTTCTTTTGAATTCTTCTTTTATACTTCATCAACTATCTCATCATTTAAGATTTTGACCAACATATTTTAATTCTAAGTTATAAATTCATTTATCAATATCTTTATACATATCAAGTGATAATGGATCACTTAAAAGTCCAAAAGATATTTTTGGTATTATAAACAAACATATTATAAAAAAATATGTATAAAATTTATTTTTCATAAATTATTTAATTACTAATTCTTTATTATTTAAAGATATTGAAATTGTATCAGAAGCTTTACCATAAATCAAGTTTTGTGCTATTTTGTCTTCTATTTTTTCTATTATATATCTTTTAACTTCTCTTGCTCAATATTCTGGATTGTAAACTTCTTTTGCAATAAAATTTATAACTTTTTTATCATAAGCTAAATCAATATTTTTTGCTTTTTTTATTCTTTGTTTTAATTCTTCTAAATTTATTTCAACTATTTTTGAAATAGATTTTTTATCTAAAGGTCAAAAAACTATTATTTTATCAATTCTATTTAAGAATTCTTTAGAAAAATAATCGGTTAAATTTGCTTTTATATTTTCTTCTACTTTTTTAAATTCTTCTATTACATCTTTTTCTTTTTTATCATCTAAATCAAATCAAATTTTATTTGCTTCTTTATTGAATTCTTCTTGTCCAACATTTGAAGTCATTATGATAATAGTATTTTTGAAATTTATTTTTCTTCATTTATTATCTGTTAAACTTCATTCATCAAGAATTTGTAAAAGTAAATTATAAACTTCAAAATCTCATTTTTCTATTTCATCAAAAAGCACAATTGAGTAAGGTTTTTTTCTAACTTTTTCAGTTAATTGTCATCATTCTTCATATCAAACATATCAAGCATTTGCTCAAATAAGCTTTGAAACTCAGGTTTTATCTGAGTATTCGCTCATATCAATTTTTATCAAATTTTCTTCATTTCAATAAAATTCTTTGGTTAAAACTTTTACAAGCTCGGTTTTTCAAACTCAAGTTGGTCATAAAAATAAGAAACTTCAAAGTGGTTTATTAGGATTTGAAATTCAAGCTTTACTTCTCATAATTGAATTGCAAACTGATTCTATTGCACTTGATTGTCAAATGATTTGACTTCATAAAACATTTGGTAATTTTTTTAGTTTATCAATTTCTGTTTCTTCTAAATCATAAACTGGAATTCAAGTTGTCATACTTAAAACTTTTTGAATATCTTTTTTAGTTATATTTAACCTATCTTTTTTTGGAATTGAATATTTCTTTTTAAAACTTAAAATATCTTCTTCTAATTTTTTAATTTTTTCTTTTAGTGCACTTGCTTTTTTATATTGTTGAGACATTACAAATGATTCAATTTGTTTATTTGTTTCAACCACTTTCTCTTTTAAAGATTTAATTTTTTCTTCATCTCAAGAGTAAGTCATGCTTTTTAAACTACAAGCTTCATCAATTAAATCAATAGCTTTATCTGGTAAATATCTATCAGTAATATATCTATTAGAAAGTTCAACAGCTCAAACTACAGCATCTTTTGTAATATTTAAATTATGATATTCTTCAAAAGTTTCTTTTAATCAAGAAATTATAGAAATTGCATCTTCAAAATTTGGTTCTCAAACAACTATTTTTTGAAATCTTCTTTCTAAAGCTGAATCTTTTTCTATATATTTTTGATATTCATTTAATGTTGTGGCTCAAATAACTCTAATTTTTCATCTTCACATTGCAGGTTTTAAAATATTTGAAGCATCTAAAGTTCATTCTGCTCATCCAGCTCAAATAATTGTATGAATTTCATCAATAAATAAAATTATTTCATTTTCAACTTTTGAAGCCTCTTCAATAATTTGTTTTATACGAGCTTCAAATTCTCATCTATATTTTGTTCAAGCAACTAAAGAACTCATATCTAAAGCAAGCAATTTTTTATCTTTCATAGAAAATGGAACTTTTCAGTCAACTATCATCTGGGCAAGTAATTCTACAATTGCAGTTTTTCAAACTCAAGGTTCTCAAACTAAAACTGGATTATTTTTTGTTTTTCTGTTTAAAATTGACAATAATCTTTGGACTTCATCATTTCTTCAAATAACTTTATCTAGTTTTTTTTCTTTTGCTTCTAAAGTCAAATCAGTAGAAAAGAAATCTAAAGCAGGAGTATTGGATTCTACTTTTTTAGAATTTTTATTATTATCAAAAGGAGTTACTTCTTCATTATTCATAATTCATCAAAACAAATTATCAGCAATAGCTCATATAATTTTATCAAGTGGTTCTGTAAAACTTTGTCATCAACTTTTTGAACTTAATCAATCAATTGCTCAAGATTGATTTAAATCTTTTAAATTTTTTTCTACATCTTTTGGATTTATTCAAACATAATCAAGTAATTTAACAAACCATCAATTATTATTTATTAAAGCAAGTAAAAAATCTTCAATAGATGCTTTTGGTTTAGAAAAACTTGCAGCAATTTTCACACTTAATAATATAGTTTCTTTTAGCGAATTTGTCATTCAAGAATAAACTCCAGCTCTAGAATTTTGTTTTCAAAAAATTTCTTTAATTTCTAAAAGTTCTAAAACTAAATTTTCATTTATTCAATATAAATTAAAAATTTCTTTAATTCATCAAGTTGAATTAGTAATTATTGAAATGAATATATCAACTTCATTTAATTCTTTATAACCGAGTTCTTTTATTTTATTTTCAGTATTAATTAAAACTTTTTTATATAAATCAGAAAAATTATTGTAAATCATTTTTATTAAAATAAGATATAAAATTTGGTTCGTATTTTAAGAAAAAAGCTTATAAAGTAAAGAAAAAATATTTTTTTATTCTACAAAATATCATAATTAATCTTGAATATATTTTTTTTTAAGTATAATACACATAATTATTAAAATAAATATTTATGATTGATTATAGTTTGTTATTGTTTAGACTTGAAATAGTACTTTTTATTGTTTTTATATTATTTATTGTATATTTTTTATCTTGAAAAATAAAAAATATACTTTTGAGTGTTAAAAGTATTTTATGAATCAGAAATAAATGAAAAGAAAAAATTATTTCAACGGTTCAAATAAATGAAGATAAAAATGCACATATAGATAATTATCTTGTTGTAAAAGCTGAAATAGACGATGAAGATAAAAATAAAATTATTGAATTATTAAAAAAGATTAAATTAAATATTTCAAAATCAGAATATGATTTAGCAAAAAATCTGATTATAGAGTGATTATCAATTGATAAATTTAATAAAGATTTAAATATAGAACTTTCATCAATTTATATTTTAGAAAAAGACTATATAAAAGCTGAATATATTTATAAAGATTTACTTTTAGTTCATAATGATGATTTTGATATTTTAAAAAAACTTGCTTATGTTTTAACAATGCAAGAAAAATATGATTTAGCTATTGAAATGTATAAGAAAGCTAATGATATTAGAAGTGATGATTTGGAGATAATTAATATGTTGGCTCATTTATATTATCATAAAGAACTTTTTATAGATTGTATAACTTACCTAAAAATATTTCTTCGTGATAATCCTAGAGATGCTGATAATTTGATATTACTTGCATCAACTTACAGAAATATTTGAAAAATAAATGATTCTATAAATACATATTTGAGAGTCTTAGAAATTCAACCTTATAATGAAGAAGTAAAAAAAGAAGTTGTTGAATTAGAAGCTTTATGATACTGAGAAAACGAATAAAACTTTTGCACAATTTTTATTAACAAATTTTAAACTAGTAATTTAAAATTTGTTTTTATTTTATCAAAAAATGAATATAAATATATAACTTAATTTTAATACAAAATAAAATTTATGCTAAAAATTCCACCACATAGTTTAGAAGCTGAAATGTCAGTTTTATGAAGTCTTTTAATTGATAAAGATTGATTTTTAGTTATTTCAGATCTACTTGTAAAAAATGATTTTTATGATGACAAAAATGCAAAAATTTATGAAGTAATGTTAGAGCTTTATACAAAAAATAAACCAATTGATATAATTACAGTAAAGGAAAGACTTGATGATAGAAAAATGCTTGATGATATTTGAGGTTTACCTTATATAATAGAATTAACTGAAATAGTTCCAACGAGTTCAAATATTTTTGAATATGCTCAAATTGTTAAAAATAAATCAGTAAATAGAAAGTTAATTAAAGCTTGAAATGAAATAATTTTAAATTGATATGATGAAGAAAAAAATATAAATGAACTTTTAGAAAAATCAGAAAAATCACTTTTTAATGTAACTCAAGTTTTTATAAAAAATAAGTTAGTTCATATCTCTGATATTTTAGAATCAAGATTTGAAGAATTTGCTGAAATTCATGAAAATCCTGAAAGTGTAAAACAACATAGACTTCATACTGGATTTAAATCTTTAGATAACACAGTTTGATGATTAAAATGATGAGATTTAGTAATATTAGCAGCTCGTCCAAGTATGTGAAAAACTGCATTTTCTCTTAATTTAGCCCAGAATATATGATTTAATTGAAAAAATGTTGCAATATTTTCTCTGGAAATGAGTAAAGAACAACTAACTGATAGAATGATTGCTTCAAGTATTTGAATAAATAGTTGGAAGTTAGCAAAAGGGGAGTTAGAAGATGAAGAATTTGCGAAATTATGAGAAGCAATGGAAAAATTAAGTGCCGCAAATATTTATATAGATGATAGTGCATGATGAAATTTACTTGATTTAAAATCAAAAGCTAGAAGATTAAAGATGGAAGCTTGACTTGATTTAATAGTAATTGATTATTTACAATTAATGAGTAATTGAAATAGTTTAAATAGAGTTCAAGAAATTTCAGAAATTTCAAGATGAATAAAATCACTAGCAAGGGAATTAAATGTTCCAATAATTGCTTTGAGTCAATTATCTCGTGCTGTTGAATCAAGACAAGATAAAAAACCTATACTTTCAGATTTAAGAGAATCTGGTTCTATTGAGCAAGATGCAGATATAGTTATGATGATGTATAGGGAAGAGTATTATGATGAATTTACTGATAGAAAATGAATAACTGATATTTGAATAAAGAAAAATAGAAACTGACCAACTTGAAGTATTGAATTAATGTTTGATAGAACAAATCAAAGATTTTTGGAAATTGAAAATAGATTAACTCCAAATGATTAATATATGTCTTTAAATATAACTTACATATTAAAATGCAATGATTGAACATTTTATACTTGATCAACAAATAATCTTGAAAAAAGACTTTTACAACATAATAACAATAAATCTTGAGCTCGTTACACAAAAATTAGACGACCTGTTGAATTAGTTTATTTTGAAGAATTTGAAATACTAAATGAAGCTAGAATAAGAGAAAATCAAATTAAAAAATTATCAAGAAAACAAAAAATAGAATTAATAGAAAATAAAAGTAAAACCTAATTTTAAATATAATATATGAATAAAAATGTATTAAGAAGATATTATAAAGAAGTTTTAGTAGAATCTCCTAAAAAGCCTTGATTTAATAAACAACCACATAAAAAAGGAATTGCAGAAATTAAACCAATAATGGATTGAAAAAAATGAAGAATAAAAATAATAACTGATGAAATAGAAGGTTTGATTCAAGTTTTAAAAGGAGATTCTACTGCAAAAGCTGAATTAGTAATATTATTATCTAAAATATCAGTAATTACATCAGAAATTACATTAGATGAGTTAGAGGCCAAATTATTAGCAATAAAAATAAAATATTCACTATTAGGTACAGTGAATCTTAATGAAGAATGACCTCTAAAATTGGGAGAATTAACTTTAGAAGTTTTAGAAAGTTTTGATAATATCCCAAGAATTATAAGTATAAATTGATGAAAAGATTTTATATCTGTTATAAAAACAGCTCAAAATGAAAATTGACAAAAAACATTTACTGTAAGATTTTGAATAGAGTTATCAAATAAACCATATCCACCATTTAAATGAGTTTCTATTTTTATAGTTGATGAAAATAAGATTTATGTCATGAATATAAATACAGAATATTCAGATACTGTGTATAGTCAAGTTTACGAAGAATTAATAGATAAAGTTTGAAAGTGAAAAGAAAAAGTTTATGACACAATACCTATAAAACAATTAAAAGCATGAAGAGTTTTTAAAATTTTTAGAGTTTTTAAAAAATCATTAAATAATTGTGAAATTTATGATGTATGAATTAACTCAAAATGACATAGAGTTTTAATTATAAAAATTAAGGATGATAATCAAAAAGATATATGAGAATTTGAAGTAAATTTATATGAAGAAAATGGTAAAAATGTAATATATATATGATCTATGGCAAAAAATGAAACAAACAGAAATTGAATTATAAAATGATTAGAGTTATTAATGCCAAGACTTTGAGATATAATTAAATTATTTAACAAAAA